>SYGQ01000062.1 GCA_005799475.1 Planctomycetia bacterium | reverse complement strand
GGCGGTCCAGGATCCGAGGCGCCGCCGACCGCAGCGTCGCTCGCGCAGGCTGTGCGGACGATCGAGTTCACGCGGACACCGCAATCGGTGCTCGCTGCGCGCTCGAAGATCGGCTTCGGCGAGAACCCGAAGCCAAGCGCGACGGAGTTCGACGCTCTCGCGAAGTGGCTGCAGCTCCAGGTGCAGGCGGGCGAGTGGACGGCGCTCGCGACCGCGCTGCGCGAGCTCGCCAGCGCCGACGCGATCGCCGCCTACACACAGATCCTGCAGACCATCAATCGCTCGCAGCGCGGTGGCGATCCCAACCAGAAGCCTGACCCCGGGCTCCTTCCTGAGGAAGTGCTCGCCATCGCCGACGCCTCTCCCGAGCCGCTGAGTGACTGGCAGGTGGCCATCCTCGCGCAACTTCTGAAGGAGTCCGCCGACCGCTACAGCACTGCGGAGTTCCTGCGGCGACTCGACGAAGGCTCGCACGCCTTTGGTGCCCAAGATGCCGCGCACCGCGAGCGCACAGTGAAGTTCCTTCTCGCTGGCGATCTGCCGCTCGAAGCATCGCGGTTCTTCCCGCCGCTCGACGCGGCGCGCGCGCAGCTCGATGCGGTCGCACTCTTCAACTACGGCCGCTACTACGAGGAACTCGCCGCGAGTCCACAGGGATCCGCCGATGCCGAGCGGCACTTGCGCACGGCGTGGGGACTCTTCGGCGAGGCGGCGCTGGTGGGATCAGCCGAGAACGCGCTGCGCCAGGACGCGGTGCGCCGCGCGATCGACCTCCTGCCGCAGGTGCCGCCGTCGCAGGCTTCGGCGTGGCTCAAGGAAGTCTTCGCGAACCAGGCGCTCGCACCGGCGGCGCTCGAGATCCTCGCGCTCAAGGCGGTCGCACTCGACAACGAGTCGCTGCCTGCCGAAGTCCGGGCGCGCACGATCCTCACCATGAAGGAGTCTGTCGACACGCTGCTGCGTCAAACAACGCTTGACCGCGAGGTCTTGCGCGTGCCGCTTCGCATGCTGACGACGGCGGTCATGGGCGAGGCGGACGCGGCGCTCGGGCGTGGATCGCGCAGCCGTCCGCCGCGACTGGGTTACGACCCCAACGCGGGCCAACGACCGCAACAACTCGCGCTCTTGATGCGGGCAATGCCCGATGAACGATGGATGGCTGAGGTGGAGCCCAGCCTTGCCAGCCGCGCCTACCGCACCTCGATCGCGCTCGCGACGGCGGCGCAAGAAGTCGATGTCGCCCTCGACGCGCTGCAGGCCGCGGTCACCAGGTTCCCCGAGCAAGGGACGGTCCTCGCCAACGAGTTCCTCGGCGAGTGGCAGAAGAACCTCGGCAACCCCATGTGGCAGGGCGAGGGGGACTACGCGTACATGGGCTTCGTGCGCGGCGACATGGGCGGCGCGCCCTTGACGCGCGGTCGCCAGCGACGAAACCTCGCGCACCTCGCCCGGCTCATGATGGTCCTCGAGGACATCGGCATCGACGCGCAGCGGCTACCCGCGATCGCCTCTGCGTTCGCCGCGTGCCATGGCCGCACCGAGGTCTTCACCCGCGATGGCATTCGCTCCGTCTTTGGCCCACTCGAGGAACTCGAGCCCGACACCGCGGCACGACTTGCCGACCAGATGCGACGCGGCCTCTCCGGTGAATGGCGCGACCGACGCGCACAGCAGGCAGCGGGCATGAAGCGCACACCGAAGGAAATCGTCGAGATGGTCGAGAAGGGCTACGAGCTCGCGCTTGAACTGATTGAGCACGCCATCGCCGCAAGACCACACTCGTGGAACGACGCCGTCATCAAGGCTGGACTCGCGATCGACCGAGTGCAGTTCAAGCAGGAGCAGGACAAGAAGGACTTCGCCGCGTACAACCAGTACCGCAAGGCCGCGTTTGACGCGTTCGCGCAGACGGCCGCGCGCTACGCCGAACTCGTCGCCGGCGGCGACCAGCGCGACGACCCGTCGATCTACCTTGCGTGGTTCGGCGCGTCAGTTGGATCCACCGAACTCAACTACTTGACACGCGAGGATCTCCTTGTCGAAGGCTCCCCCCAGGATGATCAGATCGACCTTATCAAGAAGTCGATGGCATCACTGGGTACCGAGGCGGCGTCGCGCCACATCGACGCCTTCGCGCGGTCGCTCGCGGACTCCATGGCGGGTCTCGCGCCCGAAGTCAAGCCGCGAGTGATCCGCCATGCGATGCGGATCATCGGTGACCATCCGTCGGGCGCGGCGATGGCGCGACTCCTCGAACTGCATCAGGACCTCATGAAGGACGAGGTCAGGCTCCGACTCGCAGTGGACGGCGATGCGCGAGTCGGTGCGGGCCGCCGATTCGGCCTGACGCTCTCGATCCGGTTCACGACCGAGGTCGACCGCGAGACCGGCGGATTCAGTCGATACCTCATGAACGATGTGTGGGCGCGCGTGGGCAACAGCTACCAGCCCATGAACTACCGCGACCTCCTCAAGAAACAAGTTGAATCCGGCTTCGGCGACCACTTCACCGTCGAGGGCATTGGTTTCTTTGAAGCGCTTGCGCCGCCGACCACGATCACGGAGGGCGGCGAAACCGGCTGGCTCGAGAAGCCGCTCGCGTACATCGTGCTCTCCGCGAAGGATCCGAGCGTGGACCGCGTGCCCTCCGTCTCGATCGACATGCACTTCAACGACCAGGCCGGGCCCGTCGTGCTCGCCGTCACGAGTAACTCGCCGCAGATCGACGCGGCTGGTGCAGCGCCCATCCGTCCCATGCGCGCCCTCGAGGTCGTCGAGACGCTCGACCTGCGCGAGGTCGACGGCGCGAGCAAGTCCGGCGAACGCAAGGTCGTCCTCGAAGTCTCTGCGAAGGCCGAGGGGGTCGTCCCAGACCTCGCGACGCTGCTGCCAGGGTTCGAGCGTGCACTCCGTGGATTCGAGGTCGGACCCAAGGGCATCGAAGAGCGCCCGTTCGTCGTCGTGGAGGCCGAGGGATCCAACTCGATCATGCGGTCATTTGGCTCCTCGCGTCCGTCGGCGGACAAGGAATACGCCAAGCCTGATGACACGGGTATGTATCGCCTCTCGACCGAGCGCAGTTGGATCATTTCGTTCACGCCAACGGGCGGGTCCGTCGGCGACGAGTTCCAATTGCCGGTGCTCAGTGACGCGGTGATCGGCACGACGAGCTCGGGCGACAAGGCGAAGCTCATCTCGCGCCAGTACGCCGATATGGATGTGCTTACGGTGACGACGCCAACCGTGCCTGTCCGATCCTCGCTCGCCAACTCCCGCAATGTTGTGATCGCGCTTGCCGGCACCGTGGCGATCGCTGGCGCATTTGCCTTCATCTGGGTGCGTGGGCGTCGCGCGCGCGCTGCCGCAGCGGCCCGTGCGCTCGCCGCTCGGACCTCCGGACCGCAGCACATGACTCCGCTGAGCGTCGTGACCACGCTCAGGCGGATCCGCGACGAGCGCATCAGCGAGGGACGGCTCTCCGAGGAGGACTGCCGCGCACTCACGCGCGACATCGAGTCGCTCGAGGCGGAGTTCTTCGGCCCGGACGTTCACGCCAACGGCACGGCCACCGGCGGCGACCTGCAGCAGATCTCCGCGCGCTGGATCTCGCTGAAGCACTAGGTCGCTTCTGGAGGAGCCTGAGACCATCGGCGTCGCGCGGCGAGGGACGAGACTTGGCGCTGTCGTCAAGACCCGCGGGATCCGCCTTTGACGGCGCATGCATGCGTGCCTGCCGTGATTCGCATGTTCCGGATTCCAGGGGTCGACATCGAACCCAATTCGACTTCGTCGCATTGGTCGCTTGCCCGACGCGCTCATCAACTCGCACTCCTCATTGGCGCGACGGCGGCCTTCCTCACGAACGC
>SYGQ01000008.1 GCA_005799475.1 Planctomycetia bacterium | reverse complement strand
GCTGGGTCGACGCCACCGACGCGGCGCGCTGGGTCGTGGAGTTCACGAAGGCTGGTGACTACGGCGTGCGGGTCCTCCAGTCATGTATGGGTGAGGTCGCCGGACAGGAGTTCGAAGTGACCGTCGGTGAGACCAAACTCCGAGGTCGCACCGAAGCCACCGGCGACTGGGATGTGTACAAGGGCGTCGCGGTCGGGGCATTCCATGTCGAGTCGCCCGGCCGTGCGATCGTCGAGATCAAGACCGGCGGCGCGCTCAAGGGTCCGCTCATGAATCTTCACGCCGTCGAGTTGAAGCGCAGCAGTTGAAGCGGTGGCGCGCTACCGTCCCCGCATGGACCTGCCCGACTACAAGCGAATCGTGCTCAGCCAATTCGACGCGTCGCTCGCGATGCTTGAGGAGTGCCTGCGCGCGTGCCCGGCGCGCTCGTGGAAGGGCAAGGTGGGCAAGTACGCATTTTGGCATGTCGCCTACCACACGCTCTACTGCACCGACGGGTACACGGCGAAGACGCATGAGGCATGGAAACCGCACGCAAGGTTTCATCCAGGTGGCGCGTCCGATGCCGAGGACGAGTACCCGTCGCGCGTCATGACTCGGCCCGAACTCATCGACTATGTCGCGCATGTCAGGCGCAAGGTCCGCGCGAGCGTGGGCCGCGAGACGAGCGCGAGCCTGCGTGGGGCCGCGGGATTCCCGTGGCTCTCGTTCACACGCGCGGAACTGCACCTCTACAGCCTTCGCCATGTCCAGCACCACACTGGGCAACTCTCCGCGTTCCTTCGCCGAGCGAAGGTGCAGACGAAGTGGGTGAAGGATGGTTCGCAATGACGCACGAATCGCATTCAGACAAGTGGCACCTGCGATTCCTTGAACTGTCGCGGCAGATTGCCTCGTGGAGCAAGGATCCATCGCGCGGGGTTGGGTGCGTGATCGTCAATGCGTCGAAACAGGTCATCGCCACAGGATTCAATGGGCTGCCGCAGGGAATCGACGACCTTCCGGATCGGCTCGTGCGGCCGGTGAAGTACGACCTCATCTGCCACGCCGAACTCAATGCGATCGTGCAGTGCGCGCGCAACGGCGCGAGCCCGTTGGGGTGCACGCTGTACTCGAGTTTCAGCCCGTGCGTGCAGTGCGCGCTCGCGATCATTCAGGCCGGGATCGCCGAAGTTGTGACATGTACGACGGCCGCGGGCGATGAGCATTGGCAGAAGTCGGTGGACCTCGCGAAGTCGCTCTTCGATGAGGCTGGCGTCATGTTCCGAACCATCGACGCCTCAGTACCCTGAAGGGATGCACCACAGAACATTCGCCGTTGGCGCGCTCGCGGGCGCGCTCGTCTCGCTCTCGTTGGCGGCCGTGAGTCTCTCGCAGGGGACGCCGCAGGGGACGCGGACGCGCACGACGGGGCCGATTACGCCTGCCGGTGCCGATGATGCCACAGCACTGGCGAAACTCAATCAGCTCGTCGGGTCGTGGAGCGTCGTGGGCGCTGCGCAGGGACCTGATGGCTCGGCGCAGGGCGAATTCCAAGGGGAGTCGCATTTTGGTTGGACGCTCGGCGGCAACTTCATCTCCGGCGACCACGCGCTCTGGAATGCGCAGGGAGCGCAACTGCAGACCATCGACGCAATGGGCTTCACCCCCGGCGTTGGGTTCACGCGCAGCGAGATGACCAATGGGGACCGCTCGATGTTCATCTTCGCGGGTCGATACGACGCGGCCGTGGACGCAATTGTCTTCGAGAGCACGAATTCACTGCTGACAGCCAGTGGCCAATCGCGCGCACTTCAAGTCTCGTTCACCTTTAAGGACGATGGCTCGGTCGTGTGGAACACGCGATTTGTGGTGGCGGGAGCGAACGCGGGGATTGTGAGCCTCACCCTGACGCCCAGCGCGAGTTCGCCGTCGCCGAGCGCGCCATCGGTGGCCCCGAGTGCACCAAACTCACCGCCGGACCTCGCGCAGATGAAGTCGACGATGTCGGGAATGCTCCAGCAACGGCAGCAGATGCAGTCACAGATGAATCAGATGCAGCAGCAGGTGCAGGACATGTCCCGAATGATGTCGTCTGGGCTCAGCCAGTAGCGACCATGGCGCGCTGTTCGATCTTCGTGGCCCTCGGTGCGGCGTGGGTCGCCATGCTCGTCGTCGTTGGTGCCTACGCAGGCTGGGTCTTCGTCGCCGTGAAGTCGGCGTCAGTGACAGCGGTCGCAGAACCATCGCTCAAGGGCGTTGCGCCGGACATTCTCGCCCGATGGGTCGGTGGGCAGGTGACGCGATCGCCGTTCTCGGTGGCGGGGATCGTGAGTTTCGTCGCGCCTGCGCTCTTGGCCGCACTCCTCGCGGGGGCGCGCGGCGGCCCCCGCATCACCTGGCAGATCAGCCTCTGCGCCGGGGCGCTCGTTGTGGCGATCATCTCGCATGCGCAGGGGGTGCAGTTGGAACTGGCGTCCGATGCATTCTGGGCGGCTCTCGGGGGCGGCAAGGCTGACGCGATCGTGAATGCGCAGGCCGCCCTTTCCACCTCGCACGCGAGAGCGCAGATTCTGTTCGTCACGCTGATCGCTTTCGCGGTGGCGACGACCGTCGCTGGGGCCGCGCACCTTACGCGCCGCGCCTCGCTAGCCTCTGCGGCATGAGTTCATCGAACGACTCGTCTTCGCTCTCCGGGAAGCAGGCCCTCGTAGGTGGATCGACGCAGGGAATCGGCCGTGCGTGCGCCATCGCGTTCGCGCGTGCGGGCGCATCGGTGACGCTTGTCGGACGCAACGCCGATGGGCTTGCGAAGGTGCTCGGCGAACTTCCGCGTTCCGCCGCGCAGACCCATCGCACGCTGTGTGTTGACTACGGCGACTGGCGCGCGGTGCAGGTGGCGGTCGACGCGCATGTGGCCGCACATGGCGCTGTGCA
Source organism: Planctomycetia bacterium (assembly GCA_005799475.1). Lineage (GTDB taxonomy): Bacteria > Planctomycetota > Phycisphaerae > Phycisphaerales > SM1A02 > F1-60-MAGs104. The sequence goes on along the minus strand of SYGQ01000008.1, from coordinate 5,132 downwards.
CATTGTGCTGCACAACACGGGTGGTCCGGCGCCGGGTGCGGCCATCGACGCAAAGCCCGAGGACTTTGCCAAGGGCTTCGAGTTGCATGTGCTCACGGGACAAGCGATCGTGCGTTCGTGCGCGCCAGGCATGCGCGAGGCCGGGTACGGGCGAATCATCAACATCACGAGCACTTCGGTCATCACGCCGATCCGCGGACTGGGCGTCTCCAACAGCGTGCGCGCTGCGGTCGCGAACTGGGCGCGTTCGCTCGCGGGGGAACTGGCGCCGTTTGGCATCACGGTCAATACGATTTTGCCCGGGTTCACGAAGACCGCGCGGCTCGAGGCGATCTTCAAGGGTCGTGCGACTCGGTCGGGGTCGACTGTCGACGAGGTCGAGCGCGCGGCGATTGCAACGATTCCCGCGGGTCGATTGGGCGACGCGGGCGAGATTGGCTCGGTGGCGGCATTTCTCGCTTCGCCGGCGGCGAGCTATGTGACGGGAGTCAATCTCCCTGTCGATGGTGGTCGAACGGTGATGCAGACCTAGCGATGGCGGCGGAGGCCATCGACATTTCCCCGAGGCTCTCGCAGCGTACGGCGGTGTTTCCTGGCGATGTGCCGCTGTTGCGAACGGTGGCGTTTGACATGGGCACGGGTGACGCGTTCACGCTGAGTTCTCTCACGACGACGGTGCACCTAGGAGCGCATGCGGATGCGCCGAGCCACTATGAGCGAGAGGGCGCAACGATCGACCGCCAGCCGCTGGACCTCTACTGGGGTCGTTGCGAAGTCATCCGGGTGCGCGCAGGGGCGGAGTGCGCGAGTCGGCGCGTCGGCCGAGCGGATCTCGATGTGAAACACAACTGGGTGCCAGCGACACCGAGGCTCCTCATCGCCACGCTTTCGTATCCGGATCCTGATGCGTGGAGCGCGGACTTCCTTGCGCTGGAACCAGCGCTCGTGGACTGGCTCGCCGACGCGGGCGTGCGGCTCATCGGGGTCGACACGCCCAGTGTGGACTGCGCGGACTCGAAGGACCTTCCGGCGCACGCGCGGTTCGCGGCGCGAGGCGTGTCGATCATCGAGGGGCTCGTGCTCGCCCATGTGGACTGCGGCGAGTACGAACTCTGCGCGCTGCCTCTTGCGCTCGAAGGGTTCGACGCGAGCCCGGTGCGTGCAGCACTTCGGCGAGCGAGTCGTTAGGTAGCCAACGCGAGGAGGGCGCGAGCCGCCGTATCCTTGAGGCTGTGGCCGCCATGCGCGTCGTACAGAACCTGATCGATGGAGCGTTTCAGGGCGCCAGTGGCGGCGCCATCATCAATGTGTTCGACCCGGCAACGCTTGGGCAGATCGCGACGGCGCCTGATTCGACCGCGCACGATGTGGATGCGGCCGTCGAGGCCGCGGCGAATGCGTTTCCCGCGTGGCGCGATCTGCCCGTGAAGGCGCGATCGGGTTTCCTCGACCGCCTTGCCGACCTTGTCGAGCGCGACTCGGAGGAGTTTGCGCGCGTGGAATCGATCGACACGGGGAAGCCGTTGTCGCTTGCGCGGAGCCTCGACATTCCGCGGGCGATCGCCAACCTGAGATTCTTCGCGCGCGAAGTGCTCGATACCGAACTCGAGGCCTACGAGACGGCGCAGGGACGCGCGATGGTGAGGCGGCGACCACTCGGCGTGGCCGCCTGCATCTCGCCTTGGAATCTCCCGCTCTATCTCTTCACCTGGAAGATGGCGCCCGCGCTCGCGGCCGGTTGTACGGTGGTGGGCAAGCCGAGCGAGGTGACGCCGCTCTCGGCATGGATGCTCGCGCAGCGCGCCGTCGAGGCGGGATTCCCGCGCGGCGTATTGAATGTCGTGCATGGGCGCGGGCCGCTCTCGGGCGCGGCGCTCGTGGCACATCCGAGAGTGGCCTGCATCACATTTACTGGCGGGACCATGACGGGCGAGTCGATCGCACGCGCCGCCGCGCCATCATTCAAGCGCGTCGCGCTCGAACTCGGCGGAAAGAACGCCGCGATCGTCTGCGCGGACGCGGTCGCGGGCGATGCTGTGGATGCGACCGTTGAGGGCATCGCGCGGGCGGCGTTCACGAACCAGGGGCAGGTGTGCCACTGCGCGTCGCGCATTCTGGTGGAGCGATCCGCGTGGGATCGCTTCGTGCCTCGACTCGTGGCGAGGGTGCGACGCCTTCAGGTGGGGGACCCGATGGAATCGACGACGGATCTCGGTTCACTCATCTCGGCACAGCATCTTCTGAAGGTCGCGGCGGCCGTGGAGGCGGCGATCTCAGAGGGCGGCCGAGTCCTCGTTGGCGGCTCTCGCGTTGATTCGGCGGTGCTGCCCGAGCGAGTCCGCGGCGGTGCGTTCTTCGCGCCGACGCTGATCGATTCGCTTGCACCGACCGCGCGGTCGAATCAGGAAGAAATCTTCGGGCCTGTCGCGACGCTGATTCCATTCGACACCGATGACGAGGCGATCGCGATCGCCAACGGCACTCGGTACGGGCTCTCCGCGAGCGTGTGGTGCCGAACCGACACACGCGCGCAGCGATTCGCGGGGGCACTCGACTGCGGCACCGTCTGGATCAATTCATGGATGGTGCGGGATCTCCGCGTCCCCATCGGCGGCGTGCGCGCGAGTGGGCTCGGCCGAGAGGGCGGCACGGAATCGCTGCGCTTCTTCGCCGAGCCGGTCGCGGTCGTGCATGGCCCGCGTGAAGTGACGAGCCCGCAACTTCAGGGGTCCACGCATGCGTGATGGTGAAGCGATCCACTCCATGCGCGCACCCGAGGCGGTGGGTCCCTATCCGCATGCGAAGCGCGCAGGAAATCTCGTGTTTCTGAGTGGAGTTGGGCCGCGTCAGAAAGGGAGCACGGTGATCCCTGGAGTCGAACCCTTTGACTTCGAGATCCAGTGCCGGGCCTGCTTCGAGAATGTGCGGTTCGTCGTGGCCGACGCGGGCCTGCCATGGACGAGCGTCGTTGATGTCACTGTGTTCCTGACGAACATGAAGCGTGACTTCGCGACCTACAACCGAATCTATGCCGAGTACTTCGCCGGCGCCGGGAATCCCGGCCCGGCGCGCACGACGATCGAGGTGCTGAGCTTGCCTACACCGATCGCCGTTGAAGTGAAGGCGATCTGCCTCGCGTGCGAAGTGCGCTAGTCGCCGGGAACGGGCGGCCCCCCAGGAGGGCCGCCGGGGCCACCTTGGCCGCGCGGCCTAGGGGGTCCGCCGGGTCCACCCAGCCGTCCTTCAATCACCTTGCCTGTTGACTTGCCGTCGAGTTGCGTCTTGATCGACTCGGCGCGGCGACTCACGAACGGCTTGAGGCCAAGCACGGTGGAGAGCATCGGGTTCGGTCCGCGTGCCTGTTGGCCGCGAGCACCAGGACCATTCGGTGGCGACGAGTCCGTCGTCAGCGAGCGAGCCCACTCGTCTGGAGCGCGGCGCGTGTTGGTGTCGGACCCGGCATCCTTGCGGATCACCTTCGCGAGTTCGTCGATGCGTGCATTCATGCGAGCCGGATTGAAAGGGCCATCAATGAACCGACGGAGTTCCGTCCGATAGAGTTCGGCAAACCTTGCATCACCCATGAGTCGCTCAAAGAGGGGCTTGCGCCCGGCGTAGGGCTTCGCGATGCTCCAGTCCAGTAGTTCGTTGGCAGGACCCATCTGAAAGTTCCCGAACGCCTCATTGAGGTCCCACGGCACGATGACAAACTTGCCTGTCTTCGGATCGTCGTAGAGGTACGCGTTGTGTCCAGTCCCAACTGGCGAGTCGAGATTGGCGAGCGCGCTACAGAGCGCGGTGTATCTCGCGAAAGAGGGGAAGTCGACCATCACGGAGAGGTCGGCGCTCGCCTCCGCGACCGCGCGCACGAGCGCATCAAGACGCGATCGGTCGTTCGTCGTCTCGTTGGTCTTCAGTTCGACGGACCGAGACGCGCCCGGGGGACCCATCGCCGGGCCGCGCGTCTGGAACGGGTCCATCTCCAACTTGTAGAGGTTGCCCTCGTGGGTACCGAATCGCTCGTCGAGGAACACCTCGTCGACATGCTCGACCATGGTGTAGAGGCCGAGATCGATTCGCTTGGGAGCGGGGCTGGCCGAGCCTTCCGTCGGCGGAGCTCCGGTCACTTCCAGAACCACCCGCGCGTGTGCGCAGCGCGAGGCTGGGGCCCCCAGTTCGCGGAAGAGGTCATATGCCAACTTCTCGCGCAACATCGACGGGTCCTTAAAGTTGTTGTTGAGGACCAGCATCTTGAGTCCGTGGAACGACTGGTCCTTCGTGAACTCGCCGAAGTCGATCTTGAGAGGCAGCTTCGGTGTCCCGATGCCCATGGAAGAGTTGCCCTTGTGCCGGACTCCGACGGCGTGGACGACCGCCCCGTCGATCTCGACATCGGCTCGGACCCATGCGGTGGGGTCATCCCGGAGCGACTCAGCAGCAGCGGCCGAGAGCGTCACCGTGATGGCGTGGACGCGGGTGTCGTCGAAGAGCGCCGCGTAGGGAGGATCGCCCGCACGGGCAACACTCGCCATGTTGAGGAACAAGGTCCACGCGGCAGCGGCGAGCAGAGATGGACTCATGCCGTCCATTGTCCTCGCCGCGAAGGTCGGGACAGGGTGAACCCCCGATTCGCCCGCAACCGCGCGTGGGCGTGAGCGGCGAATCGTATGATTCAGCGCATGGCGGTTCTGGGGGCACCATCATCAGGATCTTGGCAGGTCGGTGGCGCAATGTCGCGTCGACGAGTTGTGGAAACGTTTTCTTCGCTCATCGAAGCGCATTACTCGGCTCTCCGGCGCATCGCGGAGCGTTCGCTCTCGAGTCGACGCGGAGTCGATCGAATGAGTCCCTCGAGCCTCGTGGCCGAAAGTGTGATACGCCTCATGCAACAGCGATCGCCGCCGGCGAGCGAGGAGCACTTGCGAGGCCTCGCGACGGTGTTCATGGCGCGCGTCCTCGCCGATGACGCGAGGTCGCGGTTGCGCGCGAAGCGTGGCGGTCGCAAGAAGACACTGAGCCTCGACGCGGCGACCACGACGAGTGAGGCAGACACGACCGGACCGCGGCGTCCCGAGGGTCCGATCGCGACTCGGAATGCAGCCACCGACCGCGACGAGCTCATTGCCGCAATG
>SYGQ01000061.1 GCA_005799475.1 Planctomycetia bacterium | reverse complement strand
TGATGCGTCGTCAACGAGACGGGGTCGCATCGACCCGGACTGGCTCAGCCCCCGGCGCAGTTGGAATCCAAGGCGGCCGATCGCGTCGCACAGAGACGAGTCGTCGCAGCCAAGTGGGACCGCCGTGGTCCTTTCGTCGACTGTGGCGAACGCCATCCACTGGCCCTGCGCTCGGTAATAGGCCAAGAGCGCCGTTCCCCGCGGGACGCGTGGTGGGCGCAGTGACGCGGCCGTTGTCGACATCCGAGTGAGCGCCGTCAGTCCGCCGATCGACTCGGCTTCAAGGAGGCCGATCTCACCTTCCACACGCGCGATCTCGACGCGGACAGCCTCGGGGAGTCCATGCCGGATGCCCTTCTGGGAGTCGCTCGCGACGCGCGAATAGAGCGCATCGAGCCGAGCGCGAAGGTCGGAGAGTTCCGCGCGGCGGGATCGATCGTGCGACGGCGCTGGCTCGCCGATGGCCTGCCGCATTCGGTCGAGGAGCGCACGACTCTTGGCCTGCTCGGCGACAGCGAACGCTTCAGCGGTCGCCGCGGGCGAGCCGTCCTCGAGAAGTGCTGCGACAAGTTCTTCGTAGGCCGCGAGGCGTCGTCCGAGGAAGCCGGCACGGGTGCGCTCGGCTTGCAGTGAGCCGCGCATTTGCTCGATGATCGTGACCGCGCGGCGCGCGTCGCGGGAGGCATCGGCGGGTCGCCGGGAACGGCGAAGCAGCATGGCGCGAAGTGCCAGCGCATCGGCCTGCACAGGGGGAACGCCCGCCACGGCGGCGTGTTCGAGCGCGGACTCTGCTTCAGTGATCGCCGATGCAAGCGAGCCGGACCGCTCTGCGACCACCGCGGCGTGAAAGTGTGCCATCGCTTGGTCGAGCGGGCCGGTGAGGCTGTCGCGTGCGACGCCCGCGAGCGACTCGCGCGCCTCGCCCAATCTCCCTGCTCGTGCGAGCACAGAGGCGCGCTGCAGGAGGGCGCGGGACCGCTCGGTCTCATTGCCGAGTTTCGCCGCGCGCGCGGCGGCCTCGGCGAACGCCGCGGCGCCGGCCTCGGGTTCACCCGTGGCATCGAGCACGCGGCCCTGGCCCACGAGGGCGCGCAGCGCCTCATAGGCCATCGCGAACTTGTCGAACAGTTGTTGTCCCGTCGCGTACCGGACGCTCGCGACTTCAGGAATGCCGAGCATTTCAAAGACTTCGCCCTCCTCGACGAGCATCCGCGCCGCGTGCGCCGATGGGGTCTCTCCGAGCCGGTCCCTCGCCCGCGCGAATCCTTCGAGTGCCTCCTGATAGCGGCCCTCGCGCGAAGAAAGGTCAGCGAGGTTGCCTTCGACAACGGCCGCCGCCATCCCTCCGGCGACGGCGAAGTGTGAGCGCGCGCGGCCGAAGGCCTCGCGCGCGTCGACGAATCGATCCAGCAGGAAGAGCGACTCGCCGCGAGCATTCTCGACATGCGCGGCGAGGTCCGGCTGTGTGCCCAGCGCGGCTGCGGCAGCGTCAAGTGCCTTGAGCGCGGCGCCGGGATTCCCCAGCGCCTTGTGGATGTTGCCGAGGTTGATCTCGACGCGTGCGGCGATGAGGTGCTCTCCGAGCGCATGGAGCTCCTCGCGCGCGATGCTTCCGGCCTCAAGCGCCTCAGGGGCCTGGCCCGTCACGAGCAGCGGCTGCATCTGCACGGTCAGGCACCGTGCCGCCTCAACCCTTGCGCCGCCGCGGATCGCGTCGTCACGAGCCAGCCGCGCAAGCGCGAGCGCATCAGCGAACGCCCCCGATGATGCGAGCGCCGCCACGCGAGAGCGGCGGGTTCGCGCGAGCGCGTTGGTGTCACCGAGCGCGGTGGCCGTCACCACCAAAGCGGCGCTCGCTGCGAGCGCGCGTGCGACATCGGTCGTCAACAATCGATCGCATGCGTCGGCGTAGTCGCAAATCGCTGCGGCGGGCGAAGGATGCCGACCCAAGGCCGCGAACCGCGCGGAGTCGTCCAACGCGACAAAGTCAGCGATGGCAGGGCGCTCGTCTTCGTGGGTCCCTGTCATTGGACGAGCACCTCTGCCACGCAGATCGGACCTCCCGGCATCGCGAAAGCGATGTCGTAGGTGCCGGAGGGAAGCGTCGCGGAGAAAAAGCCCAGGTCATCGAGCGTTGTGGATGCCGCTTCGACTCCTGACTTCGCGACGAAAGCAACTGGAATGCCGTTACAGTCGATGCCCGCATCGACCTGCCCGCGGACGATGCCGCAGTGCGCCGTGCTCTTGCGGACGGGCTCGATCTCAAGGTCGATGTGCGTCTGCTCTTGCGTGAATCCCATCGTGCGGATGGAATCCCCTCGCAGCGCGGCGCCGGCGAAAAGCAGGTCATCCTGTACGAGCGTCGCCACAGCGGCACGCAAGCGACTCCACCACGGCGCTGAGTTCGCGTCAGCCGTCGGCAGCAACCGCGAGAGCGCGAGGGCCCGGACACGCGTTGCCTCGCTCGGCGTCGACAACACGACAGCGGCGACACGCGGACCGAGGAACCGCTCAAGGTCCGCAGGGTCGGGGTTGGAAGGCCGTTCGCGCAATGAATCCTCACCCCCTATGAGCGAACGAGGGAGGGGGTGATACCTCAATCCTTCGGGTTTTTCGGTTGCCGGATCACAGCAAAGTCCAACTACCTACTGAGTCCCATTCGCTTGAGAATCTCACTCAGTTTCGCCATGCAGCGGATGCGTGTTGGTCCGATACTTCCCATCGGTATGCCAAGTTGCTTCGAAATCGTCTGATAATCCGATTCGGCTACCCCGCCAAAGATGAGGAGCAATAGTTGCTGACAGCGACCGCCGAGCTCGATGAGTCCCTTGCGGACGAGGTCCACTTCTTCCACATCGGTGATGGTGTCTTCGTGCGGTTCGGACACGCTGACGAAGTCCGAGTCCAAGTTGACGGATCGCGACCGTGCCCGCGAAACTCGCCAGCACTCTCGGTGCGCTGATGTCATCAGCCATTTCGGTAGCGCGGTCGTTCGTTGGAGTGACCCGAGGCCGGTCACGAGGGCTGCGAACACCGCCTGATGGACATCGTCGCAGTCACTCGTGGGCAGGCGGTATCGCCTTGGAATGCTGTAGACGAGTGCCGTGTACCGATCGACGAGCGTCTCCCACGCGCGCGCATCGCCCGCGCGGCACTGCGCGATGAGCGCGTCGTCCGAGGGATCTTCCACGCGACGCACCGTACCATCGTCAGCGCATGTCGGCCTCCGCACCAATGTCGGGCGGAACGAAGTCGCGGAGGGTACGCCTTGCGCTGCTCGTCGCGCTGGTCCTTCTCGGCGGTGGCACTCTCTACGCGATGATGGACGCTGCCGAGCGGCGGCACCTTGAAAGTGAGTTCAGCGGACTCGCAAGGCGCGATGTCGATGCGATGTCCGCTGCATTCGAGGTCGTTCAGACGCGGCTTCTGGCACTTGGCCAGCTCTACGCTTCCAGCAAAGAAGTGGATGCCGACGAGTTCGTCACGTTCGTCAGCGGGCTTCCGGACCTGACCGGGGTTCAGGCCTATGAGTGGATCCCGCGAGTGCGAATGGCGGATCGTGCAAGCTTCGAGGCCGCGGCAGCGGCGGAGGGACTTGTGGGGTTTTCGATCCGCGATCGAGACGGGGGGGAGTTCCGCGAGTCCGCCGAGCGCGAGGAGTATGCGCCCGTCCGATTCGTGTGGCCGCTCGCAGGGAACGAGCCCGCCGTGGGATTCGACCTTTGGTCCAACGAGGCGCGCCGCACCGCGCTTCATCGCGCTCGCGACACCGGCGGCATGGTTGTGACGCCGCCGCTCACGCTCGTGCAAGAGCGGGGCAGCCAGCTCGGAGTTCTTGTCGCGCTGCCCCACTACACAAATGGTGCTCCCCGCACGACTCTTGAGGAACGGCGGAAGAATTTCGTGGGCTACACGCTCATGGTCTTGAGGATGGGCGACTTCGTCGAGGGTGTGGTCACCGCGAACCGATCGTCGCCGGCGGGGCTGACGGTGATGCTCCGTTATGCGGGCGGCGCAGGGCAGCCGAGCGAGATCTATACGCACCGCTCTCGCGCGGCCGCGGCCGACTTCTCGCTCGCGCGGCTTCCTGACGGGCTGGTGTACGCGCGCCGGCTCGGTCCCGAACACGGGGACGCTGACGAAATGGGTGCGGAGCGAGACCTTGAAGCCGTCGTGACGCCGTCGAGTGGATTCGCGCGCAGGCACAGTTCGGGAATCCTGCCCGCCGCGCTCGTTGGCACTTCGATCATTACCGTGCTCACGGTGGCGCTCCTCTTCCTTGCGGAAGCTCGGTACCGCATCAACGAGGACCGATCGCGCCTCAGGCTGGCCGAAGAACAGTCGAGGGCGATGGTCGCCGACGCCGCCAACAAGTCGAAGAGTGAGTTCCTCTCGGCCATGAGCCACGAGATCCGCACGCCGATGAACGGCGTCCTCGGAATGGTCGAGGTCCTCATGCAGACAAGCCTCAAGGCGAACCAGATGGAGATGGCGCGAACCATCCGACAGTCGGCACTTCTGCTGCTCTCGACCATCAACGAGATCCTCGACTTCTCAAAGATCGAGGCCGGGCGCTTCGAACTGGATCATGACCCGGCGTGCCTCGAAGAGGTCTTTGAGAAGGCCTGCCTTCTGCTTGGCCCGATGTCGCAGAAGCGTCAGGTCGATCTCACGACATTTGTTGATCCAGCGCTCTCATTCCTTGTCAACACAGATGCCGACCGGATGCGTCAGTTGGTGATCAACCTCCTGGGTAACGCGATCAAGTTTTCCAGCGGCATGCCACGGCATGGAGCGGCGCAGTTTCACGCGCACACAGTGACCGCCGTCGACGGCAAGCGGGTACTCGAGTTCTCGGTGCGCGACAACGGCATCGGGATCCCCAAAGAGAAGCTCACGGTCATCTTCGAGCCATTTCGACAGGTGAGCGGCCACACATCGCGACGCCACGAGGGCACCGGGCTCGGGCTTGCGATCTGCCGACAGATTGTCGATCTCATGGGCGGCACGATTTCCGTCGAGAGCGAAGTCGATGTTGGCACGACGGTCACGGTGCGTGTGCCGCTCGAGGTGCTTGCAGAGCGGCCGGCGGTGCCACCCATCCTCAAGGGAGTCAGGTGCGTGGTGGAGGGTGTCGACTCGGGCGTGGCGGGTGCGATCCGCGCCTACCTGGCCGACGCTGGCGCGCAGGTTGTCGGCTGCGCGGACGCGTCGGGGTTCCGACCTGACTGCTGGGTTGTCGATGTGGGAAGGACGGGATCCGAGAGCAACATTGAGGCTGCTCTGGCACACGCGGCAGGGTCGGTCGTGTCGATGGAGATCCCCGGCCTTGTGGTCCTCAGGGGCGCGCGGCGCAAGGTGCGGCCCTTGGGCGCAACACGCGCCCAGATCGACGGGACACTCCTCACGCGGGCGCAAACGGTGAACGCTGTAGCCGTGCTCTGCGGCCTCGGCAGGTCCGACGATGGGAGCGTGGGCCCCGTGGATCAGCCAGCCGAATCCCCTCATGATGCGGCCGGGGGGCCGGTGATCCCGTTGCGAGTAGCGACCATCCTGGTGGCGGAGGACAACGAGGTCAATCAGGAAGTCATCCGTCGTCAGCTCACGCTGCTCGGGTACCGATTCGAGATCGCGGCGACGGGGACGGATGCGCTCCGTCGGCTTGGCGATCGCGAGTTCTCGTTGCTGCTGACAGACCTCCACATGCCGGCAATGGATGGTTATGAACTCACTGCGAAAGTCCGCGAGCGCGAAGCCGCAGAGAAGACGAAGCGCATGCCCATCGTCGCCCTCACCGCCAATGCGCTCAAGAGTGAGGCGGAACGATGCCGCACGCAAGGAATGGACGACTACTTGTCCAAGCCGGTGGGTCTGGCGGAGTTGGGGGCGACGCTTGAGCGGTGGCTCGGGATCGACGGGCTGACGCTGGCGAAGAGTGCGCGGCCGGCCAAGCCCGCACCAAACGAACAGCCTGTCGACGCGGCAATGCGGGCCAGATTCATCGAGGTCCTCGACGCCTCACTTCGCGAGATTCGGACAGCCGTCGCGCAGGGGCGCTGGTACGACGCGGGCTTCCACGCGCACAAGCTGAAGTCGGCGGCGGCGGCGATCCAAAGCGGGGAACTCGCCGCAGCGTGTGCCAAAGTGGAGGTGGCCGGCCTCTCCCGAGACAGCGCGGGGGTCCAGGATGGGCTTCCGCTGCTTCTCGAGAGTGCCGAAAGGGAACGATCGCGACCACCCTCCGACATGCGTGCCTAGGATGCCGTCGGGGTGCGGTGGGGCCCCTCACTTCTAGGAGGCGGACATGTCGAAGCAGAATGTTTCAGGTTGGTGCGTGGGCATCGTGATCGTCTGCGCGTTGGCAGGTGCTGCTCCTGCGGTGGCGCAGTGGAAGCCGATCACGAGTACCGAACTTGAGTCCCTGCTGACGGCGAGCGGCTTCGACGAAGTCGCGCGAGGTCGCATCCACGCCTCCAACGCCGAGTGTCTCAAGAGATTTGGCAGCGCCATGGCGAGTGGTGGACGGCCGTTCGCCGAGGCACCGCCGAGTCCGTCGAGAGCCGATCGTGCCGCGATGCGTGAGTGGCAGATTCGCGCGCGGGCAGCCGCGCAGTCCGTCGAAGACGCGATGGCTCCGATCGCCGCGGCGATTCGGGCGCAAGAGGGGGCGTCGCGGGAGCAGGCAGGACCGCGCGCGTTGATGCGGCTGTCGATCGCACGCGACCTTCTCATTCTCCGGGGAATCGGGACGCGAATGATGTTGTTGGCCGAACCCTGCACGACGATGCCGAGCCAATGGCTCGAGGACGCGGGCATCGACAGAGATGGCATCACCGGTCTCGACGCACTCGACGACTCCACTCTCTTGGAGCGAGTGCGGCTTGCACGCGAGATGCGTGATGGCCTGATTGAGGCACCGCTTCGGCATCTCGATGCGCTGGCCACCCACGCGGCTCCAGAGGTTTGGCTGGGTGCTCCGCAGACAAACACTGAGGTTGTGCACATCCTGAGTCCGGAAGAAGTCGCCGCTCGCGAAGCGCGCGACCGTCTGGGGTACGAGCGCTGGCTCCATGCACGGCAGAACTGGTGGGACCTCGACGCGCGCGCGCTCGACGCACTGCTTCCACAGTTGACGGGCCAAGACCAGTTCTTCCTGCTCGTCCACTGGTGCACACTGACCCACGGGAAGGACCTCCAAGGCACCGCCGCCCTTAGGCAGGTGGGCCGCGAGATCTTGAGTTGCCCCCAATGGATGCCAAGGGCGGACATGGACGAGGTCGATGCCATCTGCGCGCAGATCGTCGCCGCGTGTACGGCGCACATGAAGTCGATCGGGAGCGGGTTGTCACAGCAGGTTCCTGGCGGAGTGGGGCTCGGAGGAGTGGCGACCATCCCGAAAGAACTCGAGGAAGCCCTTCGTCGTGCGACGGAATCGCTCGGAGTCATTGCGGCGCGCCTTCGCAGCCAGTTGCCAGATCCAACGGCGGACTTGCGGGAGAATCGGCGGCGATTCCCGCGGGTCTCGCGCGGTGCTGCCATGGCTGCGGTGGTCCCCGCGTCCGGTCCGTCTCTCGACGCAGGGCTCCAGCCCACGATGAACCTCGACCGCCTTCGCCCTGTGTACGACGCCGCGGGTGTCGGCACACACTTCGCGGGGATACTCGGCAGCTACTTCAATGACTACACAGAGGAAGTGGCAGTCATCTTGCGTGAGTCCCGCGAGCTTCCGCCGCTGATGCTGGACCTGCCAACCAAGGAAGGAGCCCCGCCGATCGCGATGCCGACACGCGAGGACGATCCGCAGCTTCCCATCGCAGTGCGAAACGCGAGAGCGGCGGAGCGCGTGGCCCTGCGCGAGAGACTGAGGGCGATCGACTTGAAGAGGCTCGTCGACCTCGAGTCGTCGCTTGTGCCCGAGGAGGGTCGGCCGTTCGTGTCGTGGCTTCGCGACTGGAGAGCGCTGGAGTGTGCGCGGGAGAGTATGGGGCGTGTCGGAGCCGATGCCAACAGCTTCCTGTCGACACCACGGCACGCCGACCCGGTGGCGGCGCTCTTCGATGCCGCACCTTCGATGGACGAGTGGAGGACGCTCGGGCCAGACCTCTCCGCGACATGCGTTCGCCTGGCCGCAAAGGTGAAGGCCGTTCTCGCGGCTGATGCATTGAATCGGGTGTCCGATTTCATCGTGAACCCTCCGGCCCCCGACCTTGATGCAGAGTCGCTCATGGCCCGCCTGATCGAACGAGCCGATGTCGCTCGGCGATTGAACGAGGCCGAGGATGCGTTCCGGAAGGAAGGCCCTGCGGCGATCGCGCGCTGGAGCGATCTCGTTTCAGCCGAGACGGCCTTGCGGCTCAACGAGTCGTGGCTCGACCAGCAGTTCAGCGGCTGCTTGGATGATCCGACAGACCTCAGCTCGCGCATGGCTGGCATCGCGCAACTGGAGATGTCAACCGTTACAAGAACGGCAGTCGCGTCGCTCGCTGCGAAGTGGGCGACACAGAAGCAGGAGTTCAGGGTCAGGATCGTCGAGGCGGCCCAGCTCGCGCCGACTTCGAAGGACGCTGCCAGAACGATCCAAGGGATCAGGGTCGAGCGAGACGAGATGAACCGGCGGCTCTTCCGCGAAATCCTCGTCAACTTGCCCGAGGATCTGGCATCGAGAGTTCCCGCGCTCCCGAGCCAGCACTAGCAGCGCGCACCAGTTTCGTCGCGCGCGAATCAGCCGGTCCACGCCGCGAGGATGACACCGAGATCCGATCCATTGACCGCGCCGTCACCGTTGACATCGCCCGAACCGCCGGTGCTGCCCCACTGGCTGACGATCTGCGTGAGGTCGAGACCGTTGACGGCGCCGTCGCCGTTGATGTCGGCTGGGTTCGTGCTGCCCGCTTGCGGTGCCTTGATCGCCATGGTGGCGCTCGTTGGTGTGCCGGGCTTGAAGAGGCCGATGGTGCCGGTTGCGTTCGCGGGTGCGGTGTTGGCGTCAAACCAAAAGTTGTAGGTCGTCCCGAATCGCAGGGCGTTCGAGTTCGCACTCGTGGCGTAGGAGGCGCCGGCCCAGGTGATGGCAGACGAGGTCGTGGTGACGGTCCAGTTGGTCGATGAGAAGGGGTCGCCCGAGTGGTAGTCGACATCGTGGAAACCCGCGTTGCTCACGGTCACGCCCGCGGGCAGCGGGACGGAGAAGGATGTCCCGCTTCGGTCGCTGTTGATGTTCTGGATCGCGTACTCGTAGTGCCAAGTGCCGTTGCCGTTGTCGGTGGCGTTGTAGCCCACGGTAAAGCGACCGTCGCCGGTCACATCGACATTCACGAGCGTGACGGCTGGAACGAGGGATTGCCACGCCTGCAGGGCGGAACGCTGCTGATTCGTCGCTCCGGTGAGCGTGACGGTGTAGGCGCCACTCGTGAGCGTGCCGACCGTGAACGATCGCCACGATGCGTTGTTATTGTCGTTACCCGCCGCGGCATCGCCCTGATGGATGTACTGCGCCTCACAGAAGTAGACCGCACCCGCGTTCAGGCTTGGGTTGAGGTCGTTTCCATTGACTTGAATGCGTCGACCAATGGTTGCTGCAGCACCGGGCATGCCCGCGTTGGGTGTGCCCGGGAAAACGCCGGTCGCGGCGTTGACTTCGGAGCGGCAGCCGAGGCTCGACTGCGATCCGTTGAGTCCGCTGCTGTACGGATCGGAGCAGCCCACGCCAAGCCATGTTCCACTCGACGACGGCGTGCACGCTCCGCAG
>SYGQ01000060.1 GCA_005799475.1 Planctomycetia bacterium | reverse complement strand
CAAGATCGAACTCTCGACACAACTGGAAGCCTCGGTCAATCTGCCGTTCATCACGGCCGACGCGAGCGGTCCGAAGCACCTCATGGTGACTGTCACGCGCGCCAAGTTCGAGGAACTCTGCGCGCCGCTCTTTGCGCGGCTGCGCGGCCCGTGCCAGGCCTGCCTGACGGACGCCAAGCTCAGTCCGAAGGAAGTGAAGGAAGTCGTCATGGTCGGCGGATCGATCCGCATTCCCAAGGTGCAAGAGATCGCCAAAGAGATCTTCCAAACCACCGAACTCGACCGCTCAATCAATCCCGACGAAGTGGTTGCGGTCGGCGCGGCGATCCAGGGCGGAGTCCTCCAAGGCGAAGTGAAGGATGTCCTCCTCCTCGATGTGACTCCCCTGTCGCTGGGCGTCGAGACTCTCGGCGGCGTGATGACGAAGCTCATCGAGCGCAACACCACAATCCCCACGAGCAAGAAGGAAGTTTTCTCGACGGCGGCGGACAACCAGACCTCCGTCACGATTCATGTGCTGCAAGGTGAGCGCGAGTTTGCCACGGACAATCGCAGCCTCGGGCGATTCGACTTGACCGGCATTCCGCCTGCGCCGCGCGGCGTCCCACAGGTCGAAGTGGAGTTCTCGATCGATGCCAACGGCATCATGAATGTCTCTGCAACCGACAAGTCGTCGGGCAAGAAACAGGAGATTCGCATCACTGGTTCGAGCGGCATCAGCAAGGACGAGGTCGAGCGGATGCGAAGGGAGGCTGAACAGAACGCGGGGGCCGACAAGACCCGCCGCGAACTCGTCGACCTTCGGAACCAGTCCGAGCAGGCGATCTACGGAACCCGGAAGGCCCTCGAGGAACACGGTGCCCGCATCAGTGCGGAGGACCGAGCGAAAGTTGAGAGCGCGATCACCAATCTTGAATCCAAGGTCAAGGGCGACGACCGTGCCGCGATCGAAGCGGCGCTCAAGGGGCTCAATGACTCGGCAATGGAACTTGGCAAGGCTGCGTATGAGGCGTCCAAGCAGGCCGGCGGAGCCGCGAGCGGCAGCACCACAAGCGAGCCGAACAAGGGCAAGGACGATGTGATCGACGCTGAGTACGAAGTGAAGGACGGCCAGTAACACAACGGCTGCGGCCCCAGCAACCCCGCTCAACAGTGCACTTCAAGCGGCGCGGACATCCCGCGCCGCTTTCGCTTGACACTCAGAGATCCCTCCATAGCATCGTCCGCGACCGATTCAACCGTCGCGCTTGGCACCCGATCGGGTCGGGCTCCCACCGCGACCGATTCCTTCGGAGGCGTGGCGGACCATGGAAGCCATCAAGGGCATCGGAGCGGGGCCAGGGATCGCGATCGGTAAGGCGATGTTGTTGGGGGAGTCTCAGGAGCGCGTGGCGTTCCGGACCATCGATGCGTCACAGGTCGATGCTGAGATCGCTCGTGTCGACTCGGCCCTCGATGCGTCGCGCGCGGATGTGCGACGCTTGCGCACACGAATGGCCTCGCGCGCCGGCGAAGACGCCGCGAAGATCTTTGACTTCCACCTGAGCCTGCTCAATGACCGGGGGCTCACCAAGCCTATTCACGAGGACATTTGCCGAGAGCGAGTGGTCGCGGAGTACGCGGTGGCTGAGAGTTTCAGGAAGTTTGCGGACATGCTCCGCGCCCAGCAGGCCGATGCCATCGCCGAAAAAGCCTCGGATGTGGTCGACCTGCAGCGGCGTGTCTTGGGGCACCTCGGCGAGCATGTGTCGACGCGCATCACGAACATGCGCGGCCCCGTTGTCGTCATCGCGCACCAGTTGACGCCCAGTCAGGCCGCAGAACTGCACCGAGCTCAGATCGGCGGCTTCGCGACGGATGCCGGCGGCTTGACCGGTCACACTTCCATCTTGGCGCGGGCGCTCGGGATTCCCGCCGTCGTCGGTTGCGGTCGCGCCACCGCCGACATTGAGGACGGCGACACCGTCATCCTCGATGGCGACGGCGGCGTCGTGATCGTCCGTCCCGATGACGGACTCCTTGAGCGCTATCAATTCTTGGCTCGCGAGTCAGAGACGCGTGCGCGCGCGCTTCGAGAAACCGCCCGCGAAGACTCGATCACTAGCGACGGCATGGCGATCCAACTCCTCGGGAACATCGAGTTCCCCGACGAGATCCCGTCGGTGTTGTCAAACGGCGGCGTGGGGATCGGCCTCTACCGGACGGAGTTCCTCTACCTGACGAGTGAAGTGCCGCCGACCGAGGAAGACCAACTTGAGAGTTACAAGCGTGCGATCGAACTCTGCGCGGGCCGTCCCCTCACGATCCGCACGCTCGACTTGGGTGCCGACAAGTACACGCAGGAGCACCTTGACGAGGCGGAGACCAATCCGTTCCTCGGACTGCGGAGCATTCGGTTCTGCCTGGCGAACCCCGACATCTTCCGGACGCAACTTCGGGCACTCCTGCGGGCGAGCGCGCACGGCCCAATCAAAGTCATGCTGCCGCTTGTGAGCCATGTCATGGAGATCCGAGAAACTCGGATGATCATGAACGACCTCGCCGAAGAACTCGACGAGCAGGGCATCCCGTTCGACCGCAACATTGCCTTGGGGATCATGGTGGAGACCCCCGCCGCAGCCCTCATGGCGCGCGTGTTCGCCAACGAAGCTCGGTTCTTCTCCATCGGCACCAACGACCTCATCCAGTACACGCTCGCGGTGGACCGCGGCAACGAGCGCGTTGCCAACCTCTACAACGCGGCGAATCCGGCCGTCCTGACGCTGATCAAGAGCGTTATCCGGACGGC
Source organism: Planctomycetia bacterium (assembly GCA_005799475.1). Taxonomy (GTDB): domain Bacteria; phylum Planctomycetota; class Phycisphaerae; order Phycisphaerales; family SM1A02; genus F1-60-MAGs104. The sequence continues at coordinate 721 of SYGQ01000060.1, read as the reverse complement.
CCGGCATGTCGGGATCGAGTCGAGCATCTGCGGCGAAATCGCAGGGCAGCCCCTCTACACGCCATTGCTGATCGGCATGGGCGTCCGTACACTCTCCATGTCCCCGGGTCAGATTCCCGCCGTCAAGCGGGTGATCCGGGGGTTGGACATCGAACACTGTGAATCCCTCGCGCGGCGAGTGGGTTCGTTTGACTCAGATCGGCAGGTCCTTTCGTGCCTGCGCGACGAACTTCGGAGAATCGACCCAGAGGCCTTGGCTCGCTCTGAAGGCGGCTAAGGACCAGTTTCAGGAACAGAACACACATCGCGCCGCCAACGACCCGGCATGGGCGTGTGCGCGAGCCCCGCGGGCCAGACCCCTCGGAAGCGCTCCGCACGCCACCGGACATGAACCGCTGGCGACACGAGGACGGAACACACGAGATGCCGTTGTCAACAACCTGGCTTCAGCCGACCTTGTTGGTCAGCTCCTTGCCGCGATGCGACCACTGGTCGCCATCGCGACGCGAAGCCCATCTTCGCTCGTTCCGTCATCATGAGCCGACCTCGTTCGGCAGGATGACAGCGTGCCAGAGCCAGACGGAACGGTAGAAAATCAGGATCAAGACATTCAGAACGGGACCGGGGCCAACGAGGAGTTGGTGACGCCAAGGGTGCGCACCGAGGACTACCTCGAAGAAGCGCGCGAGCGCGAGGCCCGCGAGGCGCACCGCGAGGAGGT
>SYGQ01000059.1 GCA_005799475.1 Planctomycetia bacterium | reverse complement strand
TGAGGCCTTACCAGTCGCCGGCGCAACCGGTCGATAAACATGCGTCTGCTGAGCAGCAGAACCCATGTCACGAGTTTCGCGCGGCTCGGGTCGTAACGATCAGCGGTCGACCAGACCTTCACAAACACTTCTTGCGTGGCGTCCTCGGCCTCGGCCACCGACCCTAGGACCTGGCACGCGTTTCGGAACACGAGCGTCCCAAAGCGGTCATACAGCGTCCGGATCGCGCTTTCGTGGCCTTGCGCTACCCGCTGCATGAGCGTGAGATCGTCGAGTTCCATGTCGATGGTCGCTGGAGTCCTTCGGGCGGAGTCGCCAAGAGTCAACCTATCCCAATCCTCCGGAAATGCAACATCCGCCTCTATTCGCATCCCCATGAACCGGCAGCCAAACGCGAGCCAAGTTCTTTGGGAAATCCCCCTCCGGTCCTATTCAACCACGGAATCTGTGGCACAATGCGCTTGCTGCTCGCGCAAAGCGATTCATGCGAGCACGGAGTTGTTGTGCAGAGATGCCCCCTCTCCCATCGTCGCCGACTTTTTGGCGGCTGTCACTCTCGTCGCAACGCGTTCACCATCGTTGAGCTGCTCGTCACGATCTCCATCGTGGCGCTCCTGATGAGTCTCCTCATGCCCGGTCTCAGGGCGGCGCGCGAAGGCGCGCAGCGAATGCAGTGCGCGTCGAACCTCCGTCAAGTCGGCATTGCGGTCTACGGGTACGCGTTCCAGAACGACGACGCGCTCCCATCCACCGTCTTTGATGACGAGCGCGACAACTTCGAGCCCGGCGAAATGATGGCGCTGACGACTGGACTCCTCGCGGCATCGAACGACCAGCCCCCGATCGCCGGTCACTGGGATGGACTCGGTCGCCTTCTTCCGTTCATCGCCGACCCGCGGGCATTCTATTGCCCATGCCATCATGGCGATCACCCATTTGATCGCTACGCCGACGGCATCAAAGGCGACTCCGACGCGCGCCTGTTCTGTAACTATCACTTCATGGGCGACACCGTTGTGAGTGAGGACGACAGCGAGAATGGATCGCTGCGGCGCTTCTTCCAACTCGATAGCCGCACCGTCATCGTCGCCGACGGCATGCGCACACCGAGCGATCTGAATCACCTCGATGGAGCCAACACGCTCAGCGCTGACGGCTCTGTCAGTTACTGGTACGACCACGCATTCCGGATGCGAGACGCGTTCATCGAAAGCCAGGCGGACTCGTCCCCGGAAGACCACCGGTACAACGAGATCTGGGAACTCTTCTCCAGCCGCGATCGGTAGCCGGGTTCAGGGCACGCCTGAGGGGGTCAGCATCGACGACAGTTCTAAGACGGCAGCCTGTGCGCGATGCTGCCCGATGCCCGGATCGATGGTTTCGTAGGCGCACGGCGTTACGCGCGGCCCGCACCACAGTTGATCGATGTGCCAGAGCGGGAAGGTGCGCGGGAATGTGCCTCCCCAGCCAGTTCCCGCGAGATCAAATGCTTCCGTCAGCCCGCTCATGATGGAGCGCATTGACGCCGCCCCGCCGGGCGTATTGAAGTCGCCGATCACGAGGTCAGGGGCTCCCTCGAGAGTTCGATCGATCCATCCCCTGAGCGAGTCCATCACCGCTATGCGCGAGCGACCCGGACTCGACGGCGTGTCAATGAGCAGCACTCGCATTGGCCCCTGCCGTGGATCGACCTCGAACTCCACCAGTACCGCGGCGACTGACCCATCATCAAAGAGCGGCTTGGCGCGTGTGACCTTCACTCGCGAAATCACGGCGAATCGTCCCACCACGATCGCCTGAACATTTGGTGGGATCATCTCGGCTTCGTTCGCTGATGCAAGGATGTCGCCGCGCTCTGAGATCATCACGATGTCAGCACCGTCGGGTCCGAACGCAAGACGCGTGACCGTCGCGAGCGCCTCCGCGAAGCGCCGCGAACTCGCGCCGGGCCAGTTCGCATTGAGATGTGCGACCCTCAGGCGGCCCGGTCCGCCCCCGACCGAGTCTGTCGCGCGACGCCACGGATGCCAGTCCTGCGCGAGCACGAATCCAGCTTGCACCACGGCGATCACGATGAGCGCGACCAAGGTCCGCCGACGACGCAGGAGACCAGCACAACTGCATGCCGAGACCGTGAACCCGAGCGCGACGACGGTGGGGATCCAGTGCACCGACTGGATCACGGCGATTGAGTCGGTCATCACGCGACCAGTCGCCCACGCCGCCGAGGCGGCGAAACCGAGGGCGACGATCGCCCTCAGCACACTCCACTTTCGCGCGCCGCGGCGCACACGCGCTGCCCGATCGACGCATCACAGGCGAGCGTGCCTGTGTTTCGCTCCAACGACGCACCGGAAAAGTGGAGCGCGGCGCCGTTGAGGTCGCAGACGGTGGCCCCAGCTTCGGCAGCGACGACAGCCCCTGGGGCGTGATCCCACACACACTCCAGACGCGTCGCGCCCGGCACACGCATGAAGCAGTCGGCAGCACCCTCGGCGACAAGCGCATACTTGCACTGGCTGTCGAGCGAAATCGAAGTCCATGGAAGTTGCGTATGGTCCATCACGCTGCGCATCCGCATTGCACGGGCACTCCCTTCGATCGAGTCGCAGACGAGCCACGCCTCTCGTGTGGTGGCGGGGCGAACCACTCGGCTGGGGTCGTCGGGTGCGCGCGATTGCCCCGCGTGGGGCGCGAACTTCCACGCACCGGCCCCAACACTCGCGTAGTACACCGTGCCGCACTGTGAGTCAGGTCCGATCTCGAGTGGGTCATGTCCGATCATGAGCGTCGGGCAACTGAGGACCCCGACAGTGGCTCGACTCCCTTCGACAAGCGCGAGGCAGAGCGCATAGTGGCGGGCGGAACGGAATCCCTTTGTGCCGTCGATCGGATCAACGGTCCACCACGCCGGCGCGTTGGGCTGAGGGCGCGTGCCGAGATATCGCTCGGGGTCCCTCGGAGCACCACTCCCCATGGAGTTCTTCACCGCGTCGACGGCGCGCCCCAGGAGCACTTCGCCGTCGCGGCCTGCGACGCTCGACTCGCCTTCTTCACCGACAACAGGTACTCCCGGCGTACACCTCTCGAGAACGGCGCCGATCGCCATCTGCACCGCGAGGTCGCCGGCCGTCACGGGCGTACCGTCGGCCTTGATAACGGGAACCCGCGCGTCTGGCCTTCGCAGAATCTCTTGGAGCGCACCGAGTCCCGCGAGAACCGCCTCAATCGCGATGGCGACTCGTTCTTCGCGCTGTGAGTTGGATCCCATATCGTGAGAATAGCCCTCGCCTCGGTTGGCACGGAATTTGCTCTGCCGGCCCGCCGCGCCGCGGCAGAAACGGAAACGAAGCATGTCAAAGATCATCGGAATCGACCTTGGTACGACAAACTCAGTGGTCGCCATCATGGAGGGAGGCCAGCCGAAGGTCCTCATCAATTCCCAAGGCAACAGGACCACCCCTTCCGTGGTCGGCTTCACGGAGAAGGGCGAGCGGCTCGTCGGGCAGCCCGCACGCCATCAACAAGTGACGAACCCGAAGAACACAGTGTTTTCCATCAAGCGATTCATGGGACGACGCCACAACGAAGTGCAGCAGGAGGAGAAGCTGGTCCCGTTCGCGGTTCAGGGCGGCGCCGAGGACCTCGTGAAGGTCGACATCCGCGGCAAGTCATACACGCCGCCGGAAATCTCGGCGATGATTCTGCAGGATCTCAAGAAGGTCGCCGAGGACTACCTCGGGGAGAAGGTCGAGCGCGCGGTCATCACCGTCCCGGCGTACTTCAATGACTCGCAGCGACAGGCGACCAAGGACGCCGGAGAGATCGCTGGGCTGAAGGTCGAACGAATCATCAACGAACCCACGGCGGCGGCGCTCGCATACGGACTGGAGAAGCGCGCGAACTCAAAGATTGCGGTCTTCGACTTGGGCGGCGGCACCTTTGACATCTCCATCCTCGATGTCGGTGACGGCGTGTTCGAAGTCCTCGCGTCCAACGGCGACGGCCACCTTGGTGGAGACGACTTCGACCAGATGCTCATCAACTTTGTCGCGGAGGAGTTCCGCAAGCGTGAAGGCATCGATGTCCGCAAGGACGCGATGGCGCTCCAACGGCTCAAGGAGGCCGCCGAGACGGCCCAGATCGACCTCTCGA
>SYGQ01000007.1 GCA_005799475.1 Planctomycetia bacterium | reverse complement strand
CTGCCACGATCACAAGTTCGACCCGTTCCCGATGACGGACTTCTACAGCATGATCGCGTTCTTCAACTCGATCGAAGAGCCGGGGGTGTACTCGCAGATCGCGTCACCGACTCGTTCGTTCGAGCCGTCGATCGATGTGCCTAGCGCCGAACAGTCGACGGCCATCGCCGCGCTCGACGCCGAGATTTCCACGCTCGCCGCGCAGCGCGACGAAACGCACCCCGAGGACGAGTCACTCTTCGTTTCCTACTGCGAATCGATGGCCGGGCCACAGGGCATCTCATGGGTGACGACGAACCCGATCGAGGCCGGCAGTTCCGGCGGGGCGACGATGACGATCGAGCCGGATCGCTCGGTCGCGGCATCGGGCGCGAACCCTGCCACCGATACGCATACCGTCACACTTGACACGGACGGCACAGGGCTGCGTGTCATCGCTCTTGAGGCGCTGGAGTCTCCCGGTCGAAACGATGGCCGAATCGGGCGCGCGCGAAACGGCAACGCGATCCTCGACTCAATCGTCGTTGAGGCGATCTCGATCGCCGATCCGTCGCGAGTCGAACAAGTGCCGCTCGCGTGGGCCTGGGCCGATGTGGAACAGTCGAACGACGACTTCCGCGCGACCAACGCGCTCGTCGCAGGTGACGGTCGCGTGTGGGCCCCCGACTCGCACATGGCACCGGGCCGGCGCACGCTGCTCTTTGCGAGCGCGGCACCCTTCGGGTTTGAGGGAGGCACCCGCCTCCGCGTTCGACTCGGCTACGACTCCATCTACGGACAACATGTGCTCGGGCGGGTACGCCTGACAGCGGGCGCGGCGAGCGAAGACTTCGTCGCCCGCCTGCCATGTGCCAGCAGCGCGTGGTACATCGCAGGTCCTTGGCAGACGATGTCCGGCGAGGATCCGTACGCGACCCTGCGCGGACCCGAGACGGCGAGCGCGTTCGATCGATCACAGCGGTTTGGCGAGTACCTCTGGAGGTATGCCCCCGCTGTGATGGAGGCCGAGCCCGTCGGACTTGCGCAGGGCGCAGGCGTGGAGTTCTTGGCGCGGGAAATCTTCGCGCCCAGCGGCCGCACGGCGGAACTCTCGCTCGGCAGCGACGACGGGATCGTGGTCTACCTCAATGGAGCAAGGGTCCACGAGCACCGGATCGATCGCGCGGTCGCGCCGGACCAAGAACGAGTCTCGCTCTCGCTCAACGCCGGCGCCAATGTGCTCGTCTGCAAGGTTGTCAACACGGGAGGCCTGGGCGGATTCTTCCATAGGGCGATTCCGGGCGAAGGCGTGCTGGCGCGCTCGCTCATCCCGGCAGCACTCGAGAGTTCGATGGTCCGTGAAGAAGTCCGCGCGGCCATGCGCAGCGTGTGGCGCGACGAAGCGTTGCCGCGCGTCGCCGCGCTCACGACGGCCATCAAAGCAAAGACCGCCGCCCGCGACAAGACCAAGGGCGACATCGCGCAAACCATGGTCATGAAGGAGCGCGCTGCGCCGATGGCGACCTTCGTCCACACGCGCGGCGCCTACGACAAGGCCGATCCGGCGAGGCCCGTCGAACGGGCGGTGCCCGCGGTGCTCGGCACGCTTGCCGCAGACGCTCCGCGCAACCGGCTCGGACTGGCGCAGTGGCTTGTCTCGCGCGAGAACCCGCTCACCGCGCGCGTGGCGATGAACCGACTCTGGTGCCAGTTCTTCGGACGGGGACTCGTGCGCAGCGAGGACGACTTCGGACTGCGCGGCGAGTGGCCGACGCATCCGGAACTTCTCGATTGGCTCGCTGTCGAGTTCATGGAGTCGGGATGGGACATGCAACACATGGAGCGGCTCATCGCCACAAGCGACACCTACGGGCAAGAGTCTGATGTGCGCCCCGAGTCGCTCGCGCGTGATCCGGAGAATCGCTTGCTGTCGTACTTCCCGCGGCAGCGTCTGGCTGCCGAGCAGGTCCGTGACCAAGCGCTCTACATCGCTGGACTTCTGCGTGAGCGCACTGGCGGACCGAGTGTGAAGACCTACCAACCGAGCGGCCTCTGGGAAGAGGTGTCGATGCCGCAGTCCAACACCCGCACGCACATGCGCGGCGAGGGCGACGACCTGTGGCGACGGAGCCTCTACACCTATTGGAAGCGCGCGGTGCCGCCGCCGTCGCTCTTGACCTTTGACGCCCCGTCGCGTGAGTACTGCGTGACGAGACGGATGACGACGAACACGCCGCTTCAGGCTCTCGTCCTGTGGAACGACGAGCAGTTCGTGGAGGCGGCGCGCGCGGCGGCGGCGCGAGTGATGCGTCTTCCCGGCGATGATGCCGACCGCTTGTCGCAGCTCTTTCAGCGTTGCGTGGGCACGATTCCTGGCGTGAGCACGATGGCGCTCCTCGCCCAAGCCCTCCAGGCGCACCGGTCGCGCTATGCCGAAGGCGAGGCTGATGCGTCATCCCTCATCGAAGTGGGAGAGGCTCCAGTCGATCCGACGCTCGATCGCCGAGAACTGGCGGCGTGGACCCTTGTGGCGAGTTCCATACTCTGCAGCGATGCCGCGCTGGTCAAGGACTGACATGCACGCGCACGACCCACTCGAAGAGCACCTTCTCAACCTCACCCGGCGCAAGTTCTTCGCTGGCACCATCGGCACCGTTGGTGCCGGACTCGGCGGTCTGGCGTTGACGCAGCTGCTGGGTGATCGCGCCTTCGCGGCGCCGGTGGAGTCGATCCTCACACACCTCCCGCATCACGCGCCCAAGGCCAAGCGCGTCATCTACATGCACATGGAGGGTGCACCGAGTCAGATCGACCTCTTCGACCACAAGCCGCAACTTGAGGCGCACTACGACCAGGAACTTCCGGCCTCGATTCGCATGGGTCAGCGAATCACCACCATGACGAGCGGGCAGGCAAGGTTCCCAGTGGCTCCCTCGATGTTCCGGTTCGATCGGCACGAGAATGCTGAAGGCGGCGCGATGATCTCGGAACTCCTGCCCCACACCGGATCGATCGCGAAAGAGCTCTGCATCATCAAGTCGATGCACACTCAGGCGATCAACCACGATCCGGGGATCACCTTCTTCCAGACGGGGTCTGAGCAACCGGGACGGCCCTCGTTCGGTTCGTGGATGAGCTACGGACTCGGTAGCGTGAATCGCAACCTCCCCTCATTCGTCGTCCTCATCTCGCAAGGGACCGGCAACATGCAGGCGCTCACCGCGCGGTTCTGGGGAAGCGGCTTCCTGCCCAGCGAGCATCAGGGATGCAAGTTGCGCTCGGGTCGCGAGCCAGTCCTCTACCTGCGCGATCCCGACGGCGTCACACGAGAGGATCGAAGGCGCATGCTCGATCTCGCCGAGCGCATCAACGAAGAGGAGTACGCCCGAAGCCTTGACCCTGAGATTCAAGCGCGCATCAGCCAGTTTGAGATGGCGTACCGCATGCAGATGTCTGTGCCCGAACTGACGGACTTCAGCGGCGAGTCGCAGGAAACGCTCGATCTCTACGGTCCCGATGTCAAGACGCCCGGAAGTTTCGCCGCCAACTGCCTTCTTGCGCGGCGGCTCGCCGAGCGCGATGTTCGATTTGTCCAGCTGTACATGCGCGGGTGGGACCAGCACAACAACCTGCCGACGGAGCTCCGCGCGCAGTGCAAGTCGGTGGATCAGGGGCAGGCCGCGCTCGTCAAGGACTTGAAGCGCCGTGGCCTCCTCGACGAGACGCTCGTCCTGTGGTCCGGCGAGTTCGGGCGCACCGCGTACAGCCAGGGCACGCTCACCAAGACGAACTACGGCCGCGACCATCACCCACGCTGCTTCTCGTTGTGGCTCGCCGGCGGCGGCGTCAAGCCAGGCATCACCTACGGAAAGACCGACGATTTCTCCTACAACATCGTGGAGAATCCGGTTGAAGTCCACGACCTCCACGCGACGATGCTTCACCTCCTGGGCCTCGACCACAAGCGGCTGACCTACCGCGCGCAGGGGCGCGACCACCGACTTACCGATGTGTCGGGGCGCGTGGTTCGCGACATTCTTGCCTAAGGCGCGCAAGTTCGACGAGCCGGAGCGACGCGGCCTCAATCACGCCGGGCGTGAAGGACACGACCCCGTCGATGCGCGGACCGCACGACTCCGCGACCACATGCAACCCAGCCGCGAGAGCCCACCACGCCGTGAAGCCCCACCACGGCGCCAGCGACGCGTCGATGGGCCGCAGGAGCAACATCGCGTCGGCGGCGAGCCAGAGCCTCGACGGCATCTCCGCCTGCTCGATCGTGACGAGCGCACGATCGAGGCCGCTCGCCATCGCGTAGCGGCGCGCCTGCGGGGCCGATCTCGCCGAGGATGGAGCCATCAACACAACGGGCGCGCCGGAAAGGGCTGCGCGACCAGCGACCGCGAAGGCCCCCGAGGCATCGATGCTCTGGGCACAGTCGCCGCCGGCGAGCACGACAAACGCATCCTCTGGGATTCCGAGTTCGGCTCGCACGCAGACTCGGTCGCTCTCGAGGTGCCCGCGCCAGAATCGCGCGGCGGCATTCGCGCAGAGTTCGTCGGCATCGGCCGGTGGCCGCGAGTGAACGATCCGCTCGGCCAATCCCGTGGCCGTGTGCACGGCACTGGCGAGTCGAGGCCCCCATGTCTGTACGGTCAGCGGCGCGACACCACGCCGGACCACGACTTCACGCAAGCGACGCCCGAGCAACCCCGGGATCCCGAGCGGCGGCTCGATCGCAGCGTCGACAACGATCCCCAACGAACGCGCCGATCGCGCGGCCTGCGATGGACCAATGAGAACCAATCCATCCTCACGCGAACTCCCACCCTGCCGACGGGTCTCGTCGGCAATGGCGACAGCGGCCCAAGATCCCCTGGGCGGTGCGGCAACGACATGGAGCGTGCCCGCGCGCGGAAGATCTGCCAAACTCGGCGCGAAAATCACTTCTTCACGCCCAAGCGGCCGCCGAGTTCGCGTCGCTCGTGTGAATAGAAGAGTTTGGCGACTTCCTCGCCTGTATCGCGGGCAAGCTTGTCCTCGAGCTCGCGGCGCCCAGCGCTCGTCGAAATGAGTTCGGGGTTGATGTCGATGAGCGTCCCACGGACCGCCTCGGCTCCGGCACTCGGCCAGAGCCGTTGCCCGCTGGTGACATCGATGACCTTGACAAGCGCGACCGCTTCAGGACTGCGATCGATCCCCGAGCCAACGAGTGAGAACTGGTCGACTTTCACATAGACGACCTGGTCGACGCCAAGCGCCTCGCCGATGCGCTGGATGGACATCGAGTTTCCCGCCGAATCGCTGCGACGCATGAAGGCGATGGCGTCCCGCGTGGAGATGACCTCGGGAACTAGGTCTTGCTCGAGCAGCGACTCCGCAACAGCCTCACCCATCTCAACTCGCATCGCCACGCGCGACATGTGATTGGTTGTGTCGTCGATGACGACCACCGTCTTCTTCGGAGGCAGCGTGTACGCCGCCTCCGCCTTGGGCGGCCCGCTCAGGATGTAGGCCCCCGGGGTGATGATGTTGCATCCATTGCCCAACGCCGCCACCGTGACGAGTGCGGCGATCCACGGCGATTGACGGGCCTTCCGCATCATTTCCTCTTGATCCCCCGGTCCGGATACTTCTTCTCGATGTGGTCGTAGAAGAGGAACGCGACCTCGTCGACGAAGGTCTTCTGGAGACCGAGTTCCACTTCGCGTGCGCCAGCCTGCTCCCGGCCAATCCCCTCCATGTCGGGAAACTTGGAGATGACCTGGAGTTCCTCGGCATACGAATCGGGATCGATGCCGTCGCGCTCGGCGACGCCGATGTTGGCGGCGGCCACTCCGTCCCAAAGGAATGCGTTGCCCTCGGGATTGAGGCGGTACTCGTAGAGATCGATCACCACCACGCGGTCGACATCGAGTTCACTCGCGAGATCCGCCAATGGCATTGTTGGCCATCCGGGGTTCTGGTGCATCCACGCGACGGTGTGCCGCGGGTCAAGGACTCGCACGCCGCCCACATGTTGCTGGATGTTGTTGGCGACATTGCCGACGACATTCGGGATCGCGGTTGGGTACTCGTAGGCCGTGGCCATCATTGAGTGCGCCAGCACCGCGACGGACTGATTCTCGAGGCCGCGGTACTTGGCAAGCACCTCGATCTCCTTCTCCTTCTCGATGTTGGCGCCGATGGCCGATGCGATTCCCGCAACGATGCATCCCGGAATCGAGCCCAGGCAGGCGCACGCGAGCGCCGCAATCGCGATCGACTTTGTGGGTGCTTTGAGTGCAGTGTTCATGGGAAGAGCCCCTTCCAGAGAGCGATCTTGTAGCCCCACGATACGAGAAGAACCCCCGCGAGGCTCCACCACGCCGTCCCAGAAACGCTTCCGAAGAGCACCGAACACAGTTTCGACCCCGTCATCGCGGCGTACATCGTGGCCAGCGCGGCCGCCGCGACAAGGATGGCGAGGAGAAACCCGCCCGGCTGCGCTCGGAGCGAGTCGATGAACCGCCCGTCCGCGGCGCACGCAAACGCGGTCGTCATCCCGCAGCTCGGGCATGGCAGACCGATCGTCGATGGCCACGCGCATGCGGGGATTCCCATTTGAGTGTGGGTGCCCATGCCCGACGCGGAGGGTTCGAGCCACGCGGAGAGTCCAAGGAGCCCGAAACACGCGAGGCTCGCCGTGAACATGCCGATGCGCTCGCCCGGCCGCAGGCGCGGCGTGGAGGAAGTCCGAACTGGCGCGACTGCGGCTGCTTGCTCCATCACGGGGGAACGATGGTACTCCCGAGGGGTGTCGGCTAGCCTCGCACGATGCCTCGCTCTTGGATCGATGGGCACCTCGATCTTGCCTACATCTCGCAAGTCAGCGGCGATCTTTCGCATGACACGGGCACCGGTGGTCCGCGCAGCGTCAGCCTCGGGCGCCTTGCGCGAGGCGGTGTGGGCATCGTGGCGGCGACTCTCTTCGTCGATCCGTCACCGGATGCGCAGGGCCATCCCTGGGGATACGCCGGTCACGACGATTGGGAGGGCGCGAACCGTGCGGCGCTGGCGCAGTTGGCGATCTACGAGCGCCTCGAAGCATCAGGCATCGCACGGATTGTCCGCACCGACGGCGACCTCGATGATGCGTCGCGGCTTCGTCTCGTGGTCTTGATGGAGGGATCCGATCCGATCCGCGATGCCGACGATGTCGCACGCTGGCACACGCTTGGCGTGCGCATGGTCGGCCTCTCGTGGGCGATGGGATCTCGGTTTTCCGGCGGCAATGCACGATCTGGGCCGCTGACGGCCGATGGTCGTGCCGTCGTTGCCGCGCTCGACGCGCACGGCATCATCCACGATGCGTCGCACTTGAGCGACGAGTCGCTCGACAGCGTGCTCGCGGCGACAAACCGAATGGTCGTTGCCTCGCACTCGAACGCTCGCGCCCTCATGAGGTCGAAGCCCCGTCACATCAGCGACGAGGCCGCACGCGAAATCGCGCGCCGGGGCGGCGTTGTCGGACTCAATCTCTTCGGACGGTTTCTCGCCGACGGGCGTACGGCCACCATTGAAGACGCGCTCTCGCATGTCGATCACATCGCGCACGCGGCAGGGACGCGCGCCGTCAGCGCACTCGGGTCAGATCTCGATGGCGGGTTCGGTCCCGACGCAGTGCCCGAGGGAATCAGACATCCCGACGAGTACGAGATGCTGGCGGCAGGTCTCGCCGCGCGCGGCTGGAGTCCTCTAGATGTCGAAGGATTCGCGGGCCAGAACTGGCTCCGGGTGCTCAGGCAATGCCTGCCGAGCGCTCGTCGTTGAGGTCGACCCGCATTCGTGCGGCCCCTGGCACAGTGACGATCGCGTGAAGCAGAACGCTGGACTTGTGCAGCGCGACGGCCTCGCGCGCGTCCTCGAGGAGGATGTGCTCAACAATCAGCGGATCGCCCTTGGTCAACGCGTTGTTCGCGGCGCACAGAAGTCGCCAATTCCCGTTCGCCCACGCGCGCGCGGTGCGCAGTGCGGTCGCCTGTTGAACCCGAGCGATCAGGTGCAGCCCCCCGTTGGCATCGGCGCCGAGGAGGACTTCGGGGGCGTCAGGGCATTCGAATGGGATCGCCGTGAACTCTGGAAAGAGTCCGAGCGCACCCGCAGCAGGTGACGCGGGGGCGCTCGGCGGCGCGGGCACCGGCGCGGCGCGCGGCGGAGCGGTCGCTGGCGCTGCCGCTGACGCGTGGTGCGCGTCGAACCGCGAGACGCTCGATCCCACCGCGAGTTCAATGAGTTCCGCGGCACTGGCGGCATCAAGCCCGCTGAACGCCGGAAGCGGGATCGGCGCTGTCGACTCCACTCGGTCGACCCGCTGCGTGTTCATCACCAGAGCGACCTTGATCGAAGACCCGCGTTCGCGCGACCACGAGACGAGCTTTTCCGCGGCCTCTCGCGCGATCTCCGGAGCGGCGCCAACGAGCGCGAGGCCCACGGTCGAGTGCGCCATGCCCGATGCGCGCGCGGCCTCATCGATACCCTCAAGCGTGCGGCGCGCCGCAGCGAGCGCGGCCTCGTCGACTCCGCTGAGCAGCACGACCGGGCATCCAGAAGCCACAACACTGGGCGCGCTCGCATGGGAGTCGACGCAAAGCACCCAAGTCCGAGTGACGGCACTCACGCGGTCCATCCACGCCGTTGCGTCCGATGGGAGCGCACGCCCTTGCGCCCGGAAAAGTTCACCTCGGCTCGCGGCACCGTCAAGACGCACGAGCGCCACTGGGCCCTCGTTTCGCGCACGCTGGTCGACATAGTGGGCGATCCAGATGCCCGCAAGCGTCGGCACATTGCCGACTACGAGGATCGTCGGTACACGCACCGCCGCCGCACGCGGTGCCCCTCGCGACGCCCCACTCAAGTAGGCGCCAGCTAAGTGGTCGAAGTCATCGGCCGCGCGAGTCATGGTGAATTCGCAGCTTTCGGCGACTTCAGGCGTTGTGCCACCTCGGCAAGTCGCGTCTCTGCCGCGGGACGCTCGACTTCCACCACCGGCGGATCCACGGCGCGCGTTCCCGCCCGAGGCGCGGTCAGTCGCGCCATCAATGCCGCGTCGGGATTCGTCAAGTCCGACCCGGCTGGGACGCCACCCTCTCGTTGGCTCACCAGCGGCTGCGCATGCAACCAGTCAGCGAGCGACTCGAAGTCCCCTCGTGCCTCCGATGTCGGCGCGTACTCGGTGACCGCTTGCCCGAAACTTGCTGCCTCGCGCAGCACATCGTGCTCTTGGATCGCGAGCGGAACCATGTCACCTGGGAAAGTACGCTCGATCGCGGCGAGAATGTCTTGCGAGATGCGCGACTCGCGGCGCATCAGCGTGGGGAGGACTCGGACCGTGATCGACCGTTCGAGACGCGCTGCCGCGGCCCGAATCGTCGCGACCTGCCGCTGTGCGGCCTTGAGCGCGAAGAACCCAGTCTCGACAGGCACGAGCGCCTCGTCGCACGCGCGCAGTGCATTGAAGACCAGTAGCCCGATATGCGGCGGGCAGTCGATGATGCACCACTGGAATCGAGAGGCAAGGCGATCGAGCAGTCCGCCTAGCCGGCGATCACGATCGGGCGCATCGTGGAGCGGTCCCTGCGGCGCTTCGAGCATCGCGAGATTGACGGTGCACGGCGCGACGACGAGCGACTGCGCCGGCTCCCAGAAGAGCCCCTCGTCCAAGAGTTTCGTGCCGCTGCCTTGGAGGAGCGCTTCCTCGATCCCGTGCTCGATCCGAGCGGCAGGGATCCCAAGCGCCAGCGCGCAGTGCCCCTGCGGATCAAGGTCAACCAGAAGCGTCCGTTGCCGACGCGCCGCAAGCACTGCGGCGAGATTGACAGCGGTCGTGGTCTTGCCACTGCCACCTTTCTGGTTCACAACTGCGATGACCCGCACCTCAAAGTATCGGCGCACGCTGCGCACGCGCTTGAAACACGGGACTGGACTCTGGCGGCCAGTGCGTTCTCGGGAAGAAACGGCGAGCGAGTCTCACCGTTTCTTCCCGAGATCGCGCGGCGAGCCGACGCGCGACCGAAGGCTCAGGGGTCCGCCAACTAGGACGAGCCGGCCCCGACCGCGGCCACCCCAGCCCTGAAGAGCGCGCCGCCGGAGTCGGGTACCGATTCGACTCCCCCACCCGAGACGGGAAGGACCAGCATCAGGGTTCCGCGACTCCCCTTCTTGTCGGAAGCGGCGGCATCAACGAGCGAACCGGCGGAAACTGGCTCCTTGAGGACGACCGGAAGCCCCACAGAGGCCACCATCTGCTTGATGGCGACAGCCTGCTCGGGGCGGAGCTTGCCTGCGGCGACTGACGCTGCCGCGGCTGCCACAAGCCCGACCGCCACGGCCTCGCCATGAACGAGGCCGTCGCAGCCGCGCGCCTCAATGGCGTGCGCAAAGGTATGGCCGAGGTTGAGGTGCCGTCTGAGGCCGGTCTCGCGTTCGTCCTTGGCGACGATGTCGAGTTTGACCTGCGCGCTGCGCGAAACAAGGTCCATGAGTTTCCACTGGTCGACGGCCTCTGCACTCGTTGCCGCTGCAGCGGCGCCCGCGGCGATCGCGGCCAGACCCGGGTCGGCGATCAGGGCGTGCTTCAGGCACTCGGCGAGCCCCGCGCGAACATGGCGCGCCGGCAGTGTGGAGAGCGTGCGGACATCGGCGATGATCGCTTCGGGTGGCCAGAACGCGCCGGCGAGGTTCTTCCCGAGACCGCCGTCGGGCAGCGGGATGTTGACACCGGTCTTTCCGCCGAGCGCCGCGTCGACCATGCCAAGAAGCGTGGTGGGAACGGCGACCCAGCGGATCCCGCGCATGTAGGTGGCCGCCGCAAATCCTGCGAGGTCGGTGATGACGCCGCCGCCGATCGCAACGATGACGCTGTCGCGATCGAGACGCACCGCGAGCGCCTTCTCCAAAGTGGACTGCCACTGCGCAATCGACTTCGTGGCCTCACTCGCTTGGATGGCGACTCGTGAACATTCACCGTTGATCGAGGACGCGACTTGATCTGCCCACGAGCCCTGGGCGTTGACTGCCTCGTCGCAGACGAACAGCACGCCGCTTGCGGGGCGTCCGGCGAGCGCCTGCGTGATGATCGCACCGGAGTCCGCGAGAATGCCGCTTCCAATCTCGAATCGCGCTCGCGCCGATGTCGTCTCGTGCCAGAGTGTCCGACTCATCGTGCGCGCTCCGCAACCGCATGAATCCGCGAGAGCGGCTCGCGCGTGCTGCGGCGGCTCACGATTCGCATGGCCACCCATATGCCCACGAGGGCGACGGCGCCGACCCCGATCCATCCACCCATCGTCGAAGCCTCGCGCGCAGGCGCGTCCATCGTGCGCGCAATGAACGCCGGGTACTCATGCATGATGCCCGCGCGGTCACGAAGGACAACCGAGGGAACGGTCTTGCCAAGCAGCGTGACGCGGTCCCCTACCGCCACGCCCGACGCATCACGCAGATACGCGGCCACCGGGCTCCCATCGGCGCCGCGCACAAAAACTTCGACCGCGCCCGGGTGGATGGCGCCGAGTGGAGTTGACTGCTCCACGCGGCCTTCGATCAAGTGCCATGAATCGCCGGCTGTTCCGCTCGAAGCGGCGACTTCGCCCCACACCCGTTCGAACTCAGCCGAGGGCCAGTCGCGCGATTGATTGTCGTCGGTCACGCCATCACCCGAAGGCGATGGTATCGCTCAGCATGTACCCCAGGCCGCGAGTACGGCGGAGAGGTCGATGCCGTCGGTGGTCCCGTCGCCGGTGATGTCAGCGCCGGCAGTTCCCCACGCGGAGAGGATCTCGGTCAGGTCGATCCCATTGACGAGCCCATCGTCATTGAGGTCAGGCGGGCACGGCGGAGGTGGCGGTGGCTGAACTTCGTAGGCACCGATGTCGACGATGGGCGCGGTGCCCGCGCCAGTGTCGGGCACGGCGGCGATGTCGATGCGCCGCGGCTTCCCATCGCGATCAAGAGTGATCCCAGCAGGAATCATGCTCACGCTGCCGGCATCGATCGCTGGCGAAGTCGCCTGGACGCGCAGGTCGCCGGCGCTTGCAGAGACAAAGAGCGGATCCGTCGAGAGGTTGCCGGTTCCCGTCGCACCGTTCTGGACGATCGAGTAGCTGACCGTGTTGGTCCCACCTGCGGCCGTGATCTGATTGTTCGTGGTGATGCTCCCTGAACCGAAGTTTCCCCAGAAAATGCAGTTGGAAATCGTGCTCGTCCCGCTCGTGTTGTAGAAGCCGCCGCCCGTGGTGGCGGTCGTCGAGTTCTGATTGAATGTCGAATCGCGTACGGTGACGGTTGAAGTCGTTCCCACCCAAAGCGCGCCCCCAGAGCTGGCCGAGGTCGCCCTGTTGAGCCGGAACACGCAGTTGTAGATGCGCGTTTGACTCGAGCCGTACGACTCGATCGCGCCCGCGCGCGCGGCTTGGTTGTTTGTGAATGTGCAGCGATCCCATGTCACGGTCGTCGCATTCGTATCGAAGGCGCCGCCGTAACTGCCACCGACATTGTCAGTGAACTCGCAATCGGTGAAGGTGGCCTGCGCCTGATAGATGTAGCCGGCGCCGCCGCCGAAGGTGCAGCGATTGCCGACGAACTTGCAGTTGCGCACGGTGGGGTTGCCGCTCGTCAGGATGAGAATGCCACCACCCTTGTCGTAGTTCGATGCGCTGGAGCCATTGGCGTAGCCGCCGACGATGGTGAAGCCGTCGAGGATTGCGGTGTTGAGGACGCTTGATCCGACCACGACATGATGCGAGTTGTCGCCCATCGTGGCGACCGTGCCGGCGTCATTGCCGGAGAGGTCGCCTGTCAGCGTTGTGACATTGACCCCGATGTTGCGCTCAGCAAGCGTCGTTTCGGAACCGGCGAACCCACCGTAGACGGCCACCCCGGACTTGAGCGTGTGGAAGATCGTGCGAGAAGTCGTCGTCGTCGGCTTGTAGACGCCCGCCTTCACCCAGATCTGGTCGCCAGAAACGCTCGCCAACAGCGCGGTCGCCACTGCGGCGGGCCCCTGGTAAGCGTCGGCCCACGACGAGCCGTTGTTGGCGCCGGTGGCGAGGCCCGCGTCGACGAAGCGAGTCGCGGCGTCTGCGGAGCAGGCGAAGCATGCCGCGACCATGAATGCGGCGATGCCGCGGCCTGTTCCAAGCACGAGTTCGGTGGGTGCCATGAGTCTCGAAACCATACCCCAGGGGGAGGAAAAATCAACCCGAACAGCCGAATGACCCCGATGGGGGTCAAACCGCCCAGCGTCACTTGCGGTCATTCTGGCCGCGCAACGCCCCCCCCTCACCGCGCGCCCGCCACCTGCCCGTCACCGGTGGTCGCGATGATGGCCAGGGACGCGCCCGCGACGAGGATCCACAGGAGCGTCGCTTGCGCGAGCGCACGCCAACCGACTTGTTGCAACGCCGCTCGCGTGAGGCCGGTGCCGATGAGGAAAAGCGCCACTTGAAACCCAACGCCAGAGAGCATCAACACAATCTGATCGTGCGACGCGAGCGATGGCACGAGCGTCCGCACGGTGCTCGCCACCAAGAACAGCAGAATGAACCACGGAAAGGGCGCTCGCTGACTGGCCGCACTCGAGCCCCGCAGGAAGCGCGCGGCCAGCAGTGCCAGCGGCAGAATCCAAATCACTCGCGTGAGCTTGACGATGTTGGCCGTATCGAACGCTTCCGCGCCGTAACTGCGAGCGGCTCCCCCCACCGAAGCGATGTCATGCAGCGCGACGCCCGCCCACTGCCCAAACTGCACTTCGCTCAGTCCGAGCGCGTGACCGATGGATGGAAGGGTCCAGAGCCCGACGGCGTTGAGCACAAAGATCGCGCCCGTGGCCACAGCCATGTTTGCCGAGGCCGCGCCGACCGCGGTGCCAACGGCCACGATGGCACTGCCCCCGCAGATCGCCGTCCCGGCGGTGACGAGTACCGAGACCTCGCGCTGACACTTCAGGAGCGCGCCAAGGAGCAATCCCACCGCAACGGCTCCGGCAATTGTTCCGAGCGCGAGCGCGAGACCCGCCAGAGCTGAGTCGGCGAGTACGGCAAGGTTGAGCCGAAGGCCAAGCGCGATCACACACGCCTGAATGAGCCACTTCGAAGTGACCTTGGACTCCTTGGCGAAGGAGGAGAGCCCAAGGACTCCCAGCGCGATCCCTCCAATCAGTGCGTAGTCGGCGCGCGACCAAGGTCCAGCGAGCGCCAGAAGCGCCGCGAAAAACAAGACTCGGCGCAGCATCGGTAAATGACCCCAATGGGATTCGAACCCATGTGTCCTCCTTGAAAGGGAGGTGTCCTGGACCGGGCTAGACGATGGGGCCGTCTGTGCAGCCCAGGAGATTATCGAAAGTTGGCCGATTCGGCGACGCCGAGTGGCGAAGCCCACGCGGGCTCGTCACGATGACTTCAACCGGCGTCCGCGAACGAATGTCCCGCTCACGACCGATTCGCGCGCCAACATGATCACCGCAAAGAGGTGCGCATCGCGCGCTTGGATTGGATCCGCGTGCTTGTGCATGTGCTTGAGCGTCATTCCCATCGTTTGACACTTCGCTGGATCGAGCACCACGAAGTCGGCTTCCTTGCCGACATCGAAGTTTCCGAATCGATCCTCTTGGTCAAGCGCACGAGCGCCAGCGAGCGTGGCCGTGAACAACAGTTCCGCGGGATGGAGCGCGATGGTTTGGTCATCCATTGGATATGGATCCATGCCCCCCGGGATGGCTTCCGACATGTGCGCCTTGAAGCACGCGTTCAAGATCTGCGGGACGAAGAACTCGTCGCCGGCGCCGTAGTCACTGCCGATGGCGATGTTGACGCCAGCGGCCACAGTGCGCCGCCACGGCATCGTTCCAGAACCGAGAAAGAACTGCGACACTGGACAGTGCGCCGCCGAAGTCTTGGTGGCGGCGAGTCGAGCCAACTCCGCGTCCGTGCAATGCACGCAATGGGCGAGCACGCTTCGTTTGCCAAGGCAACTCTTGCCACCAACTTGGGAGTTCGGCAGGAACTTCCCGTCGTAGATGTCCAAGTACGAGTCGACCCTGTACATCGCCTTGGCGGTGTCCGCCTCGCCGGTCTTTGGGCGTGCGTTTTCGTTGAGATGCGAGGTGAAGTAGACGCCGCGATCCCGATACTCCTCGTACAGATCGCCAAGGGCCTTCATGGTCATCGCCGTGACGGAAAGGCTGAACCGCGGAACGACGGCCACAAACTGCAGGGCGTCCTTGAAGGCCTCGGGAGTCAGCGGATGCCACTTCTCGATTTCAGCGCGAACAAGTCGCACGGCATCTTCTTCCGAGGTCCGCTGCTTCGACCAATCAGGTGCGACCGTCTCAACGGTACGACCGCACACCATACGCAAGCCTCGCTCCCTCGCTGTTTCAAACAGGCAGTCCTGCGCATACGGATGTGCGGACCCGAAGATCAACCCCATGGTGGTTCCCGAGTTGATCATGCGGTCACACCACTCGATGGCCGCGACGCGCGCGTACTCGGGATCGGCGAGCAACCCCTCAGCGGGAAACACGCAACCGTGGAGCCACTCAAGCAGCTGCCCACCGCCATAGGCATCCCCACAAAACACCTGCGGATAGTGCATGTGGGTGTCCACAAACCCCGGCAGGATGTAGCAACCGGCGTGGTCGACTACATGCGCGCTCGCCAGTGAGGCGGGCAGGTCATCCCAGTTCCCGCAGAACACAATGCGACCTCGTTCATCAACGGCCAACGCACCCTCTGGATACCACGCCAACGCTTGCGCGGCTTCCGTGACCTTCGGTGCGCCAGCAATGTGGCAGATGTGCCCTCTGTGAATGGTGGTCATTGCGATCTGGCCTCTGTGTGGCGATCCATACACTACAACGACCGCTCGCCAATCCCAGTTGCGGGTGACGCACATCACTGAGGGCTGAGACTTCTCAATCAGATGCCGTCGTCACGCTGATGACCAGGATGAGTGTCGGCGCGCGAAGCGAACGAGTGGCGCTTGGTGCCGCGCTTCAAATCGCGCTCACAGACCCAAGCGTGGTTGGACTCCCGCGACAACTCGTTGTCGGCTGCCGATGTCGCGTTCCTGTTGACGCAGTATCCGCCGATCGCACCCCCGTCGCGCCTTCGGGTTCTCATGGGTTTACGATCTTTTCCGGAGAGCCAGCACTCTTGGGATCCCTAGGGTGGACCCTCGACAAGATCGATCACCTCCATCACTCGCTTAACGCAGACTTCGTTGTGCTTGAGAGGACACCATCGATCCCGCCACCTGCAGGCGCTGACCCATTGAGCCGGCAACACGGCATCTGGAGCTTTGAGCCGATTCTCGCCAACATCGCGCCCCGGTGAGGCAACTGTTTCCGAGACAACGCCATCCCACGATTGATCGCGGTGCGCTGAAATGACCCCAAGGGGATTCGAACCCCTGTTCCATCCGTGAGAGGGATGTGTCCTAGCCGGGCTAGACGATGAGGCCGTGGGCGAGAGATGATAGCTCGCGACGGCTCACCCGCCAACACAGCGGATTCAGAGCACGCTGCCTTGCTTGGTCGCCGACGATCGATGAAGCAGAAAGAAACAGCGATGGCAGTGCGCCAGTGGTGAGGGACCGTGCGCGGCTCGCGAGAACACTCCCGACGAGTATCGGCGTCCATGGGTACTTCGGAGTCATTCCGTCTACCCTCTCTTTGATCCGTTTTCTTGCGCGATCAACGAAGGCCCCTTCGCGTCCTGAAGAAGCGGATTCGGGAGAATGGTGACGCCCAACCCACCCACAAGCGCATCCACCCATGACCCGACTTCCGCTCATTCTCTGCCCGACACAACTCGAACTTGATGGCATTCGTGATGCGCTCGCAGGGCTTGGCATCCATGCCGAGTATGCGCGTTGTGGCCTCGGGCCCGGCGGCGTCGCGCGGTTCGCTGCGACGATCCGTGGTTCTCGCGCGCACGACTCTTCGCGTGGGCGCGTCGTGATCCTCGCCGGCCTTGCTGGTGGCCTCGACACTGAGCACCGGGTGGGACTCTCGCGAACCGCGCGATTCGTCGTGGCGGCGGGTGCCGACGAGTGTCGCCCGAGTCCGAGATACCTCGCACCGCTGCGGCTTCCCGATGCTCTTGATGTCGCAAGCGTTGATCGCATCGCCGCGACGACAAAGGAAAAGCGCACGATCCACGAGGCCACCGGCGCGTCGCTCGTCGACATGGAGTCAGCCGCATTTGCGGCGCTCGCGACGGCGTGCGGCTGGAGGTGGGGCGTCGTGCGAACCATCAGCGACGACGCCAACACGCCGCTCCCCCACTGGGTTGCCGAACTCGTGCGCACGGACGGTTCGACGAACATGATCGCCGCACTTCGGGCGGTCCTTCTCAACCCTCGCCGCCTGTCGCTGCTGTTTGCCATCGCGCGCCACACGCCGGCCATGTTGCGCGCGACGGCCCAGGAGGTGGCACGCCTTCTCGACCGCTGTGCATCGAAGGTCGATGAAGATCACCGTCACCGCACGCTTGTCATGGGGGGTTCGTTCGACCCGCCGCATCGCTTGCACGCGCGGGTGGCGCTTGCCGCGGCCGCGCAGCTCGGGTGCGGGCGACTCGAGTTCGTTCCCGCGCACGAGTCGCCGCTCAAGACGGAGCCATCCCGTGCCGGAGCTCGCGATCGGCTGGAAATGGCGCGCCGTGCGTTTGCCGCGCTGCCGGGGGCAACGGTGGATGCCCGCGAGATCGAGCGCGCGGGCCCCTCCTTCACGGTGGACACCCTTCGCGAAATCTCTCGTGAACGACACCTCGCGCGGCGAGACCTCGTGTTGCTCATCGGCGCCGACCAAGCGATGCAGTTCGACCAGTGGCGAAACTGGCGCGAGATCGATGAGCGACTTGCCACCATCGCGATCGTGGCCCGAGGCGGCGAAAGTCAGAACGAACTGCGCCCGGCCCTTCGCGAAAAGTTTGCGGCGCTCGGGAGCGACGGCGATCGGTGGGCCCACGCGGTCCTTGATCTTGAGCCGGTCGATCTCTCGTCGACCGAGATTCGAACGCGGCTTGGGCAGGGCGAGGACGCGGGGGCCGACCTCGCCCCCGCCGTCGCCGAGTGGATCCGCTTGCGCGGCCTCTATCAATAGCGTTCCTGCGTCTCTATGCTTGGTTCGTGGCCGAGCCTGTCTCCACGATCCAACGCGTCGCCTTCGTCAGCCTCGGCTGCCCGAAGAACTTGGTCGACAGCGAGCGGATGCTCGGGCTCTTGAAGCGCGACGGGCTCACACTTGTCAACGAGGACCAGGCGCCCGATGCGCTCGTGGTGAACACCTGCGGATTCCTCGAGGCATCCAAGGACGAGTCGCTCTCGGTCATCACCGAGGCGATCAAGCGCAAGGCGGACGGCGGGTTGAAGCGGGTTGTCGTCGCCGGATGCCTCGTCCAACGCCACCGCGCCAAGATGCTCGAGTGGGCCCCCGGCATCGACGCCATGATCGGCGTGTTCGACCGCGACCACATTCTCGATGCCGTGCGTGGCGCGGGCGCGCAACGCGAAACACTCGACAGCGCGGGTGCGCGACCGGGGTATTGGATTGCCTCCAACGCACTCGTGGCGGCGAAGGCGCGCGGCGTGCCGACCGTCGGTCTCACCGTCAATGGCAAGGATGGACTGGGGATCGGCTACTTCGAGTCCGATGACGACCGCGTGCGACTGACGCCGCGACACTGGGCGTACCTCCGCGTCTCCGAGGGCTGCAACCAGCGCTGCTCGTTCTGCACGATTCCGTCGATCCGAGGAAAGATGCGCTCCAAGCCCAAGGACCGAATCGTCGCCGAGGCGCGGCAACTTCTGGCCGACGGCGCGTTCGAACTCAACCTCATCGGGCAGGACACCACGAGCTGGGGGATGGACATCGGTGACGAGTCCGGCCTCGTCGGGATGCTCGAAGCTCTCGACACGGCAGTGCAGTCGCATGGCGGCGGCTGGGTCCGCTTGATGTACGCCTACCCCTCCAACTTCACCGATGCCATGATCGACGCAATCGCGCGGCTCCCAAGCCTTGTGAAGTACATCGACATCCCGCTTCAGCACGCCAGCGACCGCATGCTCACCAGCATGCGCCGGCATGTCACCGCCGAGAAGCAGGAAGCGCTCGTCGGAAAGCTTCGAGAACGCATCCCTGGGATGGCGATCCGCACCACATTCATCACTGGACACCCCGGCGAGACGCAGGAAGACCACGAGGCGCTCATGGGGTTTGTTGACCGCATGCAGTTCGACGCGATGGGTGTGTTCAAGTATTCGCCCGAACCGGGAACCCCATCGGGCACGATGCACCAGGATCCCGCGCTCTGCGTCGATGCCGCGACGGCCGCCGCGCGCGAACGAGAGCTCATGGAGTTGCAACAGTCGATCGCCTTCGAGAACGCGGCCTTTGTCGCCTCGCAGCGGAGTCAGTTCGATGTGCTCGTTGATGCGCGCAGCGAGGGTCTCGCGACCGCGAGCGCGACCGCCGGAGTGAGCTCCACGGCGACACTCCTCTATTCAGGCCGCGCCTACCACCAGGCTCCGCAAGTCGACTCTGTCACGCACATTGCGAGCAAGTCACCGCTCTCGCCTGGCGAACTCGTTCGCTGCACCATCGTCGAGAGCGACGGCTACGACTTCATTGCGCAACCCGCCGCGGACCTTGATCCAACGATCAGGCTGCCGGTGATGAGGCGGACATGAACCCCGCAGGGCACGGTCGTGGGTTGGTCGCATGCTCGCTGCTCGTGGCCGCCGCCGCGAGCGCGCAACAGCCGCCCCCCACACGCGCACCCGACATCGTCCCCGCTGATTCCACGCTCGACATCGACCCCACCGAACGAATCGACATCAGTGGATGGTGGCAGAGCGCGAAGGAAATCGTCTGGATCAAGCCCGACGGCGCGTTCGTGCGGTGGAGCCAACCGAATCGGTTTCGTGCTCCATCTCAGTCGGGCCGATGGGACCGGCAGAACTATCGCACCTTCTGGCTTGAGCCCTACCCGACCAAGAGGAGTGACCTCGAGGCTCCCAAGCGCGTCCGCGCTGCGCTGCGACGGACCGATGGCAAGCTCTTCTTCGATCTCAGCACTTCCACGGGCTTCGCCCGCTGCGACGCGCCCCCGAAGGCGCCCGAAGACCAGTTCGTCGGTCGGTGGCTCGGGCCAGGCGGGCTGCTCACGCTCGCCGCCGACGGAACCTACGCCGTCAATGCGAACACGAACGCGTCCGGTGCGCCCGTTGTTCGCGCCGCCCACTCGGGTCGGTGGTCATTCGATGGTCGTTCGCTCATCCTGCTGCCCACGGGCACCGAAGACGAGCCAGTCATCTGCACGCCCGCCGATGGTGATCGGATCGTCGGACCCCTCGGCGAACTCAAGCGGCTCCCCGAACCGAAGTCCGTCCCCGCAACTGGCGCGACTAGTCCGCCGGCAGCGCCAGCTCCTTCAGCACCTCATCGGTGAGGTCGATGCCCGCAGGGATCTTGATGAAGGGCCGCGCCTGCACCTGCATCATGGCGTCGCCCAAGTCGACCGACCCAAACTCGCGCTCAGGCGGCATGAAGCGGTAAACGAGGTCGACTCCACCCCGCGCGGCGACGACATCTGTGGCCGCCACCACATCGCGATACGCGCGCTCAATCTGCTCGGCCATGTGCTTGGATTGAATGCGCTGCATCGCCTGCATCCATTTTTCGTACTCGGCCTGAAGCGTGAGGAAGGCGCTCTTGGCCTCTTCAAAGTTCGGGTCGCTCGGCTTGGGATCGGGGAACTTGTCGTGGAGCTCCTTCCCCCGCCGCTCAAACTCCTCGCCCTGGCTCTTCGCCTCGTCGTCGAACTTTTCGCGCTCGGAGGTGTAGCGCTCGCTCGCGAGGAGTCCCTTCATGACGCGGTCGATGTGGACACAGCCGATGGCGTAGGCCCGTGCGCTCGCGGCATCGGCCCAAGCGACACGACCGCCCTCATTGCGGAGTGAAATGTTGCCCGCCTTTCCCGAGAGGATCATCGCGTCGGCGGGACCGAGGTCCGCCGGAAGCGCGCGAGTGGCAATCGCCGGAGTCGGTGCCATCAGCAGCGCGGCCATGGCGCCAGTCACGCCTGCGAGAACGCATAGAGCAAGTGTGGAGAGTGACTTCATGGGGCCTCAGTTCTTGGCGGGCGCTTTCAAGTTCATCTCACTGAGAATGTCCTCGGTGAGGTCGATCGAATCGGGTGTGCGCAGGAAAGTGCGCGCCTGAAGTTGCTGCGAGAGCTCCGTCTCGGGGGCCGGGCTCAGCGGTTGCGCCGGGGGCACGAAGCGCATCACGAGATCGATGTGCCGCTTCTCGGCCACGACCTCGACAGCCTCACGAATCTGTGAGTACGCGCCGTCGTAGTGCCGCGCGACCATCGTTTGCTGCTCGGTCTCCGCCGCCTGCGACCACTCCGCGAACTCCTTCTGGAACGCCTCGAACTGCTCGCGCACGGCGGGGAACTCGGGCGATTCACGGTCCGTGGCGCGCGCCTTCTCCACGAGCTCCTTGTATCGACGGTCGAAGTCCTCGCGCTTGTCCTTCATCGAGCCCTCGAACTCTTCACGCTCGCGCGAATACTTCTCGCTCTCGAGGGCTGCGGTAAGGATGCGACCGACATGCACCGTGCCAAACGAAAACGCGCGACTCGACGCGTCCGTGCCCCAGGCGATTCGACCAGCGTCGTTGGTGACCCGCAGTTGGTCCTTGCCCGACAGCAGCAGCGCGTCGGCGGGGCCGAGGTCTGTCGGCAATGGCTCGCGCGCGGGAGCCGAGGGCTCGAGCCCCGCGACAAGAACGGCGGTCAGTGCGCTGGAGAGGACGCTCGCGGCGACGATCGAAGCTGCTGTTCGCATCGGCTGAGAATAGCCATGCCCTCGAATGGCTGGACTCCCGCGCGCCCGCTCGAAGCTCGTTCTCGGGAAGAAACGGTGAGACTCACTCGCCGTTTCTTCCCGAGAACGCACCTGGCTCGGCGCATCAGTCGCCCTGCTCGAGCACCGCGAGGAATGCCTCCTGCGGAATCGAGACCGAACCGATCTGCTTCATGCGCTTCTTCCCTTCCTTCTGCTTT
>SYGQ01000058.1 GCA_005799475.1 Planctomycetia bacterium | reverse complement strand
GAGGTCGGGGTCCTTGAGTGCCTTGCTCGCGAAAATGTTTACGAACGGAAGCGTGCCGTCAGAGGCGGGGGGGCCGTACCGGATCAGCCGCGTGTTCGCAAGGTTTGCACTGACCACCAGAAGTCCGTGCTCGCCGAGGTGAATCATGCCGCGCACACCCTTGGCGGCCCCACCGGCGGACTCGGGAACATCCTCAAGAATGTTCCCGAGGTCGTGACCCTCGCCACTGAGTGCGTGCACGGTGTTCCCCGCTGGTTTGCCGTGCATGGTGATGTACCAACGGGCCGCGGTCTTGGGGAGATCGTGGCCATGCGCGTGGCTGTTCGTGTGGCTGTCGCCGGCGTCCTTCGTCCCGTGGTGATGGGCCGAGGGCGCGTCGAAGGTGGACTCGTCGAGGGCGCGGCCCGACGCATGAGTCGGATCGTCTGCGGGGCCGCACGCGGCGGCGACAACGATTCCGATGAGGCCCACGCCGCGTCGAACCAGGGTGCACATCCGCATGAGAGCCCGAGAGGATAGCCTCGTCGCGATGGTCAGCTTTCCCGCGTGTCCTCCGATGCTCGCGCTCCTCGACAAGGAGACGGCGCTCATTCCGCTGTTCCAACAGCAGGCGGCGACAAGTTTCGGCGCGCACAGCCTGCAGAGCTCGCTGAGTCACTTCACAAACCCATGGTTCCTGTTCTCGCTGCTGCTAGGCCTCCTCGTTGCCGCCGCGTGCGGTCTCGCGATCGCGTGGCACCCGAGGCGCTCGGGCAAGGGGGACCCCGTCGAGGACCTTGAGCGACGCAACACGCTCATCGTGCTTGCCCTCGTCGGTGCGGTCGTCTCCGAACTTGTGCGCGTGGAATCGGCGATGGCGCTCGTCGTCTTTGGCATCGGCGGGCTCATTCGATTCCGCACCATCCTCGAGAACCCGAAGACCACCGGCAAGGCGATCATGGTGGTCGTGATCGGCCTCGCGTGCGGCCTCGGGCAACTTGCGATGGGGGTCTTCTTCACGGTCTTCGCGTGGTTGCTCATCTTCTGGCTCGATTCGAGCGTGGGCTACCGGATCCGCCTGAAACTGACGGCGCGGCACGATGCCAAGGCGGCCATGCTGGCCCTCCTTTCATGCGTTCGCTCGAACGGTGGACGCGTTTCGAGCGCGGAGGAGTACGAGCACAAGCGGCAAATCGTCGTGATCGGCAAGATTCCGTCCATGGTCGATCCAGTGAAGTTCAAGCAAGCGCTTGCTTCGCGCCTCCCGCAGGGGGACGACATCGACATCAGCATGCAGATGGGCTGATTGTTCTGGGGCGGTACGCTTCAGTCATGCTCGTGCAGCGTGCGGCACTCCTCGTTGTAGCGCTGGGCACGACCAGCCTCGCCCATGGCCTGAGTGACCTCGGCGTCGTTGGCGCGCCGGGAACGCTCCACGCCCGC
Source organism: Planctomycetia bacterium (assembly GCA_005799475.1). GTDB lineage: Bacteria > Planctomycetota > Phycisphaerae > Phycisphaerales > SM1A02 > F1-60-MAGs104. The sequence goes on along the minus strand of SYGQ01000058.1, from coordinate 3,147 downwards.
ACCATCATCGTGCAAGACGAACTCGGGATCCCCGGCGAGTGGATAGCGCGCGTCGAAACTGGCCACCTCGTGTGTGTGGCGGGTTGTCCTGCCGAGACTGATCGCGGCGACGAGGTCGAGATTCCCATCCTCGTGATGGTGCCTGCGGACGGACCCGCAACGACCGTGGCGACCGTGACAGTCAGCCGTGGCGGGCACGCAATTGCGTCGCGCGCCGTCGTGATCGAGCGACGCCGCGAACGGGCCGATCTCAACGGCGACGGTCGCGTTGACTCCAAGGACATGGCGGCGCTGCTCGCGGCGTGGGGGACGGTGGCGCCGCGTGGCTCTTGCGACGCGGACCTCGACCTCGATGGGCGCGTCGACGGTCGGGACCTCTCCGTGCTGGTGGCCTCGTGGCATTCCTGAAGCGACCGCCGCTGCGGATTCAGCCGACGACGCTCTGGGAGTACCCGAGTCAACACTACGACTCGCCGCGGGGCACCATGCAGGGCGACAAGGCGTATGTCGGCGCGACGCCGTCGTGGGTGATCTGGCAACTCCTGCAGCGCTACACGCGCGAAGGCGACCGTGTCCTCGACCCGATGTGCGGAAGCGGGACCACGCTGGATGTGTGTGCGGATCTCGGCCGCACGGGAGTGGGGTTCGATCTGGCGCCATGCCGCGCCGACATCGCTGGCGCCGATGCGCGAGCGATCCCGCTGCCCGATGCGTCCGTCGACTTTGTTTTCGTCGATCCGCCCTATTCGACGCATGTCGACTACTCCAACGACTCGCGCTGCATCGGCAAGCTCGACGCCTCCGGTGACGATGACGGGCGCGCGTACTTCGACGCCATGTCTCGCGTGTTCAGCCAGATGCACCGAGTGCTCAAGGACCGCCGATACGCGGCCGTCTTTGTGAGCGATTCGTGGAGGCGCCGCAAAGGGGAGAAGGGCAGCGGGAACGGCACCTTCATGCCCATCGGCTTCGAGTTGTTCGCGCGGATGCGAAAGAACTTTAAGCCCGTCGACATTGTCTGTGTCGTCCGCCACAATGCGTCGATGTCGCAGGCGAACTACCGCAAGGCCGCCGAGGAAGGCAACTTCTTCCTCCGCGGCTTCAACTATCTGCTCATCATGAAGAAGGTGAACGAGCGACGCTAGCGCGCCGCGCGGGCGGCGTGGTCAACGCGCCTGAGCGACTGCTCGGCGAGCGCTTCCCGCTCGGCGGCCAGCCGGTTGAGCCCCGCGCGTGTGGGTTGCGCGCCGGGAGTCGCGCGAATGTCCGCCATGACGGTTTCGACAAGCGCGAGGTCGGCGCGCCGGAGTTCGCGCTCGAGGGCACCATCGTTGCCGCCCCGAGCGCCCGCCGCAAGCGAGCGGGCGCGCGCACCGTCGCGTGCGAAGGGTGTCGATCCATCCGCGAGCAGTTCGGGGTACTGCTTCATGGCGCGCGCGTGACGCAGCGCAAGCGCATCATCGGCGGGCAGGAGTGCGCACGCCTTCTCGATGATGCTGTCGTTGAGGTCGGTGGAGGGCGACGCCGCGGCGAAGAGTTGCGCGATGACTGGCGCCACCGACGCCTGGGCTCGGAATGGACTCTCGCGTTCCTTCACCATGATGCGTGCCAACGCCCGCACCGCATCGACCTGGGCCGCACGCGCGACGCTCGCGGTTTCGAGGAGCGGGTTCTGCTGCTCGACGACGAGATCAGCGAGGACCCGCCGCGACGACACCGGCAGATCCTCGTCGAGGGCGAGGGCTGCCACCGATCCAAGTGCCACGGCGCCGAAGCATCGGAGTTCGCTGTGTCCGGCTTGGGCCCATGCGCGCGTCGGTTCAGGGAGAGCACGGAGCGCATTCCAGATCGCGAGCGCCGCTTCGGCCGAGCCTCCGAGCGATTGGACGCGCACGCGCAGCGAGTCCGCGATGTGCGCGTCGACTGCAGCCGCCGTGTGCACGGGGCGCTCGATGCACTCACTCACAACCTTTGCGAGCAGCGATGCCACGACCGAGGGTTGATCAAGCGCCGCCTCACCCTTGGTCTGCATCGCGGCGCCGATGGCCGCTTCCGTCTCACTGACGACGACCGACTGCGCGTCCATGAACTGCGCCCACTCCAGGAGCGAGTCATCGACGAAGAGCCGCGCTTGCTCGGCGTCGAGCCCCGACAGCCGCGCCAGCTCGCGAAGTTCGTGTCGTGAAGGGGGTCGAGGCACCAACGCGACGCCAGCCCAGTTGGCGTAGTGCCGCGCTGAGTCGGGGATCACCCCGTCTGTGTCATCGTCGGTGGCCGCTTCGCTCACCTCCACCTGGGGCCCCTTCGGCGGGGACTCGATCGCAGCCCGCACCTCCGGATCGGGAAACAGCGCCAGCAGGCGCGCCATTGCCGACCGCGCGGCTCCGAGGCCGACACCCATGCCCCTGTCACCGCCGCGCAGGCGCGCGAGCAGGTCGGCTCGCCACAGATCCCGTTCAGCCTCGACCCGGATCCGCATTTCGGCGGAGAGGTTTGGAAGCGCCAGCGCCGCCTTGGACGAAACTTCCACGGCGCGCATGGCGTCGGGAAGTTGGATCGAATCAAGCACCCGTTCTGCCGCGCGCACGCGGGCCTGCTTCGGGACCATTTGCGCCTCGATGAGCGCCGGCGGATCAACGACATCGAGGCTCGCGCGGAGGAACTCTTGGGCCGGCCCCACGGCAGCCTCCATGGAAGCTTGGAACCGCACCATGTCGTCGTCCTCGGCGCTCGGGGTCGGCGTGCCGTCAGCCGACGGCGGTGACGGCTCCAATTGTGTGAGCGATCCGCGCACCACTTGCTCCCACAGTCGCTCGCCCAAGGGAATGAGCCGTGCGCCAGAAGTCACGACCCACTCCGTGATGGCATCGACACTGCGCGGCTCGCCCGTGGGCCACGACTCCAGCGTCCACTCAACGGGGCGGGGCAGAACGGAGATCAGTGGCAGCTTCGGTTGGGCGAGCCCGAACCGCTGCGCGAGTCGGTCGAGGCGGCGTCGGACGACGAAGTACTCGGCGAACTCGGTCGCGACTCTGCGCTCGGAGGCAAGGCCTCTGAGGAATCGATCGTCATAGGTGGCGAGGGATCGCTCGAAGTCTCGCGCGATGGCCGCCGATGACTTGGCAAGAGTCCAACGCTCATGGGGAG
>SYGQ01000057.1 GCA_005799475.1 Planctomycetia bacterium | reverse complement strand
GCGCTCGTCACGACCGGACTCCTGTCGCACCAACTGGTTCTTTCGCCGCTGACCTACCAGAGCCACGATCCCCTCATCGCGGCCGGGATGGGACTCGCGCTCGTGGCGGCGATGGCTCGACGCGAAGTCCTTGCGGGGATCGTCCTCGGCGCGATCGGCGCGCTCAAAGTGACACCGATGTTGTTCGCGCCGGCGCTCGCCCTCGCGAGGCGCTGGCGCGCCGTGATCGCGATGGTCGCGGCGGCCGCGGCACTCTCTTTCCTGCCCGACGCCCTGCGCTTGGATGGCGAGGGGGCGCTCTCGAGGTCCTTCTCATCCATCGTGCAAAGCGCCTCAAATCCCGCGAAGGCGGGCGGCGGCTATTGGCACGACTGGAACCCGCTGGCGCAGAATCTCTCGGCCACCATCACGAGGCTCACCGTGCCCACACCGCCGGGAGATCGCGACATCAACGCGCGCGATTGGTCGGTCGTGCACCTCTCCGAGAAGGCGCGCGGGGTCGCCATCATTTCGGGGCAATGTGTCGTGCTCACCGCGGTTCTGGTCGTCGTGGGCTTCGTCCACCACCGACGGCCGCGCCCGCCGTCACCGCTCCAACTCCTTACCGAGTCTGGGGCGATCGCGTGCGGGATGCTGCTTCTTTCGCCGCACTCGAGCAACTACCACTTCGCCATCGAAGCCTTCGCCGTGGCGCCGTGCATCGTCCTCGCGATTGAGCGCCGAGATCGGTGCCTCATCGCATTGGTGTGCGTCCTCGGTCTCCTCGGACTTCCTTCGGGGCGCGACCTGATCGGCAACTACGCCGTCGACGCGCTGCTCATCTGCGGGAAGTTGACGCTCGGTGCGTGCGTCGCACTCGCTGGCTGCGTCCGTGCGGCCTGGCTCCTCCGAAGCGACGCGGCCTAGGCCTTCGACTTGGCACGCGGTCGCGTTGTCGTCGGCGCTGCGACGCCGCCGTACCGGGCCGTTGCGCCGAGTTCCTCCGCGATGCGCAAGAGTTGGTTGTACTTGGCCGTCCGGTCGGAGCGGCAGGGGGCACCGGTCTTGATCTGGCCGCAGTTGGTGGCGACGGCAAGATCCGCGATGGTCGTGTCTTCGGTCTCGCCCGACCGATGCGACAGGATCGCCTTGTAGCCCGAAACATGCGCAAGGCGGACGGCGTCAAGCGTCTCGCTCAGTGTGCCGATCTGGTTGACCTTCACCAGAATCGCGTTGGCGCAGCCGTCGCGGATGCCGCGCGCGAGGAACGATGGGTTGGTGACGAAGAGATCATCGCCGACGATCTGCGTTGTGCCTCCGAGCGCAGCCGTCAGCGCCTTCCATCCGCTCCAGTCCGATTCGCCCAAGCCATCCTCGATCGAGCGGATCGGCCACTTTCCGCACCAGTCTTCCCAAAGGCGAATCATCTCTTCCGAACCGACGATGCGCTTGGGATCGCTCTTGAAGTAGCAGTACCCCTTCTTCCCGCGCGCGGCGGCCTCGTTGGCGAGTTCGCTCGTCGCCGGGTCGAGACAGACGGAAATCTGGCGACCGAAGTCGTAGCCGGACTTGGCCACGGCCCTCGCGATGTACTCGAGTGCCTGCTCGTTGCTCTTCAGGTTGGGTGCGAATCCGCCCTCGTCGCCGACGGCGGTCGAGAGCCCGTCGTCGTGGAGCACGCTCTTGAGCGTGTGGTAGATCTCGACGCCCGCCCGGAGCGCGTCGCCGAAGTCAGCGAATCCCCACGGCTGGATCATGAACTCCTGGAAGTCGAGCGTGTTGTCGGCATGCTTGCCGCCGTTGAGGATGTTCAGCATCGGCGCCGGAAGTGTGCAGGCGTTGGTGCCGCCGACATAGCGGTAGAGCGGCTGCTCGGTCGCGGTCGCTGCCGCGTGAGCGACCGCCAGGCTCGTCGCAAGCGTCGCATTGGCGCCCAGATGCGACTTGTTGGCAGTGCCGTCGAGCATGCAGAGGAGTTTGTCGATCGACTCCTGCGTGCGCGCGTCGGCCCCGAGAAGTTCTGGCGCGATCACGCTGTTGACATTGGCGACGGCCGTGAGCACCGACTTGCCCATCCATTTGGACTTGTCGCCGTCGCGCAATTCGACCGCCTCGTGTTCGCCCGTTGACGCACCACTAGGAACCGCCGCGCGACCGACCGCGCCTCCGCTGAGCCGCACTTCGCACTCGACCGTTGGTTGTCCACGGGAATCGAGGATCTGCCGGGCGATGATGTCATCAATGGTGAAGGGCATTCCGTGAGGATAGTGCGCGTGCACCGGGGTGGACAACCTGTCAGACCCCCAACGGTGCGCTCGAAATCAGCGATAGTCATGCGCATGCCGTTCCGCCATGGATCGATCTCGTATGCACGCCTTCGCGTTGACTCCGGTCGCGCGCCCAAGCGAGTCGATGACGCTGTCATCGATGCCCTTCGCGAACACGCAATCGAGCCAGAGTCGTGCGGCAACGGCGTCGCTGTTACAAGCGGCTGGATTGCCGGGCGGCATCTCCTTGATCTCGCCTTCGACCACGAGGCCAACGCCTTCGACGGCGCGCTCCTCGCGTCCATGCGCACGGACTCGGTGGCGGTTCCGGCGGCGATGCGTCGTGCCTATCGCGCGCAAGCCGAAGCCGAAGTGCTCGGCGAGGGTGCTGGTCGCGGGCTCTCCTCGCGCGAACGCATGGAAGCGAAGGAACGGGCCGAGCAGCGATGGATGAACGAGGTGGGGCATGGTCTCTGGCGGCGGCACGCCGAGCGACCGATCCTCTGGGACCTCTCGCGGGGTCTCGTGCTTGGTTCGCTCGACGGCGAGAGTGCCTTCATGCACGCCAAGGGGCTCTTTCAGGAGACTTTCATGGTGGGTCTGGCGCGCTGCGGGGCCGGCGCCCACGCGCGGCACGAGGCCGAGGCAATGCGCAAGGGATCCGAACTTCGCGACATCCACGCCGATGGGTTCGTCGCGCCGCCGTCATCGAGTGCGACCGACGCGGAAGGGGCGCCGCGGAAACTTTCAGAGCGACCCGAACCCTCGTGGGCGGCGGGGGAGCCGCTGGATTACCTCGGGAATGTCTTCCTGCTCTGGTTGTGGTGGCAGTGCGAGTGTCACGAAGGGATCGTCGATGCGACCGACGAGGATGGGCGTGCCGTCGAGGTCGCCGTTGTCGCCGAGCGCCTCCTCGACCTTGAGTGTTCGTGGGGGGTCGGCGGTGCAATCTCGTTGCGCGGCGACGCCCCGACGAGAATGCCCGAGGCCACCCGAGCGCTTCAATCTGGGAAGGTCCCGCGCAAGATGGGATTCGCCATTGCGGCCGAGGGGCGATCGTGGCACTTTGCACTTCAAGGCGACCGGCTTGCCGTGAGCCTCCTGGCGCTTGAGCGACCGGAAGAGCCGCCGAAATCGCGCCGTGAACTCGAAGAGTCGCGTGTCGAGAGCACGCTGTCGTTCGACCGGACTCTCGGAAGCGTGTACCGATCGTTCGTTTCGCGGCGTGTCGCGGCAGGGTGGCCCGCCGAGCGATCCGACATCTCACGGTGGATTACGCAGCGAGCGACTACCCGCGTGATCGTGCCACATGTGCCGCTCGCGCCGACGCGATGAACGCTCGGATGAGACCGTGATCTTTGACGCCGCGCGCGCTCTCGACACCGCTTGACACATCAACCCCTGCTGGGCGCACGAGGCGAATCGCCTCGTCCACAGTGTCAGGCGTGAGCCCGCCGGCGAGTATGACGGGCTTGGAGAGCGCCGAAATGCAGGTGCCCAGTTCGGCGAGCCACGCCGCCGAGTGCGCATGGCCTCGTCCGGGATCCTCCGCGTCGACCAACAGCGCCTCGACGAACTCGCAAGCCGACCACACCGTGAGTGCATGAAGGTCGCGGCCAACGGACTTGATGATGAGCCTGCCCGGGCATGCGCTCTCGGCAACGAGCGACGCACTCTCGCCTCCGTGAAACTGCCGAGCGCCGTCATGGTGTGTGAGCAAGGGATCGGCCGGGTCTGGATCGCGGAAGACTCCCACCGTGAGGCTCGGGCGATCGAACGCGCCCGCGACGATGGCGGCCTGCTCGCGCGTGACTCGTCGGCAACTCCCTTCGGCGTGCACGACACCGATGGCGTCGGCGCCGGCCTCGGCGCACACGCGGGCCGTCGCCTCATCGCGGACGCCGCAGATCTTCACGAAGAGTGACGACGGATCGCGCTGCCACCGAGCCAACGACGATCGCGCGCGAGCCATCATGTGAGATCCGCCGGCCGCGAGGCTTCGATCTCTGTAACGAGGGCGCGCGCGGACTCACGCGTCACCGCCGATGGAGCCGGCAGGCGTGTCAAGAGCGAGTTCAAAATCCTCTTCGCGCGCTGGGGATCCGCGAGCTTCCTGGTGTACGCCATCGCGGCGAGAAGTTGCGCGCCGTCCGAATCGGGATGTGATGGATGCCGCGATGCGAACTGCTCCCACGATGACGCCGCCTTCGCGAAGTCGCCGCGAGTCCATGATTCGTTCGCTGCGGCGAGTTCGCGTGCGGCCACGGCGGGTGATGGTTCCGAGGGCTGGGTCGGCGCCTCAGTGGCCGGCGCGGTGCGAAGCGCGTCGCGTCGCCAGGGGCTCGATGCGCCCGCAAGCACTCGACGCATCTCCTGCCTTCGCCGCCACTGCTTGGCGATGAAGAAGAGGTCGAACTCGGTCCGCGGAAGCAGCTTGAACCCGAGGAGCGTCAGCATCACGCCGAGCCCAAAGGCATACCCCGCGAGGTGCGCCGAGTACGCGACTCGACCGCCCATCCCTCGCGTGAGGCCGAATGACCCAAGCACATCGATGAAGACGAACAGTCCAACCAGAAGGAGTCCCGGCACTTCCATGATGGTGAAGAGGAAGAGGACGCGGACGCGGGCACGCGGAAAGAGTGCCGCAAACGCACCGGTCACGGCTGCGACGGCGCCGCTTGCGCCGATCACGCCGGCGTTCGACACGAGTGCGTGGCCGAGCGCCGCCACGATGCAGGCGGCGAGGTAGAAGGTGAGGTACCAGAACGGCCCGAGCCGCCCCTCCACCGCGCGCCCGAAGACCCACAGGAACAGCATGTTGAACGCCACATGCCAGACCGACGCCGGGTCATGGAGGAATGAGTAACTGACGATGGTCCACGGATGCGCCGCGAATGCCGGCCATTGAGGGATGAAGACTCCGGAATCGACTGCACTCGCGGCACCCGGTGCGGACCGCGCCGCGACCCAGGTGATGGCGAAGACAAGGAGATTGGTCAGCAGCAGAATATGCGTGACAACCGGCGGATTTCTCGAGGCTCGGTCGACTCCAAGCGGTATCATTTCGCCCCCAAGGATAGGTCGCTCCATGCCACTTCACATTGACAAGGGACTCGC
>SYGQ01000006.1 GCA_005799475.1 Planctomycetia bacterium | reverse complement strand
CCACTGGTTGAGCATGACGAGGCACTCGCTCGCCTCACTTGTCACCAGCGGGAAGGCGATGTAGCCCGATACGCGGACATGGGCGCCGTGGAGGAGCGCGATGCGCTGCGGAATCTGCGTCTCCCCGAGGCGCGGCACGAAGGTATCCGACGCGCTCATGAGGAGCTCCCACGAAATGTCGTAGGGACTCTCGGGAGTGCCGTCTCCGTGAATCGTGAACTTGCCGTCCGCCACGATGGCGCCGTCCTTCATCACGAGGCGGCCTGGGCGAACCGATGCGCCCGGGATCTTCTGGTCAAGCCCGATCGGGAGTGTGTCGCCGCCCCCACTGGGTGGGACGGTCGCCACTGGATGGGGTGCGCGGTCGCTCGCGGGTGCGGCTGGCGTTGGAGCGGGGGGAGCACTTGGCGCACTCGGTGCAGGTGGTTGGACTACGGGAGCGTGATCGGTCACGGGCTCCCCATTGCCGCTGGAGAGAATCACCGCCGCGCTGAGCGCGCTCAGGAGGAGGAGTGTGATCCAGAATGCGCGCACGCGAGAGGTCGAGCCTATGCGATCGGGCGCAGGTGACTCGCGACGGTCGTGCGATACGCCTTGGCCGCTGGGATGACTCCCGCAAGCGCGGAGAGCGCCACCGCACCGATGACAACCATGGCGGCGCTGCGTGGATCCACGCCCGTTCCGAATGTCAGACCCACGCGCTGCGCCAAGAGTGCGCTCGCCGCGAAGCAGCCCACCACCGCGATGGCGCATCCGAGCACCGCTCCGGCGAGGCCGATGAGCGTGCTCTCGGTGAGCCCGAGCACGAAGACGCGCCACGCGCTCGCCCCGAGGACTCGGAGAATGGCGACTTGCCGTCGCCGGAGTTCCATGCTCGATGCAGTGGCCAGCAGAATGCTGATCGCGCTCGACACGAGGACGACGACCCCCATCGCCACGAAGAGCCAATCGATATCGCCAACGATCGCCATGAGCCGTCCAATCTGCTGCGCCGGCTGCGCCACGGTGATCGAGGTGTCGCGCCGCAGTCGATCGAACTGCGCAGCGATCGACGCCGAGGCATCACTTCCCGGGCGCGTCGGGAGCCGCAAGAGAATGCCAGTCACGAGGCGGTCAGCGTCGGTCAGATCCGCCGCGTCGATGTGATCGTGGGCGTGGTCGTGTTCATGGGCGTGGGACTCAGCCTCGGGTTCGGACTCGTGCTCCCGCTCGCGGCGCTCTTCAGCATGGATGATCCAAGAACTCTCGAGTGTCGTGAAGAGCGCGCGGTCATGCGCTGACCCCGTCGGATTGAGGACGCCGACGACCGCGTAGGGATGGTCCGTGTGTTCGTGGCCAACATGCTCCGAACCCGCAACCGAAACGCCATGCGTCATCGCGATCTTCGCTCCCACGCGAAGGCCATGCGTCCGCGCGGCCTCGCTTCCGACGACGACCTCAAAATCGTTTTCAAGGTGACGGCCCTGCGCCAACGAGAAGCCCTGCCCGACGATGGGTTCGAAAGTCGTAAGGAACTTCTTCGGTGCCGCCACCACAGGACTGCCCCGGAACGAGTCGCCGAGTTGGGTCGGGAGCGTCCACTGCCAAGGGAACCCCTCGGCAATCTCCTTCACTTTGGCGGCCGAAAGCGGATTCGCGGGCGCATTGGCGTAGAACATGCCGTTGAGCACGGCCACGAGTGGACTCGCGTCGGCGCTCACGAGGAGATGGACATTCCCTGTGCCGCGCCGAAACGCCTCTGACGCTGCCGCCCGCATGGAGAGCAGCACAAGGAGAAGTGCCACAGCGACCGCGACCATCGCGACTGTCACGACGCTCGCGAGCGAGCGTGCGCGGAGACTGCGGAGCACGATCGTCATGTCGGTCATGCGTGGACTCCGACGGTCACGAACTCGCGGACATCGATCACGCGTTCAAACTCGCCGCGGAGCGTGGGGTCATGACTCGTGACCAAGAGCGAGGCACCGGCGGTCACGCAGGCCTCGCGAATCACCGCGATGGCCGCAGCCGATGCCTCGGGATCGAGGCTTGCGGTCGGTTCATCGGCGAGCACGAGGGCGGGACCCGTCACGGTCGCGCGCGCCACCGCCACGCGCTGCTGCTGGCCGACGCTGAGCGTGTCCACATCCGCATGGGGTCGCTCAATGCCGAGCCGACGCAGCGCATCATGCGCTCGTTGGCGCATCGCATCCTGCGCGACGCCGAGCATCATGAGCGGCATCATCACATTCTCGACCGCGGTGAAACCGTGCAGCAGGTTGAAGGTCTGGAAGATCATGCCGATTTGCTGTCCGCGAAGGCGGTCGCGCCGCGCGCCATGAACCGCAATGATGTCTCTCCCTCCGATCGTGATGGAGCCTGCCTCGGGTTCGTCGAGGCCAGCCACGAGATGCAGCAGCGTCGACTTCCCGCTCCCGGAAGGCCCGGCCAAGAGGACCTGTTCTCCCGCGGCAAGCCGCAGCGATCCGACATGCAGCGAGAACTCTCGGCCGTACGAAAACCGGAGCCCGTCGATGAACAGACCGTCGACCGCTCGGCTTTCTCTCGTCGGGGTGGGGAGCATCTTGGCGAGCCTAGCCGATGTCGCCGAGCCCAAGCGTGTCGGCGTAGAGCGCGAGCACCTTGCGCCGGAGGAGCGCATCGCGAGGATCGGTGAGATCTCCGGTGGTACCCACCCACGCTTCGGCATCCGCGCGCGCTTCCATGAGGAGCGCGAAGTCGCGCGCGAGGTCCGCCACCTTGAGATCGGGAAGCCCTGACTGGCGCTGGCCGAAGAACTCGCCGGGTCCGCGCAGTGAAAGGTCCAACTCGGCAATGGCGAAGCCGTCATCGCTCGTCGCGAGTGCGTCGAGCCGCTTCTGCGCAAGTGCCGTCGTGGGTTCGGTGATGAAGATGCATGTCCCAGGCTTCCCGCCACGACCAACGCGCCCGCGAAGTTGGTGCAATTGCGCGAGGCCAAACTGCTCGGCATGCTCGACGACCATCACTGTGGCGTTGGGCACATCGACGCCAACTTCGACCATCACCGTGGCGACAAGGACATCAAGCGATCCCTCCCGGAAAGACTCCATCACCTGTTCGCGCTCCTGCGACGAGAGTTGCCCGTGCAGACGACCAATCCGCGCTCCGGCCAAGGGACCGTGCCCAAGCGCATCCGCGTGCGACGCCACATCCGCGAGCCCGCGCACGCTGGTTTCGATGGCTGGAACGACGACGAAGGCTTGCTCGCCGTTGCGCACCTTCATGCTGACCCACGAGTACACATCGCGCGCCTTCTCGGAGGGAACCACGCGCGTTGTTGGCGCGGTGCGACCGGGCAGACGACCCTTGAGCGATGTCACGTCGAGATCGCCGAAGAATGACAGCGCGAGCGTGCGGGGAATCGGGGTGGCGGCCATGACGAGCGTGTGCGGGACCGTCGCGCCGCCGGTTCCCTTTGCCCGAATCGCCGCCCGCTGCTCGACGCCGAACCGGTGCTGCTCATCAATGACCGCGATCGCAAGGCTCTTGAAGCGAACTTCCTTGGTGAGGACAGCATGCGTGCCGACCACGATGTCGAAGCCGCCCGACTCCATGCCGGCCAGCACCGTGGCACGGTCGGCGGCACGGAGTGTGCCGGTGTAGAGCGCGACGCGCACCTTGCTTCCGTGAAGAATCGACTCCACCGTCTTGAGATGCTGTTGAGCAAGGATCTCCGTTGGGGCGACCAGAACCCCTTGATGACCATGCGCGACGGCAGCGAGCATGGCGTAGACGCAGACGGCGGTCTTGCCAGATCCCACATCACCCTGCAGGAGTCGGTTCATCGGCATCGTGCGCGCGAGGTCGGCGGCAATCTCAGAGCACGCCCCCGACTGAGCGCGTGTGAGGTCAAACGGGAGTCGGCTCCGGATCCGTGCGTCGATCGCCGGCGTGACCTCGATGGGATGCGCCTTGACAAGGTGTCGCACCTGCCAGCGGCGCATCGCCATCGCCAGCTGCAACGAAAGCAGTTCGTCGTACGCGAGCCGCGTGCGCCCGCGCTCGGCCTCGACAAGCGTCGAGGGGTCGTGCACCATGCGGTAGGCCTCTGCCAACAGTGGCAGCCCGCGCCGCGCACGGAGTGCCTCGTGCAGCGGATCGACAATCAGTCCGATGACACGCGGAAGCGCGGAACGCACGACCGCTTCGATTCGCGAAGAGGGAAGTTCCTCGGTCGCGCCGTAGATCGGCCGAAGCCGTCCGGCGTCCGGGGTCGGTTCGTCCTCACCGCCGATCGTCTCCCACTTCGGATTCACCATTTCGAGGTAGCCCTGACGCACCTTCGCGCGCCCGCGGGCGATCCCGCGCATGCCCGGGTGGAGTTTCTTGGCCATCCATGAGGCGTTGAACCACACGAGGCGGACGACCGTCTGGCCTTCTCCGAGGAGTGCCTCAATGCGAGGTCGCCGTCCCGGGATCATTCGCAGTTTGACGATCTCGCCGCGCAGCGATCGGGTGACTTCGGGCGCGGCCGCGGCCGAAGCCACGAGCGCATCAGAGACTCCTTCCTCGGCCGCCTCGGTCTCGTAACGGATGGGCAGGTGCTTGAAGAGGTCGCCCACGGTTCGCAGTTCGAGCACCGCGAGCCGCCGTGCGACCGGTGCTGTCACGCCGTCAAGATCAGCCAGTCGAGTGCGAAGGTCCAAGCGCGGGTGTTCAGGAGCCCCGTCCACGCTCCTACGATAGTCCGCGTGGCGCGTCGCCCCATTGATCCGCTCGGAGCCATTGGCGGGCTCTTCCAAAATCCGTCGCCCGCAGTGCCCGCCACGCCCGCACCGGCACCCGAAGTCGCTGTGCTCGGGGTAGCCGCACTCTCTAGGCTCATCCGGTCAGCGCTCGAAGGCGGCATCGGTCGCGTCAAGGTTGGCGGAGAAGTCTCCAATGCGCGGTGCGTCAGCGGCCACTGGTACTTCTCCCTCAAGGACGAGGAAGCACGGATCGACTGCGTATTGTTCCGAAGCGATGCCGCGCGCAGCCGCGTCACGCCGTCTGACGGGGCCGCTGTCGTCGTGTCCGCGCAGGTCACCCACTACGGGCCTCAGGGACGCACGCAACTCCAGTGTTCGGGCATCGACGCCGTCGGGGAGGGGGATCTCGCCGCGAGGTTCCGCGCGTTGTGCGACGAACTGCGCAGCGCCGGAAGTTTCGATGCCTCGCGAAAGAAGCCGATCCCGACGGTTCCCATGTGTATCGCGATCCTTACGAGCGCGGGCAGCGCGGCCGAGGCGGACTGCCTCAATGCCGTGCGCGAGCGCTTCCCGGCGGCGCGGGTCATCCTTGTCGATATCCGTGTGCAGGGGCAGCAGGCGGCGCCCGGAATCGCCGCCGCACTTCGCGCGGTGGATGCGTCGGCGAAGGCGCACCGTATCGCCGTTGTGTTGCTCGTGCGCGGCGGAGGAAGCCTCGAGGACCTTTGGGCATTCAACGAGCGCGTGGTCGCTGACGCGATCCTGGGCATGAGGACGCCGGTGGTCACCGGGATCGGCCACGAGAGCGACACGACCATCGCGGACCTCGTTGCCGATCTTCGCGCGCCGACGCCGTCGCGCGCCGTGACGGAGACGCTTCCCGACCGCGCGGCGCTTCATGAAGAGGTCGGATCGTTCGAACATCGCCTCGCGCGCGCGTGGACTCTGACGCACGAGCGGCGCGTGGGACGCGTCGATCTCGCCGCGCGCAGCCGCGCGCTCTCAGATCCCACGAGGGGGATCGAGGTTCGTCACGCGTTCGTGGCGCCGTGGGTGCTCCGGCTGCACGCAGCATCCCAGCGCCGCATCGAGGCGGAGTCGGCCCGCGCGCAAGTGCTGGCTCGGACGCTTACTGCGATCTCGCCTCTGGCTGTCCTCGAGCGCGGGTACTCGATCACACTTGACGAGAGTGGCCGAGCCATCAAGGACGCCACCGGACTGGCCCACGGGGACAGCATTCGAACGCTCCTCGCCCACGGCGAACTCGGAAGCCGCGTTGAGGCCATTCGTCCGGATCAGTCCATTTCGCACGACTAGACTCCGTCGATGGCTTCGCCACACATCACTGCGAGTGCGAAGGAACCCGAGGACGCGTCGTCGCTCTCGTACGAAGCAGCGATCGGCGAACTCGAGAAGTTGGTGGCGGTGATCGAGTCGGGAAACGCACCGCTCGAAGAGTGTGTCCGGCAGTACCGGCGCGGTGCCGCGCTCGTGCGTCGATGTCGTGATGTCCTCGAGGCCGCGCGCGTGGAAGTCGAACGGATCGCAGCGCAGGATCTCGCCAAGCGCACCGATGGATGACCGGCTTGCACTGTGGATGCCGCACTTGACGGGGTTGGGCTTTGCCTTCGCTCTCGGGGCTTGCGTGGGGAGTTTCATCAATGTGGTGGCGTACAGGATGCCGCTGGGAATGAGCGTCATCAACCCTCCGAGTCGGTGCCCGACCTGCGGCCGCAGACTCCGGCTCCACGAGAACATCCCCATTCTCGGTTGGGCGTTCGCAAGGGGCCGCTGCTCAACCTGTCGAGTCTCGATCTCCCTTCAGTACCCAGGCATCGAACTCCTCGTCGCCCTGATGTTCGCGGCGACCTACTGGATGTCTTTTGTCGCGGAGCCTTCGGGGTGGTGGGGCCGCAGTTGGGCGCAGTGGTTCCAGCACTACGGCCTCGTGGCAACATTGCCTGGTCTTGTCGCGGTCCTTACGCTTCTGTCGTGCCTTGTGGCCTCGACCCTCACGGATGTCCGCACCTTCACCATCCCGCTCGGCGTCACGCTGACGGCCACCGTGACCGGCGTCGCCGCGTGGGCCCTTCAGGGGGCGCTTGCGACTGAGGTGATGGCCGCCACATGGCCGCTTCCTTCGGTGTCGTGGTGGGTGGCAGGAGCTTCGTTGGGCGGCGGGGTCGCCGTCCTTGGGGCAAACGCGCTCCTCCACACTGGGTCCCTGACTCGGTCCTTCGCCGACTATGGCGAGTTCGTGAAGGATGGCGAAACGCTCGCCGAGTACCCGCACGCTCGGCGCGAAATGAAGCACGAAGTGCTCCTTCTCGGTGGGATCATCGTCGCCGCGCTGGTGGGGGCACTCTCGCTAGGGGGAGTTCAGGGAATCCCCCCCCCGGTCATGCAAGGCCTTTGCGCCCCCGTGTTTGGATACATGATTGGGGCGGGGACGGTCTGGGTGGTTCGGATCGTTGCCACCTGGATCAAGGGAGTCGAGGCGATGGGGATGGGTGATGTTCACCTCCTTGGGGCGGCCGGCGCGTGTCTGGGTTGGATCGACCCGCTTGCGGCGTTCTTCATCGCACCTTTTTCGGGGCTCGCATGGGTCGGCGCAGCAGGGGTGGTGAAACTCGCCAGCGGGAAGCCCCTGCGGCGCGAACTGCCCTACGGCCCACACCTCGCCGTGGCCGTCGTCGCGCTCGTGCTGTGCCGAGGGGCGTTCGTCGATGTCGGGCGGCTTGTCTTTCCTGGGGTGATTCCTGCGGTGAGGGCTTTACAAACACCACCTCGATCGGGTGAAATGGGCGCACTTTCGGAGCGTCCGGAAGGACAACACACTTCGGAGAAAGGATTCTCGAATGAAGAAGACATGGATCGTCGTTGGATGCGTTCTCGCCGCAACACTCTCGATGGGCTGCGACAGTGGGGCACAGAAGCAAAACGGGACACTCCTGAGCGAGAACGAAACGCTCAAGATGCAACTCGCGCAGGCGCAGGCCGCTCTCGCTCAGGCTGACCACGACAAGTCGGCGGCCCTCGCGCGCGCCACCGCCGCCGAAGCGAAGGCAGAGCAGACGAGCGCCTCGGCGAACCCCGTGGTGGACACTGCGGCATTCGCCAACATTGATGGCGTCACCGTCTCCGCGGAGGGAAACGAGATCCATGTTTCGATCGAAGGCGATGTGCTCTTCGACTCGGGCAAGGAGACGATCAAGAACGGCTCGAAGAAGTCGCTCGACAAGGTGGCAGCGATCCTGAAGGACAACTACGGCGGTCGCGAAGTTCGCGTCGCGGGCTTCACGGACACCGACCCGATCAAGTACTCGAAGTTCAAGGACAACTACTACCTCGGTTTCGATCGCGCCTATGCGGTGCGCGAGTACCTCCTTTCCAAGGGGGTGGACGGGAAGCAAGTGTCGCTGTCGAGTTACGGCCCCAATGTGCCGCTGGACTCGAAGGCGAAGAGTCGCCGCGTCGAAGTCATTGTGGTCACTGACTGACGCTCACCAACAGTTTCGTGGTTCAATCCTGCCACGGCGTTGCGGACCGCAGCGCCGTGGCTTTGTTTCGTGAGGGCGTCAGAACTTGACGCCGAGGCCTTCGGCCTTCACCTTCTGGATGAGAAGTTCGACTTCGCCCAGCGTGGCCTTGAGCCGTTTCGCACTGTCGACGAGCGCGTTGTAGAGGTCGGGATTGCTGACGAGTTGTCCAACCGTTCCCTTGCCCGCGCGCGCCTCGCGCGTCAGGAGTTCCACTTGTTCAAGGGTCTTCGAGAGTTGGTCGGAAACGGCTCGTGCCGATGCGACGACCTGCTTTGAATCCGCCTGGAACGCGTCGGCGCTCTGTGTGAAGGACACGACCGCAGTTGTGGCTTGTTCGATCAGCGTGTTGGCCTTCCAGACCGCGGTGCGCGTGTCGGCGAGGAGTTGCTCGTCGCCGAGCCACTTGCGTGCGTCCTGCGCCGCCTCTTCAACGGCCTTCATCGCCGCGTCCATGCCGCCGAGCTTGTCGGCCAGGATGCGCGCGACCTTGGCCTCGAGTCCCTCAAGGTTCGCGAAGATCACTGCGCTGCCATCGTGCGGAAGCGTGGGACCGCCCTCGGCATAGTCGCGTGGCATCACGAGGTCAAGCCGCGAAGTCCCGCCCAGCAGACTCGTCGACACGGACGCCTGTGCACCCACAGGGATGTCGATGCCGTTGTCAATACCGACCATGATGCGGACCGGGCGACTCGGGTCGAGCCGAACGACAACGCCATCGACTTCGCCGATGGGAACCCCAGCCATTGTGACCCGGCTTCCGGCGCGAAGGCCGATCGCGTCATTGGCCTCGACGACCATGCGGTAGGTGCCGTGACTGAACGCGTCAAGGTCTCCGAAGAGCAAGAGCAGGCTCGCGAGTCCTGTGAACGCGACGATTGCGGCGATGCCGGTCGCGAAGTTGCGGGTGGATTCCTTCATGGTGGTGTGCTCCTGACATGATCCCCATGTCCACGGATTTTTTCCAGTTCCGCCGCACTCACTTCTCCGCGAAGGAACTGTCCGGCTACCGGGTCCGTGGTGGCCTTGAACTCTTCCGGTGTGCCCTCGAGGACCACCGCGCCCTCGTGCAGAAGCACCATCCTGTCGGCAATGCGAAACGCGCTCACGAGGTCGTGCGTCACCACGATGCTCGTGACACCGAGGGCATCCGCCAGTTTCAGGATGAGTTCGTTGATGACCTCTGCACGGATGGGATCGAGTCCGGTGGTGGGTTCGTCGTAGAGGACCACGCGCGGCTCAAGGACGACGGCGCGCGCCAAGGCCACGCGCTTGCGCTGGCCGCCAGAAAGTTCCGCGGGCATCTGATCGCGGGTTTCCTCAAGCCCAACGAGGCTGAGCACGCGCATGACCCGCTCTTCGATCAGGGGCTCCGCCTCGAGTCCATGTTCCCGAAGCGGAAAAGCGATGTTCTCCCGGACCGTCAGCGAGTCGAACAGTGCGCTCTGCTGGAACAGGAAGCCGATCTGCCGCCTGACGATCCCGAGTTCGCGCTCCGGCATGGCGTCGATGCGCGTGGAACCAAACCACACCTCGCCACGATCGGGCCGGAGGAGCCCGACGAGGTGTTTGAGCAGCACACTCTTGCCACACCCAGAGGCGCCCATGACGACAGTGATCTGCCCCTTGCGGAACTCGAGCGACACGCCGCGGAGCACCTCGTTGCGCGCGAAGCGCTTCCGGAGGTTCACGACGCGCATGTCGGCGAGTTCACCCATTGGGTCATCCTATGATCGGGTGCGTGGGCTCCACCGCGCCAGAGATCATCCTCCGCGGAAGCGTGTTTGCCGTCGAACGGCTCCTCGTCCCGCTCGCCGGGGGCGCGACAGCGGCGCGCGAGATCGTTCGCCATCCGGGTGCCGTGTGCGTCATCGGTGAATTTGACGATGGCAGACTTGTCACGATCAGGAACTTCCGAGTGGCCACGAATCAGTGGATGGTGGAGTTCTGCGCCGGAAAACTCGAGCTGGGGGAGCCGCCCGCCCAGGCCGCGCTCCGCGAACTTGAGGAGGAAACCGGCTATTCGGCGGCTTCGATCGAATCGCTCGGAATCTTCTACACCTCGCCGGGATTCACCGACGAACGAATGCACGCCTTTGTCGCGCGCGGACTCACACCCTGTCCAGCGCGCCTCCAGCCCGACGAGCGAATCGAGGTTGTCATCCGCGATCCGTGCGAGTTCGAGCGGATGATTCACGGTGGTGCCGTTGCCGACGGCAAATCGATCGCGGCATTCCTCCTCTGGCGACTGCACCGAGCACAGCGCACGAGTGGCGGGTAGCCTCGACTCGATGGGATCGCACGATCGCGAGTACTGGAGGGGGTCGACCGGCGCGGCGGCGCCCGCACGAAGCGGCTTCGCCTGGTCAGCGGCGACATGGCTCATCGCGATCTGTGTCGCCGTCTTCGTGATCGACGGCTTCCTGCCGCGGCAGTGGGTTGTCGTTGGGTCGGCGTGGCAGCCGGGCGTGCCCCCCGAGGTGCAGCGGATGGTCCTGAACGGGACGATCGTCACGCAACTTCAGGAAGTCGCCGGCGATCCGGCGCGATCGCTCCTCGAAGAGCAGGGGGTGTTTGCGCTGCGCCAGAACAGCCCGCCGCAGTTGATCGCGGTCAACACCGTGCAGTCCATGCCATTCTTGCAGAAGTGGCTCTACTTCTCGACCTCGACGGCGCTGTACTCATCGATTCCCGGTGTTGGGACAAGCGCGCTGCAGCTCTGGCGGGCGATTGGCTTCCAGTTCTGCCACGCGGATATCAATCACATTGTCTTCAACATGATCGGCCTGTTCTTCTTTGGGCCCATCGTCGAGCGATATCTCGGTGCCAAGCGCTTCGTCGCCTTCTACCTGCTCTGCGGAGTGGCCGGTGCGCTGTTCTATCTCGTCCTCAATTTCGGCGGGTTCGTCATGCAGGAGGTCAGCAACGGGCGCGTGACGATCCCGGGGCTTCTTGTGAACGACCCGGACATGCCGCTGATCGGGGCGAGCGCGGGTGTGTTCGGCGTGATTGTCGCAGCGGCGCGGCTCATGCCGAACGCGCAGGTGCTCTTGTTCTTTGTCATCCCGATGCGTCTCATCACGCTTGCATACGGCCTCGTGGCGGTCGCGATCGCCGCGGTGCTCCTGCGCTGGTCCAACGCCGGAGGCGAGGCCGCGCACATTGGCGGCGCCATCGCGGGCTGGTACCTGATTCGGAATCCTGGAAAGCTGCAGGGTTTCTTCGACTTCCTCGGCAAGGTTGATCCCAGTAGCCAGCACTTCGCGGGCAGGGCGCAGCACGGGGCACCCGCGAGCGGTCGCGCTGTTGGGCAGTCCGAGGTCGACCGGATCCTCGATAAGGTGCGAGAGCGCGGGATCCAGTCGCTCTCCGAGCGCGAACGCGAGGCGCTTCGCGAAGCCACGCGACAGCGCAACGAAGGTCCATGACCGCCGCGCCGGTCCGCCTCGAACTTCTCGGCGCACCGCGCCCAGACGGCCCGCGACGCGGCCGCATCGTGACACCGCACGGTTCGTTCGACACGCCGGCATTCATGCCCGTGGCCACTGCGGCGGCAATGAAAGGGCTCACCCCCGAACAAGTGCGCGCGACGGGGACACAGTGCATCTTGAACAACGCCTTCCACCTCATGCTGAGGCCCGGCCATCGTCGGGTGGAAGCCCTCGGAGGCGTGCACCGTTTCATGCGGTGGGACGGCCCGATCCTGACCGACTCAGGTGGATTCCAGGCGTTCTCAATGTCGGCGATCAATCGCCTCAACGAAGACGGAGTGAGTTTCCGATCGTTCATCGACGGGAGCGTTGTGCACCTGGGCCCCGAGTCGAGCATGGAGGTGCAGCAGTCCCTCGGCGCCGACATCGCGATGGCCTTCGATGACTGTCCGCAGGGAGTTTCCGAGAGCGACTCGGCGGATCACCACGCCCGGCTCGTCGAAGCAAAAGACCGCTCGCTCCGCTGGCTCACCCGTTGCATCGCGGCGCACACGCGAGAAGATCAGGCGCTCTTTGGCATCGTGCAAGGCGGCACGGACCTCGCGCTCCGGCGCGCGAGCGTCGACGCCACATGCGCGCATGACCTTCCGGGGTTCGCCATTGGGGGTGTGGCCGTGGGCGAGGGGCCGCGCGCCATTGAGGAAGTGGTGCGCTTCACCGCGCCGCTTCTGCCCTCCGACAAGCCGCGCTACCTCATGGGGGTGGGCTACCCAGCCGACATCATCATGGCCGTCGAGAGTGGCGTCGACATGTTCGACTGCGTGCTTCCGACGCGGAACGGGCGAAATGGGTTCGCGTTCACGCTCCATGGGTCGCTGAGGCTCCGGAACGCCATCCATGCCGACGATCCGAGGCCGATCGAAGAGGGATGCGACTGCCCCACCTGCGGGGGCGGGTTTTCGCGGGCGTATCTGAGGCATCTCCTGCTGGCAGGCGAAATGCTTGGGCCCACCCTGGTCTCGTGGCACAACCTCAGGCTCTACCAGCGCCTGCTACTGGACATCAGGCGCGCAATCGACGAAGATGCGTGGCTTGACCTGCGCGGCCGATGGGCTCGCACAACGCACCGAGCCGACCCCTCCAACGATCCCACTGAACAACCAGATGATTGACTTCACAATGACAACTTCTCTGCTCGCGTCCTTCCAAGATGCGCCACCTCTGGCAGGCCAGCCCGCACCCGCGACGACAGCTTTGCCGGGCACCGCGGATCCCGCTGCGGCTCCGCGTTCTGGCGGCGACATGGGTGGAGTGATCTGGATGTTCTTGCCGGTCCTTGCGATCATGATCTTCATCTCGGTCATGGGGGGCCGCCGCGAGAAGAAGAAGCGCGCTGCACTCATGTCGTCCATGAAGAAGCACGACGAGGTGCAGACCGCTGGCGGCATTTTGGGCTCGGTGGTCGAAATCAAGGATGACACGGTCGTCCTCAAGGTCGACGAGAACTCCAATGTTCGGATGACATTTACGAAGAGTGCGATCGTGCAGATCGTCTCGCCAGCCCGCGACGCGCAAGGCATCAAGGCATGAACATCAAGATTCTCCCGAGGCTCATTGTCGCGCTCATCCTGATTGCGGTCTGTGTCTGGCAGGCGTTCCCGCTCGACACGAGCATCCGCCTTGGGAAAGACCTCCGAGGTGGCGTCAGCATGGTCTACGCGGTCTCGATGCCAGCGCAGGGGGATCCTCAGCGGGTGTTGGCGCAGGTCGTCGATTCGCTCAAGCGGCGTGTCAATCCGCAGGGCGTCCTCGATGTGTCGCTCCAACCGCAGGGCCTCGACCGCATCGAAGTCGTGATGCCACTGCCGTCGCCCGAAGTCCGGGACATGGGAGACGCCTACCGCGCGAAGGTCGCGGATCTGGGCCGAAAGTTGACGCTGACGCCGCGCGAACTCGACCAAGCGCTCGCCTTGGCGAGCGCACCCACGCTTGCGCCCGCACCCGAGAAGGACAAAGCGCCGCTGCCCTCGTCGCGCCGCGCCACGCTCGAGGAACTCCAGCGCGCGTCCAACGACGCCATTGCCGGTCGCGCCGACTATCAGGCCGCCATCGCCCGAAACGCCCCCGCGGACGAACTCGGTTCGATCGAGGACCGCATCGCTTCGGCCGAAGTGAAGGAACGGACGATGCGCACCCGCATCGCTGAGACGAACCTTGACGAAGCCCGTTTGAAGCGTGCGCTGTCGCTTTCTGACGCTCGGCCGTTTGCGCGTGACGAGAAGGGCAAGGCCAAACTCGATGCCGATGGCGTGCGCGAAACGACAGCGAGCCCGCGCGAACTCGAAATCGCGCGACTGAAGGCGATCCAGCCCGACTACGCGGGTGCGATCGACGAACTTGCCGCGCTCCAGGCCGACTACGCATCGAAAGTCACCGGTTACGACGACCCCGAGGACTTGAAGCGCCTCCTGCGCGGCGCGGGTGTGCTCGAGTTCCACATCGCCGTGAGCGCCGCCGCACCCGAGGGGGTCAATCCCGACGAGATGCGCAAGCAACTCGCCGAGCGCGGTCCGGGTGGCACAGATTCGCCGGTGGCACGCTGGTTCCCGATCAACGACGCGAAGCAGTGGGGGGACTCGCCTGAGGCGATCCAGAGCCTCATGGCGAATCCGGTCGACTACCTCAAACCGCGCGACCTCGTGGGCGCCAGTTACGACGGAACCCCGTATGTGCTCCTCTATGTGACCGACGCGATGAGCCTCGACCACTTGGGCGGTCGTCAGTGGGCGATGCGGAATGTGTTCCAGTCGCAGGACGAACTCGGCCGAGTCGCCGTCGCCTTCCAACTCGATGCCTCAGGTGGCCAGTATCTCGGCCGCCTCACTGGTGCGAACCTCGGCCGCCCCATGGCCATCGTCCTTGACGGCCAACTCTTCTCAGCGCCCACGCTCGACGGGCAGATCTCAACGAGCGGCATCATCAAGGGGTCCTTCTCGAACGACGAAGTGCAGTACCTCATTCGTGTGCTCCAAGGCGGCGAACTCGAGGCCAAACTCCAGAGCGAGCCGATCTCCGTCAGCATCCTCGGCCCTGCCCTTGGTCGCGAGAACCTCGAGCGCGGGCTGTGGGCGGTCGTCGTGGCGGCGATCACCACGAGCGCGCTCATTTCGGTCTACTACCTCGGCGCGGGCCTCATCGCGGTCATCGCCATCGCCATCAACATCGCCATGATCTTCGGGATCATGGCTGGGATCGACGGGTCCTTCACGCTGCCTGGCCTGGCGGGCATCGCGCTCGTGGTGGGCATGGCGGTCGATGCGAATGTGCTCGTCTACGAGCGCGTCCGTGAGGAACTCATCGACAACAAGGAGCCACTGAAGAATGCGATGGACCTCGGGTTCGCCCGGGCGTTCAACGCGATCGTCGACGGCAATGTCACCAATCTGATTGTTTGTGTCGTCCTCTACAAGACCGCGGCAACTGAAGTGAAGGGCTTCGCCCTCACCATGATGATCGGCGTTCTGACGACGCTCTTCACCGCGCTCTTCTGCACGCGAATCATGTACGCCGTGCTCATCAACTGGTGCGGATTGCGCCGGCTCCCGATGATGCCGACCATCTTCCCCTCCATGATGAAGGTGCTGCGACCGCACTTCGACTGGCTGCGGATCCGCCATGTCCTCTGGACCGGCGCGGCGGCGGTTGGAGCGGTGTGCCTTGTCCTGACCTGGGGCGCAGGCCGGGAACTCCTCGAAACCGAGTTCCGAGGCGGCGTCACGATGACACTCATGACCCGCAAGGCCACGACCGGGGAGGCGGCGTCTCCGAGCGGCCGTCTCTACCTTCAGCGTGAAGAGGTCGAACAACGGATTCATAAGCTTGGCGATGACTCGACCGATCCGGTCATCCGAGAACTTCGGAACGCGAATGTCCTCACGGTCGGTGAGGCCACACCGGACGGCCATGCGACGGGATTCCAGGTCCGGGTGGCGAACCCCGCCACTCTGACAAGTAACCAGACAGTTACCGAACCCCTTGTTCAAGCCGTCGCGGGTTCCTTCCTCGACTCCCTCGATGTTGCCAAGCCCGTCCGCTTCGCCGGCGCCGATGATCCTGATGGGGTCGCGTACACCAACGCAATCTCGTCGGACACTCTGGGCGCATCCATCGGCCAGCCAACCCTGAAGGACTCGTCTCGGGACTTCGTCGGTGGCGTGGCGATCCTCCTCAAGGACCTGCAACCTCCTGTCACGCTTGAGGAAGCGGAGTCCAGGATCGCCCGGATGCGGAAGCAGCCAGACTTCTCCGCGCAAAGCAGTCGACCAACCCAAGTGGTGGGGGTCACCCCCGCCGATCCGGCCAATCCGTCCAAGGGTTGGACAGCGGTCGCCGTGATGGTGACCGAGCCAACCGCGCTCCTGACCAAGGTTGACGCCGCGACATGGGAGCGGGTGGTTGCACGGCCTGAATGGCAGCTCATTCAGGCCGCATTTACCTCCAAACTGAGCCTCGATCAGGTCAACTCGTTCAGTCCACGGGTGGCGGAAAACCTCGCCGCGAGCGCCATCGTGGCCATCATTGTCAGCCTCGTTGGGATGGTCCTGTACATCTGGCTCCGGTTCTCGAGCTTCCGCTACTCGCTCGCGACCATTACAGCCGTTGTCTTCAATGTCGTGGTGTGCCTTGGTGTCCTTGCCCTGACCCACTCGATCGCCGGCACCGAGTTTGGGCGGGCCACGCTTCTTGAAGAGTTCCGCATTGATCTCAATGTTATTGCGGCTCTTTTGACGATCATTGGATACTCCTTGAACGACACCATCGTCATCCTCGACCGCATCCGAGAGAACAAGGGGAAGTTGCCGCATGCATCGTGGACGAACATCAACGATGCCATCAATCAAACCTTTAGCCGAACGCTCTTGACCGGAGGCACAACCCTCGCCAGCGCAATCGTGCTCTATGTCTGGGGCGGTCCGGCCATTTCGCCGTTCGCATTCACATTCATCATCGGCCTCGTTGCAGGCACGATCAGTTCCGTCATCATTGCCGCACCCATGACTTTTGTTCGTCACGGCGACCGCACGGATTCTGCTCAGGTCCGCACAGCCACCGTTGGAGTCGCGTCCGCGACTCCTGTCTGACTCTCTTCTTCCACTCGTTCGCACAATCTCAATGGACATGGAGGTCCACCAATGACTCGCGGAGCAAAGATCGTCATCTTTTCGGTTGTCGGCCTGTTTCTTGTGGCCGGCATCTATTTCGGCTTCCTCGCCCCATCCACACCCACATCACCCGAGACGGTGACGACGGACCCGATCGCAGGGGGTGAAGAGGGGATGTCGGCGGACACACCGTCGCTGACCCTCTCGCCAACGACACCCGTGGTCACCGGAATGTCTGGAGCCGCGCCTGTCACTGCCTCGGGCATGGACAGCACCGCCTTCGCCGCGCCAACAACCCCCGTCGGCACGCCGAGTTCAACGCCTGCAACAACCGCATTCGGACCCGTCACACCGACGCCGATTGTCGCACCCCCTAGCGCTGAGCCAGTGTTCACCGCTCCCGCTCCGATTGTCACGGCCAAGACGCCGCCTGCCACCTCAACCGAGTCGATGACGACCTATGTCGTCAAGTCGGGCGACACCCTCAGCGGCATCGCGGGCAACTGGTTCCACGATGTGAATGCTTGGCCGGCGATTGTCAAGGCGAATCCTGGCATGAACGCGTCAACGCTCAAGGTTGGACAGAAGATCAACCTTCCGGCAAAGTCGAGCTCGACACTCACTGCCTCGTCACCAGCGGCAAGTCGTTCGGCCCCGACCGCAGTCGGAAACTCGTCGCAGCACACCGTCGCCAAGGGTGAGACACTCGCGTCGATCGCCGACAAGGCCTACGGGAATCGCTCGAGCTGGAAGCGGATCTACGACGCGAACAAGGCCGTCATCGGAGCCAACCCGAGCGCCTTGAAGGTCGGCATGAAGTTGACGATCCCCACCAAGAACTAACCCTTCCAAACTGACGGGTTCTCCAAGGCTCCTTGCGGCGCGTGCCGTGGGAGCCTTTTTCTTTCCCCCTTGCTATCGTTGCTCCTCCCTATGCCGTACACCGCAGTCCTCATTCCTGGAGATGGCATTGGCCCTGAAGTGGCACACGCGGCGTGCGAGATTCTGGCTGCGGCGAAGGCCCCGATTGAGTGGGTCGAAGCAAAGGCAGGCGTGGCCGCCCTGGAAGCGGGCGAGTCAGAACTCCTTCCGGCAGCGACCGTCGAGGCGATCCAGAAACACCGCGTTGCGCTCAAGGGTCCGTGCACAACGCCCGTGGGCGGCGGATTCTCGTCGGTCAATGTGGCCCTCCGGAAGCGGCTCGACCTCTATGGTGCCGTGCGGCCGGTGCGATCCCTCGACGGCGTGGCCACTCGGTTTTCGGGCGTCGACCTCGTCGTCATCCGCGAGAACACCGAGGGTCTCTACGCCGGAATTGAGAATGAAATCACGCGCGGCGTGGTGACCAGCATGAAGGTGGCCACGCGCGACGCATGTCTGCGCATCGCCGACTTCGCGTTTCGCTATGCCGTGCACCGCAAACGCCGCAAGGTGTCCGTCTTCCACAAGGCGAACATCATGAAGCTCTCGGACGGCTTGTTCATCCGCTGCGCGCGCGAGGTGCGCGACGCCAAGTTTCCACAGATCGAGTACGAAGAGCTCATTATCGACGCGGCGTGCATGCGGTTGGTGCAGGATCCGACCCGTTTCGATGTGCTTCTCATGGAGAATCTCTACGGGGATGTCCTGAGCGACCTCTGCGCGGGTCTTGTCGGCGGACTCGGCGTCGTTCCCGGCGCGAACCTTGGCGAGCACGCGGCGGTCTTCGAGGCCGTGCATGGCAGCGCCCCCGACATCGCCGGCAAGGGGATCGCCAATCCGCTCGCGATCACGATGAGCGCCGTGATGATGCTCAATGCCATCGCGGAAGCGCACTCGGACGCGGCCCTCGCCGCCACCGCGACGCGCATCCGAGAGGCCTACGACCGCGCCCTTGTTGACGGCTGCAAGACGCGCGACCTCGGGGGCGCACTCTCCACCAGCGCGTTCGCGAAAGCTGTGATCGATCGGCTGTAGCTCGCCGTTCGATCTCGAGCGGCGCCACGCGCGATGAGTGTCGTCGCGATTACGGATCGAGAAACGCGCGAATCTCCCGCGCCACCGCGAGAGGCGCGTCGTGAAAGACGACATGCCCCGCCCCAGGGATGAGGACCCGACGAGCATTGCGAATGCCCTCGCAGTAGACATCGAGCATCGATGCATCGGTGACGCGATCGGCCGAGCCGTAGATGACGAGGGTCGGCGCCGAGATGAGCGCAAGACGCGATTCATTCCCCGACACCAAGAATGACCGGATCGCCTGAACCATCTCGTCTTGCCGGGGAAGGTCCCTCAATGCTCGATCGACGAGGTAGCGCCGAATCGGCGTCGGAATGGGCGGTGGACTCGCGAAGACAAGGCCGACGACGCGATCGAAGTCCGCCTCGCTCGCAATCCGTAGAGGATTGCCGCCCGACTCAGCCTCGCGCATGAAGTCGTTCGTGTGCGGCGGACGAACCCCGGCTGGAGCCTCCAAGACGACCCGCCTCACCTTGCCTGGGTGCGCGGCGGCGTAGGCGGCCGCGAGCGCGCCTCCCATCGACTCGCCAATCACATCGACGCGCTCGAGGCCGATCGCCGCGATGAACGAGTCCAACCACGCAACATACTCGTCGGCCGTGAGTGCCGCCTGATCGGTCCGCAGTGGATGCTCGCCGAACCCAGGCAAGTCCGGCGCAAACACCCGTCGGGTTCTCGAGAGCCACGCCGCCTGACCGAGCATGGCCTCCTTGCTCGTCCCCCAACCGTGAATGAGGAGCACGGGCGGATTCGCATCGACGCCGTCGACGAGCCCTCCTCCAACGAGCGTGGGTGTCGCGTCACCGGCCACATCAACGAACCGCAGTTCGAGCCCCGCCGCGGATCGCGCCATCCATGTCGAGACAGCGAAGAATCCAGCGGGCCAGTTCCACAGT
>SYGQ01000056.1 GCA_005799475.1 Planctomycetia bacterium | reverse complement strand
GCTCGTGATCGAGCCGGCGAACTGGTTGCTGCGACACCGCGACCAACATGGCCTGCCGCTGCCCTCGTGGGACCTCTGGGAAGAGCGACACGGGATCCACCTCTTCACGGTCGCCGCGACGATCGGCGCGCTCGACGCCGCGGCAGACTTCGCCCACGAGGTGGGCGCGCTCGATCGAGCGGCCGACTTTGAGCAGGGCGCGACCGTCATGCGCGAGGCGATGGGGCGCCTGATGTGGAGTCCCGAGCGCAACCTCTTTGCCCGAATGGCGAAGCCCGATGGTGCAGGCGGGTACGAACTCGACTTCACCCTCGACGCGAGCGCGTGCGGGCTCTTCGCCTTCGGCGCGCTCGAGGCCAATGATCCACGAGTGATGGCGCACATGACCGCCATGCGTGACAGGCTGCGCATTGACACGTCCATTGGTGGCCTCGCGCGGTATGAGCGCGATCCCTACCACCAGATCGAGCGCCACGACACGGCCCGTGTCCCTGGAAATCCGTGGGTGATATCGACGCTCTGGTACGCGCAGTGGATCATCGAGAAGTCGCACACGCTCGAGGAACTCGAGGAGGCCAAGTCGATGCTCAACTGGGCGTGTGAACGGGCTCAGAAGTCCGGGGTCCTTGCGGAACAGTACGACCCCTACTCGGGCGCGCACATCTCGGTGAGTCCGCTCACTTGGTCCCATGCGTCATTCATGACCACTGTGCTCAAGTACCTGCAGCGACACACGCGGCTCACTGGTGTGAGCCACGGGGTGTCGGCGCGCGCATGATTGGGACCGTCCCACCGCGGACGAGTGCGCGCCTTGCGCTGATTGCTCTCTTCGCCGTCATCGTGGCGGTGGCATGGGTCCGGCACGGGCCTCCGGAGTGTGCGAGCCCGAATGCGCCTGGCTCATTCGATGGCCCCGAGGCGTGGCAAAGTCTCGTGGCCTTCGTCGGTGACGGGGCACCGCGCGACCCAGGGTCGATCGGTCACGAGTCGGCGATCACGCGACTGCGCGAGGCGGCGGCGCGGCGCGGCGTCGCGTTCGACTCCCAGCGCTTCATGGCGCGCGGATGGAAGCGCACCGCGGTCGAGATGCACAACCTGTTTGTGGTAGTCCCCGACGCGCGCGGATCGACTGATGGACCGCTTGTCCTCCTCAATGCGCACTACGACGGCGTCCCGATGGGACCCGGCGCGGGCGACAACGCCGTCGGCGTTGCGTGCGCGCTCGAAATCCTTCGCGCCTTGAAGGCCGCCCCCGCGGCGTGTCCGGTGGTCGTTCTCCTGAGCGATGGCGAAGAGCTCGGCCTCCTCGGCGCGCGCGAGTTTGCGAAGGAGAACCCACTCTGGAAACGCGTTGTCGGTGTCGTGAATCTCGACGCCAGAGGGAGCGACGGACCGGTGCATGTCTTCGAGACCGGCGCCCACGGGTCGTGGCACGCGGCCATACTCGCCGGTTCAGACATCAGTTCGCGCGCCACGAGCCTGGCGTCCGAGGCGTATCAGCACATGCCAAACGGCACCGACTTCACGGTGTTTCGCATGGCGGGCGCTCCCGGATTCAACCTTGCCTTCATCGGTAGCCCGCACAACTATCACACGGCCAACGACACGGTCGAGCGCGTGGATCCACGCACGCTCGCGCAGATGGGAACCGACGCGCTCGCGCTCGTGCGCGCGCTCGCTGCCTTCGCCCACGATCCCCAGCCATCGTGCGCGGACTCCGCGGTGTGGTTCGACTTTTACTCCATCGCGATCTTCTGGTGGCCATCGTGGGTGTCGTGGACTGCGCTCAGCGCATGTGTCGCTCTCCTCGTCACCGCGCTCGTCCGGTTGCGTGCCGAGGGCATGGCGACCCTGGGCGGGACCATCTTGGTGGCGTGGATGTCCACGACGGGACTCATGGCGTCGGTGATTGCGGGAGGTCTTCTCACCATTGCGATTCGTACGGCGCACCCATCCCATTGGCCGTGGCCAGACGGCCTCTGGGCCGGCGACCTCGCACTCGTCGCCGTTGGCTTCGCCTGCGTGACGATGCCAGTCTCGTGGATCTCGCGTCGTCGTCGGCATCGGCGCGATGAGCTGGTCGTCGCCTGGGATGACTCGCTCGGGGCATGGGGAGTCGCCGCCGCGGTGACGCTCGTGGCTCTCGCCTTCGCTCCAGGCGCGGTTCATCCGCTCCTGATTCCGCTGGGTGTGGCCAGTGTCAGCGGCGCTGCGCTTGCCATCGCGCGCCCGTCTCGTGCGAGTCCATCCTGGGTAGGGCTTGCAGGCGCGGGAGCATTCCTGCTCATGTGGGTGCCGCTTGAGGGTTCGTTCGTCGACGCGTTCGGATTGTCGCTGGGCGGATTCACCGCCATGCGCGGCGCGTTGCTGGCGCTCGCGTGCCGCGGGGTGCTTCGCTGACGAGGCGACCCGCGCCCTCAGCTACTGCCTTCGCGCATTCGATCGACCCCCTCAGGGAAGGGATACCGAGCGAACACCCCCGTGCGCGGCGCGTCCCACGCTGACACCGGTGGATAAAAGTCCCCGTCGTATCCCCCGTCGTACATCGCCTTCAACACCGCCTCGCAACTTGGCTCATCGCCCGAGTGGTCGCGCAACTTGTTGCTCTTGGCACCGAGGAACGAAATCGTTGCCGCACCGCGTCGGTCCGCGCGGCCGTCGAGCATTTGCGACACCGTGCGAAATCCGCGGTACAGATCTTCGAGATTCAGGTGATCACGACCGGTCGGTCGCAGCAGCGCGAGTACGAGGACCCGGTCGAGGTCGAACTTGAGCACATACGGCTCTCGGTCCTCCTTTGCGTGCAGCGGCACCGCCGACCGAAAGACTCTCGCGTAACTCGTGGCCGACGCCAGCGTCCACTGGCTCGTGGGCACCAGCTTGAGAATCTCGCCGAGGATCCCATGCGTGTTGTCGGTGTCGTTGACCGCGCAGATGAGCGTGCGGTACTTGCCCGCGAGAATGTCGTCGAGGAGGTGCTGCCCCCACATGATGCGGATCTGCCGCCGCGCGTTCGCCGTGCGCGGATCACCCGCGGGGAGGATCGTCACCTTGGGACCCGCAGCAGGAACCTCGACGAGTCGATC
>SYGQ01000055.1 GCA_005799475.1 Planctomycetia bacterium | reverse complement strand
GTTGCCTCAGGAGGACGCGGTGCTTGAAGCACTTCGCAATGCCAACCCCGAGGACGGGCTCTACGCGTTCCCATTCTGGGGTCAACACGGTGTGGCCGATGACCACGAGGCAGAGAAGGAGATCGCGGCGAAGTTCGCCAAGGGACCCGTGGGCATTCTGGTGTATCAGCGGTCTGTCGCCGAGATGATGCCGCCGAAGACGCTCGTGCTCGAGTTCCTCGGCGGAACGATCGCGTGCTTCTTCGCGGC
This sequence comes from Planctomycetia bacterium, assembly GCA_005799475.1. Lineage (GTDB taxonomy): Bacteria > Planctomycetota > Phycisphaerae > Phycisphaerales > SM1A02 > F1-60-MAGs104. The sequence continues at coordinate 7,288 of SYGQ01000055.1, read as the reverse complement.
GATTGTGATCGTCAAGATGCAACTCCCTCCGGCACACGCGGCGTTCGCCGGCGGCATGTGCGCGATCGCCGCTTGGTTCTCGCACACATACAGCGAGTGGCTCTGGTTCGGGTTCCCGCTCTCGTGGGTCCGCGATGCGCTCGTCGAACAACTTGTGGGATGGCTCCTCGCGGGATGGATCATCGGCATGATCGTTCGTCCGCGCGAGGATCGCGCCGCCCCATGAGGTGGGCGAGCGCGAGCGCGATCGCCGTCACGCTGATCGCGCTCGGTTGCGCTCGCGAAAGCGCGCCTACGGTGGCGGCGCAGGCTGCGGCGCCCTCGACGGCGCTGGTTGAGAGCGCGCGTACGACAGGGGCCCGCCGATGGACGATCGACGGCGTCGAGCGTGAGGCGATCGTGAGCCTTCCGCCGCGCCGTGACGGCACCTCGACTCCATCACCGCTTGTTTTCGTCTTTCACGGGCACGGTGGCAGTGCGTCACAGGTTCGCAAGTCGTACGACGCGGAGCGTGAGTGGCCCGAGGCGATCTTCGTCTACCCGCAGGGTCTCGCGACACCCGGCGCGCTCGTTGACCCTCAGGGGCGCAAGTCGGGATGGCAGTCGGGCCTCGGCGCGATGGACGACCGCGACCTCAAGTTCTTTGATGCGATGGTCGCTGATTTCATTGCTCATGAGAGTGCGGATCGGCTGCGGGTGTACTGCACGGGTCACTCCAACGGTGGAGGCTTCACCTATCTCCTCTGGGCCACACGAGCGAATGTGCTCGCGGCGGTTGCGCCCAGCGCCGCCGCCGCGGGCATTCGTGTGAACCTCTCGAAGCCAATTCCTGCAATGCATGTTGCCGGCCGCCGGGACACACTCGTGAAGTTCCAGTGGCAGGAAATGACGATGCAGAGAATCCGCAGCCTCAATGGTTGTGTGGCGGTAGGAACACCCGTGGGAGAGTCTGGAATGTTGTTCGCATCTTCGGGGGGAACCCCCGTCCTCCTCTGGATCACCGATTCGACCCATCGCTTTGACCGGTCGTGCGTTGGACAAATGATGGACTTCTTCCGCCAGTGCTCTCGGAACCCTGCCTAGGATCCGCGCAGGTCCCCAGACCGGTTGATCCACTTCACAAAACAGGAGTTGTCATCAGCATGAGACAGAAACTCGCATTCTTCGCGTTACTCGGGGGTGTCGCCATCACGCTTGCCGGCGCCCAAGGGCGTCCGCAGCATCCCGCGGACTCGTTCCGGCCGATCGAACCCGCATTCCTCCTCGAGCTCCCATCCGAGTGGGCAATCAACGATGCGACCGGTCAGGAAACTTGGACGGACTGGGTCGAAGTGTGGCGACCCGTCTGCGGCACCAAGCGAGGATCAGTCGATGCCGCGGGACTTGAGAAGTTGGCGCTCGATCATCACGCACAGATGGATGCTGACGGCGTGACCATCGTCGACACGCCGCAGGATGGCGTCGCCGCTCAGGTCAATGTGGTGTTCTCGCTCGCCTCAAGTGTCCCTGCGGCTGCGATTCCCGCCTTCCAGAAGGCCGAGCAGTACCTCGAAGCGCAATTCACCGATCCAATCACAGTGACCGTGAGCGTCTCCTTCGCCGCGCTCGGAAGCGGCGTGTTGGGCGGTACGAGCCCGAGCTACACGACAGCGACCTACACCGCAGCGCGCGCGGGACTCGTCGCCGGTGCTGACATCACCGACTCGCTCCAGGCGAACCTTCCCACCGGAAGCTCTATCAATGTTCGCTACAGCGGGACCTCGTCGACGCTGACGGCAGAGAATCGGGTGTACTTCACGCGAGCCAACTACAAGGCGACGATCGGCTCGGTCACCGGCACCGACGCGAGCATGCAATACAACACGGCGTTTTCCTGGGACTACGACCCGACCAACGGGATCTCGGGCTACTCATTCGTCGATGTGGTCATTCATGAGACCGGCCACGCCATGGGGTTCGTCTGTGCGGCAGGCGTCTGGTCGAAGGAGTCGACGGCACTTGACCTGTTCCGCTTCCAGACCACCGATGGCACCGCTGACTACAACCCTGACACGCTCGCGGAGTGGACCGCGCGCCCGAGGCTTGTGGCCTACAACAGCCCCAACGACGCGCATCACACGGACTTCGTGACCGTGGAGTACGCGATGAGCGACGGCTCGCCCTATCAGGCGAGCCACTTCCGCGAGCAGACCGCGAACATCGGCATCATGGACCCGGCCTTTTCGTCGGGCCAGACCTACTCCCCCTCGTACATGAAAGCGAGCGATCTGGCAGCGTTTGACGCCATCGGCTGGGACCGCTGAGAGCAATCCCCAAGAAAGGGGTCCTGCGCGATTTTCGCAGGACCCCTTTCTTGTTTCCGCAATCGCTTGGGTTGCGCACGCCGGCGACGCGGTTATGTTCTGGCGATGCCCCGTGGTGCCCTCCTGTCGCTCGTTCTCTCGTCAGTGTGCGCGGCCAGCTCGGGTGCATCGGATCGATCGACGATTCCGGTGTGGGTGTACTTCGCCGACACTCGCGCTCCACCTGCGAGGTACGAACAGACGGTCCTCAGCGACGCTGCGCTCGCACGCCGGAGCGTTCGGCGCACAATGCCGGGACTCTTCGACCGCCGCGATGTGTCACTTGATCCGTCGCTCGCTGCCTCGGTCGCGTCGACGGGCGCGCGTGTGAGGACGCAGAGCCGGTGGCTCTGTGCGGTGAGTGCTGAGGCGACGCGTGCTCAGGTCGCCGCACTGGCCGCGTTGCCATCGGTGTGGCGCGTTGAGCCGGTGCGTCGCGGGCGCGCGAATCACGGCATCGAAGCCGCGCCGCCAACATCGGGTGACGGTCTCGCGAGCGTCGACTACGGCGTGTCAGCCGCGCAGCTCGAGCAGATCGATCTCGTGCGACTTCACGATTGGGGACAGACGGGAGACGGCGTGATCATCGGCATCCTCGACACCGGCTTCAATCGCGTCCATGAGGCCTTCACGAATCCCGCGCACCCGCTCCAAGTGATTGCTGAGTGGGATTTCGTCAAGAATGACGCCAACACGGGTATCGAGCCGACGGATGCTGCCACACAGCACAAGCATGGAACATGGATTCTTGGCACGATCGGCGCGTACCTGCCCGGCACCGTCGTCGGCGGAGCGTTCAATGCGCGGTTCGTGCTCGCGAAGACCGAAGATGTCGCCACCGAGACACCCGTCGAGGAGGACTACTACGCCGCCGGCATCGAGTTCGTTGAGGCCCATGGCGCCGATGTCGCCACGAGTTCGCTCGGCTACATCGACTGGTACACGCAGGCGGACCTTGATGGGTTGACGGCGGTCACGACGATCGCGGTCAACCTCGCAACGGCCAACGGCATGATCTGTGTCACCGCTGCCGGCAACGCGGGCCATGACGCGGATCCCACCACCAGCACGCTCATCGCGCCCGCGGATGCGCTCGGCGTCATCACTTGCGGTGCGACCGACATCGCCGGCGTGATGGCGAGTTTCTCGTCGAGTGGCCCGACCGCAGACGGCCGACTCAAGCCTGAGGTGCTCGCGTGCGGCGTCGGCACGGCAACCGTTCACTCCACCAATGCAACCGGAACCGCCGGCGTGAGTGGAACCAGCCTGAGCACACCGCTTGTTGCCGCTGCCATCGCGTGCATTCTCGAGGCGCGCCCCGACTACACGGTCGCAAGCTTGCGCGACGCACTGTTCGCGACGGCATCGCGTTCGGACGGCACCGGCCTCCATCCTGATCCGCTCCATGTGGAGGGGCACGGGATGATCAGCGCGTTCCGCACCGCCACACGCGGCCGCGCCTCCGCGGACCTCAACTTGGACGGCATCGTCGATGGCTCCGACCTCACGGTGCTCATCAGCCGATGGGGATTGACCGGAACCGCGGGATCCCTCTGGGGCGATCTCTCCGGCGACGGCATCATCGATGGACTCGACGCCACGGCACTCTTCGCGAACTGGGGCTAGCGGACGATCGGCGTGGTGCTCTCTCCTGGCCGCGGGCGACTCGCACCGCGGCGGTGCGTTTCACCTGAGTACCTTGACAACCCATGAACATCACCCGCCGACAAATGATCGCGAGCAGCTCGCTCGCGCTAGGGTCGCTCGCGTTGGGCGGCGCGTGGGGTTGCACTGCGACCAAGACGGCTCGGCGCACACTTCCATTGCGCAATGGCAAGCTTCAGATTCTCCAGGTTGGCGTCGGCGGCACCATCGCCCCCGCTGATCGCGAACAACTGCTCGCGCACCCCGGGATCGCACTCGTTGGCATCTGCGATGTCGACTCGGATGCGCTCGCGAAAGTATCGCACGAACACCCGTCAGCGTTCACCTGCGTCGACTGGCGCGAGGCGTTCGCCAAGCACGCCGACAAGTTTGACGGCGTCGTTGTGTGCACTCCCGACCACAACCACGCCGTCATCATGAGCACGGCGATGGCCGCGAACAAGCATGTCTACGGACAGAAGCCGCTCGTGCAGCAACTCTCAGAAGTCGCACTCATGGACAACGCCGTGCGCGCGCGACCCGATCTTGTGACACAGGTCGGCAACCAGCGCATGGGGCCGCCGGCTCGGCAGCATGCCGTCGACATTCTGCGTCGCGGACTTCTGGGCAAGGCGATCGAGGCCCATGTCTGGATCGACGGCCCGCCCGACGACGGGAACTTCTACTTCTACTACGGTGGACTCAAGGATCCATCGCCACCTCCGGCGAATCTCAATTGGCCCTTGTGGTTGGGCAGCGCGCAAGACGCTCCATTCCGCGAGGGCCTCGGTCCGGTGCGCTGGCGGTCCTCTTGGGACTACGGCACTGGGCAACTCGGCGACTGGTGTACGCATCTCCTTGATGTCCTCGTCTTCGCGTATGACCTCGGATCCCCGTTTGCTGTCGCGGCACAGACCCGATACCCGAGCGACTTCTATCACGCGCTCCATGTGGAGTCTGTCGTCAGTTACCACGGCGGGGGCACGCGATTCGCGAACCCTGTGTTCCCGGTCCACTACTGCGACAAGGCGCAGGCGCCGTCGCGTGCCGCGCTCGGGTTGCCACCTGGTGACTTCGGCGGCATCGGCACGCTTGTCGTGTGCGAGGAGGGGGTCCTCTGCGTCGGCTCCGACGGACCGCTCCAAGTCTGGCGCGACGGCCAGGAAGTCGACTGGACGAAGCTCCCTGGTCAGCGCGCAATCGTCGAGCGCAATCACTGGCACTCATGGGTCGACGCCATCCACGGCAAGCCCGACGCGTTCGTGCAGTCGCCGTTCTCCGCGGCAGTGCGCATGGCCGAAGCAGGACTGCTGTGCTCGAAGGCAGCGCGGTTCCCCGGCAAGGAACTTCGCTGGGATCGCCCATCACTTTCGTTCACGAACTGCGAAGAGGCCACCAGGACCATCGTGCGCCGCGAGTACCGCACTGGGTTCGAACCTCCACAGTTCGCCTGATCGAAGCCCGAAGTCGAGAACCTAGCCCACGCTTTCGAGCCGTGCGCCGATGGCAACGGCGTCGAGGTCGATGCGATTGACCCTGCAGGAGGAGTCGATGCCGCCAACGCGTTGTTCTTCGGCGATGACGAGCGCGGGAGCGTCGCCGCGTTCGCGTTGCGCGTTGGGTCCGAGTCGGCCACGCGCTCGGACACCGCGAACTCATGCGTCGTGTGCGAGACGAAGCGATTCACTCTCGCGAACCCTCCTGCGGTTCGCTATGCGCGCGGCGGCGCGCCCTTCTCCCATGAATCAGGGAGAAGGCGGATCCCCATCTTCGCAGCGGCCGCAACCGCCAGAGGAAGCAACAGCGCGCTCCCTGGGATCACCGCGAAGAAGGTCCCCATCCCGGCCATGCGCACAAGGTCCATCATCTGGCTGTTGGCCTTCGTGATCTCCTCCCGCGTGACGCCACCGGAGGCCGCGCGCGTGTAGATCTCCGCCATTTCGCGCGTCTGCGCCCCCTCGGCAGCAAGGAGGTCGCGCAACCGATGGAAGCCTGACTCCAACTCCACGCGCGGATTTCGCAAGATCGCCGGAACAAGCGCGGAATAATCTCGCTTGGGATCAAGCGGCGTTGGACTCGGACCAAACATCGGACCGCTAACGGTACCACTCACTCCAACGCCATTGGCAGCGTTGGGAACACCCTGGGAAACAGCCTCTGGCATCAATAGCGCCAATCTCGCCGGAATCCATCGAGAGATGGCTCGGGAAACCCATGCTCCGCGCCGATTCCAGGCTCCCCTCTATCTGCGACCGCCGCACCCCACTCTGCCGCGAGCACGAGGCGATCGATCCATCCGTGCCAGCAGCTGGGGTTTGATTGCCACGCAATTCAGGTTATGTTGATGCAGGACCTCAAGGAGCCCAAATGAACACGACTCGAACCGTTCTTTCTGCCGTCGCGCTCGCATCGATGGCATCACTTGCGGGAATCGTCTCCTCGAGCCTCGACCTTCCCGCCCACGCGCGTCAAGATGACGGCGGTGTCGCCGGTGGCGGCGCGAGTTGCGCGACGGCACAGCCTGCGGCACTCGGCGACAACTCATTCAACACTTCAGGCGCCACCGGAAGCCTCGCCGTGAACGCGGGCGGCGGATGCTCCTCGGCGCACACGATCTACAAGGCCAACTACTTCACCTTCACGCCCGCGACCACAACGAACTACACGCTGTCGACCTGCACGGGCACATCCTGGGACTCGCGCATCGCGGTGCTGTCGACATGCGCCGGAAGCCAAGTCCCCGTCCTGTGCAACGACGATGCCTGCTCGTACCAGTCGCAGACCACAGGAACCCTCAACGCCGGAGTGACCTACGCCGTCGTGGTCGGTGGTTTCGGTTCGGCCGACGGAGGTGCAGGGATCCTCAAGATCACCCAGGGTTCGCCCGGCGGCGGCGGCACGATCGGTCCAGATGTCATCGTCGGCGCGATCCCTGATGTGTCCAAGTACGGCAGCGTCGTCGTCAGCGGTCAGACCATCATGGCCTACGCCATCGGTACAACAAGTTGCAACATCGGCGATGCGCTCCTCGACTGGTTCGCCTCCCCGGACAACCGTCACCCGTTCATCCCGCAGAACTTCTATCGCCTCAAGGCGGGTCGCGTCGAGCAGATCGGCATGGGCTGGGGCAAACACGGTTTCACAGCGCTTCAGGGCTCGCTCTGCGGAGCGTGCACGCCGTCGTCGAGTGGAACATGGCTTGGCGTGGGCTGCTCCGATCCGTACAGCAGCGGACTCAACGGATCGCAGTCGAGCCTCGGCTGCCGCTCCGAAGTCAACGCCGCGACCGGCGTTTTCCCGGG
>SYGQ01000054.1 GCA_005799475.1 Planctomycetia bacterium | reverse complement strand
GACGCGCGGCGGTCCCACGCGTGCCGGGTCGTGCGCGACCGGCGCCGACGGCGGCGGCGCGGGTGGCGGGGACTTCGGGGGCGGAGCGACGACGGCGACGGGTGCGGGTGCCGCGACGGGCAGGCGGGCAACGATCACCGGCGCCGGCGTCGATTCGGGGATGGTTGCCACCACGGGCGGCGCGGCGACCTCCACCGACTTCACGCTCGGTGCTGGAACCGCCGGTGCGGGGGGCTCTTCGACGGCGGCCTTCCCCTTCTTGCGCGCGGTCGCCTTCTTCGCGCGCTCACGGGCCGCGTCCACATCGACATGCTCGCCAAGCTCAGCCGACGACGAGCCGTGACCGGATCCGAACCACTCCTTGATGGTCTCTCCGAGCCCGAACGGCACCGTTGCCTGTGGCGTGGCGACACCCTCGACACCTTCCTTGGCGCACTTCTCGATGATGTCCTTGGCAGCGATCCCGAGTTCCTTCGCGATCGCGCTGATACGGACTCTCTTGACGGTCTTGATTGCCACTCGTTACTCCAGGGTTGGTGTCCGTGACTGTGTCGTGCTGCGCCTCAATGGGTGGCGGGCTCGGGGGACGATCCACCGAGTCCGAGGATGTGGTCTGCGGCGCTCTCGCTTTGCGCATCGGTGACGACGGCGCCATCGCCACCGCCAGAGCCGAGCACAGCGTCGGCCGCTGCGACCTCGGCTGCCTTGAGAGCCGCTGCTTCTTCGCTCGCCCGTTGCATCTCCTCGGCGAGCGTCTTGGCCCGCTCCGTGCATGCGGTGACGACCGCGATCGCCATCTCCTCCGGCATCCCACAGTCCTCCATGAGGATGGGCTCGCCGATCTCCTCGACATCGAAGACGCTAATCATGCCCAGCGCCCCCATCTTGTCGAGCATCTCGTCGGTCACTCCATCGACGGTCTTGACCGCGGTCTGAAGGACCGTGAGGCCCTTCTCGAGTTCCGGTGGCGTGAGGATGTCGATGTCCCACCCGGTCAGCCGGGCCGCGAGGCGTACATTCTGCCCGCGTCGACCGATCGCGAGGGAGAGTTGGTCTTCACGCACGATGATCGTGGCGCGTCCGAGTTCGAAGCACAGGCTCACTTCCGCAACTTCGGCGGGCTTGAGGGCGTTCGACAGGAGCACCTGGCTGGACTCGTTCCACCGCACGATGTCGATCTTCTCGCCACCGAGTTCATCCACGATGTTGCGGATTCTCGAGCCTCGGACGCCGACGCACGCGCCGACGGCATCGACCTTGGAGTCAACCGATGACACGGCGAGCTTCGTTCGGAACCCGGGCTCGCGCGCCATGGCCTTGATCTCGATGGTTCGTTCAGCGACCTCCGGGACTTCCGACTCGAACAGGCGCCGGATGAAGTCGGGGTGCGCGCGACTCATGACGATCTTGACTTGTGCCCCCGCATCACGGACATCGAGCAGGATGCATCGCACGCGATCGCCGGGTTGAAACTGCTCGCCCGGAATCTGCTCGCTCTTGGGCATGAAGCCCTCGGTGCGGTCAAGTTGCACGATCAGCGCGTTGCCTTCGTAGCGCTGCGCCAGGCCGGTCACCAACTCGCCTTGGCGTTTCGAGAACTCTTCGAGCAGCGACGCGCGCTCGTTCTCTCGGAAGCGCTGCGTCATCACTTGCTTGAATGTCTGCGCGGGAATGCGCCCGAGCTTCTCGATCGGGATCGCCGTGCGCGACTGATCCTCTTCATTGCGCCAGACCGAAATCGTCCCATCGAGCCGATCAATCGCGCACCCGAACTCGTCGAGGTCTTCAGAAGCAAAGTGCTTGCGGACGGCGCTCACCATCGCCAACTCAAGGTCCTGCACGAGCACTTCACGGTCGACATTCTTCTCCCTCGCGAGGTGGTCGAGCAATCTGATGATTTCGTTCATGATGATCCTTTCGAATTGTCACCGCGAAATGAAAAAGGCCATGCTCACCGCGGTAGCGAGCATGGCCCGTCCAACTGCGCGTGCTCTCGCTCAACCCATGCGGGTCTCCGCGACAGCGAACGCCCTTGCCAACGCATCATGCGGATGAACGCACGACTGCGTCATACGCACAATTGCGCTGCCGATTCGACACGAACTGGAAGTTCACTTCTCAAGGTCGCTCCAATCATGCGGCATCCAAGGAACGGACGGGCTTCCCGAAGCGACGCCTCGGGAGGAGAGATCATACCACAATCCCTACGATGGATCCATGCCGCTGCGCCTGACGACCTTCGTCGCCCCGCTTTGCCTCGCGGCGGCCGCCGTGGCTCAATCGGGTTCCGACTCCGGATCGCGCGTGCAAGTCCGCACGGTGCTGGGCTCTGAATCCGCCGCGCCCGCGGGCGATCTGCCACTGGCGATCATCCTTGAGATCGAACCGGATTGGCACATTTGGACGAATGACCGACCGGCGCCCGCAGGCGTTTCGACTTTTGACGGCGCGGTCTTCACGCAGATTTCGGCAGCCAGTTCGTCAAGCGCGATTCGCGTTCCTTCGTTTACCACCGGCGGCTGGCTTCACTCCGAAGGCACGACCGATACCAAGACCCCCGTCCTGGCGCAGTGGCCGACGCCGCACCTCGTGCGAGCGGATGTGGGCGATGGCGAACAGTCGTACGCCGTCTTCGATGGAACGGCGACGGTGTTTGTGCCGCTCTCGATTGCCCCAGACGCCATCGAGGGAAGGCACACGATCACGCTTGCGCTTGGATTCCAAGCGTGCGACGCGACCTCGTGTCTCGCCCCCACGACGATTTCGCTTCCAATCACGGTCGATGTGCGGCGCGGTGTTGCTGGGTCCCCTGTGCCCCCGGAGTTCAAGGGATTCGACCCGTCCGTGTTCGCGCGACTCCACGCCGGCTCGGCAG
>SYGQ01000053.1 GCA_005799475.1 Planctomycetia bacterium | reverse complement strand
GACGACCCGCAAAGTGCAAGTCAAACGATCCTCGCTCGTCAAGGCCCGGCGTCACAAGCGCGAGGTAGGTCTTGCGAGAGGCCCACGGACCCGAGGCGACCGAGAGCGCTTCGCGCAGGGCATCCTGGTTTTCTGGATCCCGTGCCACGAGCAGGCATCCGCTGGTCGAGCGGTCGAGCCGATGCACGAGTCCCGCCTCGGCGAGCCCCGCGAGCGCGCCGTCGCGCGCGATCAGCCAGTCGGCGACGCTAGGGCCGCCATCGGACTGTGACTGCGCAGCGCTATGCCAGAGCGCGGGTTTGTCGACGACGAGCCACTCCCCCGCATCGTGGAGGATGCTCGGTGTCGTCACGGGCGTGTCGGCGTGGTCGGTCATCAGTCGCGGCATACACTACGGTCCCAATGGCCTTCTACACGAAACTCGGCTCGCTCCCCGAGAAGCGGCACATTCAGTTCCGGCGACCCGATGGCCGCCTCTACAGCGAAGAAGTCTTCGGCACGGAGGGCTTCGTCGGGCCGACCTCGACGCTCTACCACATTCATCCACCCACGCAGGTTGCGTCATGGCGGCCGGTCTGCCGCTCCAAGCCTGAGTATGTCGAGCGCGAATTCATGCGCATGCGCCATGTGAAAAGCGCGGCGATGCCCCCAAAGGGCGACCCCATCTCCGGGCGCGTCGTCCTCTTCGGCAATGAGGATGTCGAGATGTCCGTGTGCGTGCCGTGCGAGCCGATGAGCTACCACTACAAGAGCGGCACGGGTGACGAGTGCATCTTTGTGCACCACGGTTCGGGCACGGTCTTCACTTCATTCGGAACCCTCAAGTTCCGCCGCAAGGACTACATCATCATCCCGAAGGGGATCACCTACCGGATGGTGTTCGACACGCCCAAACCAGGCGACCCGGATCCGCGCTTCCTCGTGATCGAGTCGGTGAATGGCTCCCACATCCTGCCGCCGCCTCGCTACCTTTCGAAGAAGTCGTCGCAGTTCCTCGAACATGCCCCCTACTGCGAGCGCGACCTGCGCACGCCGCAGTTGCCGCTGACCCATGATGAGCGCGGCGACTTCGAAGTTCGCATCAAGACGCGCGGCCACATCCACTCGTATGTTTACGACCACCATCCACTCGATGTGGTTGGCTGGGACGGTTGCTACTACCCCTACTGCTTCAACATCGACGACTTCAGCCCGATCGTCGGCAAACACCATCTGCCGCCACCGACGCACCAGACCTTCGAGGGACACAACTTCGTGATCTGCTCGTTCTGTCCCCGACTCTTGGATTTCCACCCGCAGGCCATCGTCGTTCCCTACAACCACTCGAACCTCGACTCCGACGAGGTTCTCTACTATGTTGAGGGGAACTACAAGGCGCGCAAGGGGATTGAGAGCGCATCGCTGACGCTGCATCCGCAGGGCATTCCTCACGGTCCTCACCCAGGCACGGTGGAGTCATCGATCGGCGCGACGAAGACTGATGAGTTGGCCGTGATGTGCGACACATTCCGGCCGCTGTATCCGACGCAGGCCGCTCTCGAACTCGATGACTCGGAGTATCCGAGGAGCTGGGAGCAGCACGGGAACACGCCTGCGGCCGCCCATCACAGCGCAACGAAAGTCGACACCTGGCAATGACCCGTTCCCGTGCGATTCGCTGGACTCTCCTTGCGGGTGTCGTGATCGTGATGGGCGGACTCGCCTATGCTGCCGGTCGTGGTCAGGACCACGCACCGCAGGCGGATCCTGCGGCGCCACCCGTCAGGGCCGCGAGCGGACTCCCGATGGAACGAGTCACCATCCAAGGCAAGCCGTTCGACCTCGAGGTGGCTGCCACGACGGCCGACATTGCGCGCGGACTCTCGGGCCGATCGACGATTGCCCCATTGACGGGCATGATCTTCGTGTTCGGCGCAGGCAGCGAACGCAGCTTCTGGATGATTGACTGCCTCGTCGACATGGACATCGCGTATCTCTCGCCCGATGGCACCGTGCTCGCGGTGCACGAGATGAAGAAGGAAGCACCGCGGGCACCCGACGAGAGTCAGGCTGCCTACGAAGCTCGGCTCAAGCGCTATCTGAGCGGACCAGGCGCACAGTTTGTGATCGAGACGCCCGCAGGAACGAACGCGGCGCTCAAGATCGTCCCGGGGACGAAGATTCCCATCGATCGCAAGAGTCTCATGGCTCACTGGCGGACGCGCAACGCCGCCGTGCGCACGCCCCCGCAGTCGCCGCAGCAACCGCCCCCGCGACCCCCGCTGCGCTAGCGCGCGGGCAAGACGACACCCCGGCATTCGCCGAAGCCGATGCGGGGCTTTCCCGGTCGATCGCACCACGCGCGCATGACAACCTCGTCGCCATCCTCGAGGAACTTGCGCTGCGTCGAATCGCCCAGCGTGATCGGCTGCGTGCCTCGCCAGGTGCGCTCGAGGAGGCAGCCACGCGACTCCGGTTCGGGACCTGACACCGTTCCGCTCGCCAAGAGATCGCCCGGGCGCAAGTTGCACCCACCTGAGGTGTGGTGCGCGATCATCTGCGCGAGCGACCAATACATCTGCGAGAAGTTCCCGAGGCAGACCTGCGTGGCGGGCGTACCGGCCGCGCGCATGGCGGCGCTGGCGATGGTCACTTCCAGATGCACATCGAACAGGCAGTCGTGTCCTGCGCGAAGGTGAGCGAGCGGCTCTGGATCGCCTTCGGGCCTCGAGGGCAGCGCGACTCGATAGGGCGCGAGCGCGTCGACCATCACGACCCATCCCGAAAGCGTCGACGCGAAGTTCTTCGCGAGGAAGGGTCCAAGTGGCTGGTACTCCCACTTCTGGACATCGCGCGCGCTCCAGTCATTGAGGAGCACAAGGCCGAACACATGGTCGAGTGCGCGGTCAATGGCAATGGGCTGCGAGAGCGCATTGCCCGTGCCGATGAGTGCGCCGACTTCGAGCTCGTAGTCAAGCAGTTTCGTCGGGCCGAAACTCGGCGGGCCCGCGTCCTGCGCGACGGTCTGTCCATTGGGGCGCACGATCGAAGTGCCCGTCACGACAATGGAACTGGATCGGCCGTGGTAGCCGATGGGCATGTGCTTCCAGTTGGGGAGGAGTGGTTGGTCGGGACGGAACATCGACCCGACATTGGTCGCGTGATGGATCGACGCGTAGAAATCCGTGTAGTCGCCGATGTCGCATGGAAGTCGAAGCGACGAACCCCACTGCGGGATGAGGGCAGCGCCCACCACCTTGTGATCGCGCAGGTCGGGAACCCCCGCCGACAGGAGCCGCCGAAACTCGGCGCGCGCGCTCCGCCATGCGACCTGCCCGAGTCCCATGAATTCGTTGAGCGACTCGCCCGCGAGCGCATCGCGAACGCGACGATCCAGGCGATCGCAGAGCCCCGTTTCCACCACGCTGCGGCAGTCGAGCGCGAAATCGCCAATGCGCACGGCCACACGCGCGCCGCGACCCTCGAGCGCGATCGATCCCATCGGAAGGTTGTCGAGCCCAAAGCCCCCTTCCGCATCATCCGCGCCCTTCACCCACGACCGATTCAACGAGTCACTCACGCCGGACCCCCGGCGACAATCGCGCGGATGAGTTCGAGCGCGACGAGGTCATTCCAAGGCTCATCGAACGAACAACTTCCGAACGAGTGAACGAGGCGCGCCCGAGCTTCCGTGATCTCGCCGACCGTCACCCGCGCCCCTTGCCAGCCAATCGTGGCGTTGCTGAAATCAATCCGGTCGATGGAGCTGGTGGTGAGGAACTCCGTGAGGAGCCCCTCGTCGATCCGCGATTCCCATGCGAGCGCGGAGCCAATGAGCAGATTGAGGAATCCAAACTGCGTCGCACCGGCCGCGTGGTTGAAGTGGCACAGTGCTCGGTGCAATCCGGCGGTGGCCTTGAACGGAACCCCTGCCGCAGCACACGCGACCATCGCGCGCGCGAGGTCGCCCGCTGCCGGGTGCGCCTCGGGCGTCGTCCCGCCCGTACGAAACTTGAGCCCGGCCTCTTCGCCCACGAGCGCGGCGACGGCTCCGCGCGGATCGCTCTCGAGGGCGATCTCGAAGTACGGAAAGAGTTCTTCCGGCACTTCCGTGACGGCCCTCTCGATGGCTGCAACCGACTCGCCGCGCATCTCGATGGAGTCGATTCGCATCGCCGACTCACCTTCGCGCTCGTGCCGGGCGTTGAAGGCCGCGATGGCTTTGAGATCCGCGGCAAATGCCGCGGATCCCGCTGGCGCGCACACGCAACTGATCGCCCAGGCGCCCTCGGTGGTCGGCGCTTGAGCCACTGGAGCGTGGGACGCCGAAAGCGTCGAGAGTTCGTCGAGCTTTGCCGCCGGCCACACGAGGCGGCCCAGCATCCACGCGCGTCCCGAGTCATGGACCTGCGTGAAGAGGTCGACGGTTGTCGTTGGGTCGTGCTGCGCCGGCGGGTAGAGCCCCGCGTAGTCGATGACCGACGACATCATGGCGTGCACGCTTCGCATGGAGATCAAGAGTACGCGTCCGGCGGCACTCCGGTGGATCACTCGTCAACGAACTGAAGGTCGCGCCCGTAGGTCTCGCGCAGCGAGAAGACGCAGAGAGCCGCCAGTGGAATGAGGACGGCGCCGAGGATCGCCGCGGACTGCCATGGTGCTGCGGCCGAGTTTCCAAGCATGCGCTCGTCGAGCCAGACCCACACGAACGCGGTCAGCGCGGTGGACCACCGAACCATGTTTGGCGCGCTCGTGGTCGCGGTGGCGCGCAGATTGGTCCCGAAGAGTTCGGCGACGGTTGTCACGAAGACGGCCCAGTAGCCAGCCGCCGCACCGACAAAGACGAGGCATCCGTAGAACCACGCCGGTGAACGGGGGCCAACTGTGAAAAGCGCGACGACGCTCGCCACGCACATGGCGTGAAAAATGAGGATGGTCCGGCGTCGCGACCGCAGCCACTGGCTCATGAGGCCACTACCCAGGTCGCCAAGCGCGAGGCCAACATAGCTCCAGAAGATCGCCGGGCCCACGACCGGTCGGCCACCCTCGGGCATGCCGAGACTGGCACCGATGTCGCCACAGTACTTGACGAGAATCCCGACCATGTACCAGATCGGTACGGCGCACCCGATGATCGCGAGATAGCGATGCAGCCGGGTCCACGGATAGAAGAGCATCCAGATCGCTCCGCATGGCGCGCCACTCCCCTTGCGCACGGACTCGAACATGCCGCTCTCGACGACGCCGACGCGCAAGACGAGGAGCGCGAGCCCCATGCCGCCGCCAATGAGGAACACGGTTCGCCACTGGAAGAACTCGGTAATGAAAAACGCCGCGATGGCGCCGCAGATGCCCACCGTCGCCACGACCGTGGTGGCGAGACCTCGCCGCTCCTTCGATACGAGTTCGCTGACGAGCGTGATGCCCGCACCCAGTTCGCCCGCCAGGCCGAAGCCCGCAGCGAACCTGAGCACCGCATACTGCCGAAGCGCCGTCCCCATGCCCAGCGTGTGCAGCACCGCGCCGAAGCCTTCGTTGGGGACATCGACGACGAACGCGTTGAGAATGTTGGCGACCGAGTACACGAGAATGGATCCGAAGAGGACGCTGAGGCGCCCGCGCCGGTCCCCGAGGACTCCCCACACGATGCCCCCAACCACCAGTCCGGTCGACTGCAGGTAGTTGTCGAGAACGATGCCGACATTCGTCGTTTCCGAGGCCGGGACGCCGAGTTCCGTCAGGCTCTTCGTTCGCACGAGCGCAAACAGAATGAGGTCGAAGATGTCGACGAAGTACCCGAGCGCGGCCACCGCCACGGCAGCGCCCCGAGCGTGCCGCAGACGAAAGGTCGGAAGTCCAATCATGCGCGACGGAAGGTACCTTGAGCCGATGAAACGATCAGCACTTGCTTGGATGGCGGGCGGCGTTGGCGTTGTCGCACTCGCGGGCGCCGTGGCACTCCAGTCAACGCCGGCCTACGAGTACGGTCGACTCGTCTTCACCGTCGGAGGATCGGGGACGATCGTGTGGCTCAACACGCCCGCGAGCGCTCTCACGGCCTCGGTGGCCACGGACGCGCCGAACAAGCTCGACGACATTGCCGCGGCGATTCAGGCCACGGCTCCCGACGCGGCGTTTCCCGGCGGTGTGCCCATCGATGACATGATGCTCGTGAACTGGATGGGGCTCGCGAGGTGGGAACTCGTCGCGGTCACACAGAATCAAGTCGATATCGGCGTGACGACCTCGTACTACTACAAGCGCAAAAAGTAGCGCGCGCCGCGCTCAGGGGGTCGCGGGGGCGGAGGTCGCGGGCGCCGGGTTCGCCGCAGGCGCGGGCTTCGCCAGCGCTTCCGCCAACCGAGTTGCCACGGCGGGATCAACGCGCGCGAGCGAGTCGAGCGTTCCCTTGGCAGCGGCATCCTCGCCGGTCCACACTTCGACGCGCGCCTTCGCACCCAGAACCTGCGGGGAGTGAGGAGCGAGCGTGTGCGCGTGCGCCGCAGCATCTCGGGCACCCTTCGCGTCACCAGCTCGGTAAAGAAAGCCGCACTTCCAAATCCACGGCTCGGGGTCCTGCGGAGCAAGGCGCGCGGCATCGTCCCATCCGGCGATTGCGGCCGCGTGATCGCCCGACTCCCACCGCGCCGCAGCCAGCCAGCATCGCGCCTCGGTGGATCCGTCGGCGCCGACCCATCGCTCGAAACTCCTCGTGGCGGTGACGAACTTTCCTTGCCGCATCTGCGACTTTCCGCAAATCTCATACGCCTCCCCGATGGGGCCCTCTCGCTCGGAGCGCTCCGCATCCCGTTCAGCCGATTGATACTCGCCGAGGCGGTAGCTCGCGAAGGCGCGCAGGCGCAGGGCCAGCGCGTCAAATGGATCGACCTCGAGGGCGCGCGTGGCCGAGGCCTTGGCGTCAGCGAACTGCTTGAGCGACACCTGCGCGTAGGCGAGGCAGATGAGAGTGTCGCGGTCGCGCGGGTCAGCGTGCGCCGCTGCCTTCAGCGCGACCAGTTCGCGCTCGGCATTGGCATGAATCGCATCGACACACGAGAGCGAGTCCAAACGAGCGTGCGGATGCGCGCATCCGACGAGACTCCCTACGACGAGCGCCGTGGACATCGACCACTTCATGCGATGGCTCCTTTCGACACGGGCGAAGGTGTACACGATGACGATGTCTTTCGCCCCCGTGCGAGGATCCAGCGCAGGCGCAGCGCGTTGCCGACCACGCAGAGGTCGGAAAGTCCCATCGCCGCGGCCGCAATCATCGGGCCGTTCTCGGCGAGGAGGCCGAACGCGGCCAGTGGGATCGCTGCGCCGTTGTAGAGGAATGCGAACACGAGGTTCTGCCGGACACACGAAAGCGTGCGCCGCGAGAGGTCGTAAAAGTCGGCAATGGCGCGGGGATCGTCGTGAAGGAGTGTCGCGTCCGCGCCCGCCTCGGCGAGCGCCGTCGCAGATCCCATCGAGAGGCCCGCACCTGATGCGGCGAGCGCGGCCGCGTCATTGAGCCCGTCGCCGACCATGATCGCGCGCGTGCCGCCGAGCTTGCCGACCGCCTGCACTTTGCTCGCTGGACTCTCGTCCGCCAACACTTCGCCCGGCGCGATCCCCACCTTCGCAGCGACCTCCAGGGCGCTCGCGCGGCGGTCTCCTGTGAGCATGGCGATGCCGAGACCACGCGCTCGCAGCGCGTCGATGGCCGCGGCGGCCGATGGCCGCGGATCGTCGGTGAACCAGAACCGTGCGACGAGCGCGCCATCGAGTTCCAATCGCGCCGACGCGTCTGTGTCTCGACGAACTCGGACGATGCCCCCGTCAACGCGCGCCGTCACACCCATGCCGGCCTCGGCGATGAACGAATCGCTCGCCGGAATGTGAAGGCGCCGCCGAACGGTCGCGTCGACGATTGCCCTGCCAATGGGATGTTCGCTGCGGGACTCGGCCGCTGCCGCGAGCGCCAGGGCCTCGTCCTCGGTCGACGCCCCTGCCACGGCCTCCACGCGCGAGAGCCGCGGCCGACCCTCGGTGAGCGTGCCGGTCTTGTCGAAGATGACGGTCGTCGCCACCGCAACGCGCTCCATTGCGCGCGCCCTTCGCACGATGATCCCCCGGCGGCTCGCCTGCGAAATGCCCACGGCCATCGCCAACGGCGTCGCGATGCCCAGCGCACACGGGCACGAAATCACGAGCACGGTCACGGCATTGACCGTAGCGACATCGAGCGACGCCACCATCCACCAGCCGAAAAATGTCACGCCCGCGACGGCAAGGACGAGAGGCACAAAGATGCGGCATGCGGCGTCGGCATGGCGTTGGATCGGGGCCTGTGTGGCCAGCGCCTCTTGAACGAGCCGCGCCACCTGTGCAAGCGCACTCGAGGCGCCCGACGCTGTGACCTCGATGTCAAGTGCCCCGTCGAGCGCAAGCGTCCCCGCGCGCACGCTCTCGCCCGGCCCGCGTCGCACTGGAAGTGGCTCACCTGTGAACGCGCTTTCGTCCACGCTGCATGTCCCCGCGAGGACTTTCCCGTCGACGGGCACGATGCCCCCAGGTCGCACCCGCACCACCATGGACGACGCGACCTCGCGCATGGGAATGGTCTGCGTCGATCCATCGGCGGCGACTCGTTCGGCATGGCGCGGTTGAAGCCAGAGGAGCGACTCGACATCGCGAGTCGCTCGGGCGCTGCCGCGAGTCTCGATCCAGTGGCCGAGGCTGATGATGGCGATGAGTGCCGTCGCTTCGGCGAAGTACAGCGGCGCCGCCGTCCCCTCGCGCGTTGGCCCGAGCAGGTTCCAGAGGCTCAGCCCGTACGCGGCGAGGACGCCGACAGAAACGAGCGTGTCCATGTTGGACGCGCCGTGCCGCGCCGCGCGCCACGCGCTCGAGAAGAAGGCGCCTCCGGCCACGATCATCGCGACCGTCGCCCCAGCGAACGCGACCCACGCGGGCCACGGTGCCGCGTGAGCGCCGAGGTGTGCACCGGGGACTGTCCAGTGCATGACTTCGAGCGGGATCCAAATCGCAAGGCCGACCAACGCCCCCGTGCGCCAACGCTCGGCGCGCCGTGATCGCTCGCGACGCACTCGTTGTTCCGACTCGACGAGCGCTAGGAATGGATCCTCGTCCGTCGCGCGATTGGGCTCAACTCGCGAGGGAACGAATCCCGCGCCACGGATCGCACTCTCAAGTGAGGCCTCATCGAGGCCGTGGCCCACCACCGTCGCACGACCGCTTGCGAAATCGACCGTCGCCTCATCGACGCGAGGGACTCGCGCGAGCGCCCGCTGCGCGCTCGTGGCGCATCCGGCGCAGTGCATGCCGTCGACCCCAATCGTCAGCCGCTGCGCTCCCTGACCGCTGCGAGACAACGACTACCTTCTTCCGCCGCCGTCGAGCGGCGGCAATCTCGCGGCGTCGCGGGCGAGTTCGAGAGAGTGGGCGAGCCGGAACAGCGAATCGAGCCGAGCGGCGCGAATCGCTTGCTCCACAGCTCCACCTCCCACAAGCAGGACGGTTGAGTGATTGGTCTGCGCGTGCACCGTGGCGACACGAACAAGCATCCCCATTGTTGTGGAGCACACGAAAGTCACACCGCGGAGGTCGATGATCCAGGGTGCCGGGTGCTTGGCGACGCCAGCCAGGAGTCCAGGTTCGATCTTCGCCGCTGAGGCCGCGTCGAGCGCGCCGGTGAACGCCAACAGCGTCCCCAACGCTCCGCTCTCGATCACCGCAGGGGAATCCGCCACACGGCCAATGTACTCAG
>SYGQ01000052.1 GCA_005799475.1 Planctomycetia bacterium | reverse complement strand
TTCGCCGAGGGCCAGCCCCTCGACGCCGCGCGGCTTGAGGCCACGATCGCACGGACGGAGGACAACTTCGCGGTCGCCGCGGAACTCTTGGCGACGGTGAAGCTGCGCGTGACCGACCAGGTTGTTCCTCCGGTCGCGGATTTGATCGACAGGCTCCAGCGAGTCGTCGCCACCACCAAGGCCGACTCCGCTCGGATCGAACTTCTCTTGGCACAGTCCAAGGACGCCGTGCGGTCGGCCTCAGCTGACCTCTCCATCGCGGGTGACCAGATTGGTCGAACGACCCGCGAGGTCACGCTGATGCCGTGGACGCTTCTCGGCGGCGTCTTTGAGGATCGCTCGGAAGAAGCCAGATTCCGCACATTTGCTAGGGAAATCGTGCGAAGTGCGGCCGACCTGCATATCGCCGTCGAGACCGCGCGCTCGCTACTTGCGAACGATCCCGATCTGGCGAAGCGGCATCCTGAAGTCGTCGAACTCCTCACGAGGTGGATCGATCAGGCGTCGGCCGAGCACGAAGCGGCCGGGACGATTCTGCTCAATCAGTTGATCGGCGTTCCCGCGCAATGATCGAGACGATCGCGGTCTCGGATTCGGGAGACCCGCGCATCCAGTCATTTCGCGGCGTGCGCGATGCGGACCTGCGAGGACGCGACGGCCTCTTCTGCGTGGAGAGCCCGAGAGTCCTCAGGCGGTTCCTCCACGCGATCGCGGCGGCATGCGCAGGTGCCGTGCAGGCGCCGCGCGTCGAACTCCACAGTGTTCTGGCGACTCCGGAAGTCCTTGACGACCTCGCACCGCAACTCGACGCGGCGATGCACGCGGCGGCGATGGCGCCCCCGATCTACAGCGCCCCGGCGTCGCTGTTGTGCGACCTTGCCGGGTACAGGATGCATCAGGGGGCACTCGCACTTGGTCGACGACCCGTGACGGCCGGCCTCGACGCGCTTGTCGCGGCGCTGTCGCCGACAGACGACCTCCTTGTGACGCTAGGCGTCGTTCACACCGACAATGTCGGCGCCGCGTTTCGGAACGCGGGAAGCCTCGGGGATTGCGGAATTCTCCTCGCCGGCGGCTCATCTGACCCGCTCCACCGCAAGGCCATCCGAGTATCGTCGGGCCGCGTCTTCAGCGTGTCATGGGGCGTTTCCGAGAACTGGGAGCGCGACCTCGCGGCCCTGCGCGAGCGACACGGCTTCGCGCTCATCGCGGCCGAGGATGCTCCAGAATCGATTCCGCTCGCTCGCCTTCACGAGTGCGACGCGGTCAGGCGCTCGGTGCGCGCGGCCATCGTGCTTGGGGCAGAGGGCTCGGGGCTTTCCGGAGCGGCGCGCGCGCTGTGCGATGTGGTGTGCGCGGTTCCCATGCGCGAGCCCGGCGGGCTCGTTGAGGCCGGCGATCGCCCGAGCCTCAATGTCGCCGTGGCCTCAGCCCTCGTCTTGCATGGAGTTCGGAACGCCCGCGCGCATGCCCGCACCGCGCGCCTCTGAGGCGTCGACGGGCTTGTCGCTCACGCGCTCGATCTTCGCGCCGAGTTGACGGAGTACTTCTTCCATCCTCTGGTAGCCGCGATCGAGGTGATACACGCGGTTGACGATGGTCTCCCCTTCGGCGGCGAGCCCAGCGAGGACTAGGCTGGCCGACGCGCGCAGGTCGCTCGCCATGACTTCAGCACCCACGAGGCGCGCGCCGCCCGAAACGACAACCGTAGGTCCGTGCCGCAAGAGTTGCGCTCCCATGCGCGCCAACTCCGCCACATGCATGAACCGCTCGGGGTAAATCTTCTCGGTGATCACCGAGTTGCCGCTCGCGTTGCACAGAAGCGCCATGAACTGCGCCTGAAGATCGGTGGGGAATCCGGGATGCGGCTGCGTCGTAATCACTGTCGGCTTGAGCATTCGCTCGCTGGTCACGCGCACGGTGCAGCATGCGTCGTCGGCGTCGGGGGTCACCTTGTGGACATGAACGCCGATGAGGGCGAGGCGATCGACGACGGCAAGCAGTGAGTCGAGCGGAAAATCGTCGATGACGATCTCGCCATTCGTGATCGCCGCGGCGATCGCATAGGTCGCCGCCACGATGCGATCAGGCATGACGCGGTGCGAGGTTCCGGTCAGTTCGTCGACGCCGTCGATCGTGATGCGCGGACCTCCGGCGCCGCGAATGCGAGCGCCCATTGAGTTGAGGAGGTTCGCGAGGTCGACAACCTCGGGCTCGCACGCGGCTGATTCAATGATGGTGCGTCCCTGCGCGAGGGTCGCGGCGCTCATGACATTCGCAGTGCCGAGCACGGTGGAGCCGTAAGGGCCGCCGAGGAAGACGGTCGCCCCCCGCAGCCGGTCGGCGGTCGCAGTGATGTTGCCGTTGCGCAGTTCGATCTTCGCGCCCAGTTTTTCGAGTCCGCGCAGGTGGAGGTCGACCGGTCGATCACCAAAGGCGCACCCGCCGGGCATCGACACGATCGCCTTCTTCCGCCGCGCCAGAAGCGGCCCGAGCACGCAAATCGAGGCGCGCATGACGCGGACATTCTCGTACGGCGCCTCGATGGCGTTGGGATCGACGGTCTGCATCACGACTCGGTCGTCGCCGATGTAGGAGTTCACGCCGAGTTTCTCAAGGAGCTCGCGCATGCTCTTGATGTCGCGCAGGCTCGCGACATTCGTCAGCGTGACTTCGCCGTCGGTGAGGAGCGCCGTGGCCATCAAAGGCAGCGCCGCATTCTTCGCTCCCTCGACGCGAATCCGCCCGGAGAGTCGATGACCTCCCGTGATGACAAATCGGTCCATGCGATCCTCCTTGACCGCTGCGTGCATTCCATCGCGCGTCGCGGGGCGCACGACAGGCCCACACGACAGCACCGGCGCACGCCATGTGCGTCAGCCACTTCTATGTCGGCGCATGGGGTGCCCCGAGGCGACTTTTATGACATTAGGATGCGGCTTCGATGGTTGATCATCCAAACGACCCGCACCTCCCGCCGGCCAAGATGCATGTGGTACTCCCAGGTTCCCCCGTCGTGGCGCGCATTCAGGCCAGCGACTCCTGCATGCGCGGGAAATCCGCGAGCTTTGTGCGGCACATCGCCGTCGATCTCACCGGCACGCCGCTTGAGGGGACATTTCTCGCCGGGCAATCCTTCGGCGTCATTCCCCCGGGGCTCGATCCCAACGGACGACCGCACAAAGTGCGTCTCTACTCCATCGCCAGTCCTTGTTATGGAGAAGATGGATTCGGTCGCGTGATCTCAACGACCTGCAAGCGCACCGTCGAAGAGGGTCCCGACCAGTACGACCCCGCTCGCGGCGACGGACATCCGCTGCTCCTTGGCGTCTGCTCGAACTTCCTCTGTGACCAGTCCGTCGGGGCTGCGGTCAGCGTCTCGGGACCAAATGGCAAGCGATTCGTGCTGCCGGTCGACCATGACGCCCACGACTATTTCTTTTTCGCCACCGGAACTGGCATTGCGCCGTTTCGCGGCATGATGCACGAACTCCTGGTGGGCCCACCGGAGGGCTCGCCATGGCGAACGGGCTGGAAGGGCCCCTGCCGACGAACGATTCACCTCATCATGGGGACGCCCTATACGACAGACCTGCTCTACGACGGATGGTTCCGCGACCTCGCCAAGGCGCATCCGAACTTCCACTACCACACGATTGTCAGCCGGGAAGCTCTGCCGCAGCCCGGGCATGGCCCGCATGTGCACCACTACTTCGAGGCGAGGCTGGATTCGTTCCGCGGTCTGCTCACAAATCCCTCAACGCTGCTCTATCTCTGCGGCCTCACGGGCATGCAGGTCGGCCTCTTCCATGTGCTCGCCAAAGAAGGCTTGGGCGACGGCTACCTCACGGTCCATGAGGAGTTGTCGGGCGTGGCGCCCGCAGTCTGGACACCCGAACAGATCAAGCGGCGAGTGCGACCGACCCACCGCTGCATGCTCGAGGTCTACTGAACGACGGGCCTGCGCGTTTTCGGCGGAGTTTCCCGCGCACCGTCGCCAGCCCGAGCCATACTAGGATCATGGCTTCCATGGGCGACGGCGAGTCCAACGAATGGATGGCAGCGCAAGCACGCGTCGAGCGTGCGCGCGGGCTCTTCCTCTCGGGAAAGCTCGAAGAGGCCGCGATTGAATTGCGGCGCGCGCTCGCGGTGGATCCAGACCGTGGCGACTGGCATCACAGCCTCGCGGTGACGCTCGATGCTCAGGGGCGACATGGCGAGGCCATGGCGTCGTACGAACGGGCACTCGAACTCGTCCCCAACCACGCGCACGCGCTCATCGGTGCGGCGCAGGGGTCGATGCGACAAGGCAAGCCCGACGCGTGCGTCGCCTTCTGCGACAGGGCGGTGCGAATCGACACGAAGCTTGAACCCGCCTACTCGCTCAAGATCATGGCCCTCGGGATGCTGCAGAAGTTCGACGACGCGGAGTCGACTTACTTTCTCGCGCAGCAGTACCTCGGCGAGATGCCACTGTGTCTCGCGGAGATGGCTCATGTCCTCGCCGCGCAGGGGAAGTTCGATCGCGCCATCTGGTGCTTCCGCGAGTCGATCGCGCAGAACCCGAAGATTCCCGGCGTGAAGACTCGGCTCGGACTCATCCTGCTCCAGGCCGGCCAACCCGAGCCCGCGCACCAAGTGCTCCTGCAATCCCTTCGCGACCATCCCGGCGACTCACGCACGCTGCTGGCGCTCGGCAGTGCACTTGAGGCGCTCGGAAGGCCCACGGAAGCCGAAGAGAAGTACCGACATACGGTCGAACTCGAGCCGGCGAATCAGGTCGCGCATGTGCGCCTCGGGGACCTCGCGCTTCGGGGGGGAAGGCTCGAAGAGGCGCGCGCGGCCTACACGCTCGTCATCAGCCTCGGACTCAAGGATCCAGCGATTCGGCTGCGACTCGTCGAAGTGCTCGCGCGCGTTGGGCTGCGCGCGGAAGCGCGTCGGCATCTGGAGGAGATGTTCCTGCGCGGATCGGCCAGCGTGATTCGCGATGCCGCCGTTGCATACGGCGCCGCGGGTGCTGCGCTTGAGTGTGGCACGCCCAGAGCGGCGGTCGCGCTGATGCGCATGGGCGTCCAGTTGGCTTCCGAAGACGCGCGCCAGTGGACGCGGTATGCGCGCGCACTTTTCGAAGACGGTGAGCGTGCCGCGGGTCGTCGTGCCGCTCGCCGTGCCCTGCGCCTTGATCGCAAGTGCACGGAGACGCTGCACAATGTCGCGCTCGATGCATTGCGCCACAGCGAGATCAAGCGGGCGCTTGCCGCGATTGCGCGCGGCCTTCGACACGCTCCCTCGGACGAAGGACTGCGAAAACTGCGAGTCCACGCTTGGGGAAAGCGCGCCGCCGGCCAGTGGCGAGGCGTCGCGTTGACCGTGCGGTCGATCGCGCTTGCGATCAGGTCGCTGCGTTGGTAAACGGAAGCAGTGCGAGGAAGCGCGCGCGCTTGATCGCCTGCGCGAGCATCGCCTGATCCCCTGCCGACATTTCGAGTCGCCGTCGCGACAAGAGCTTGCCGTTCTGGGTCATCGCGCGCCGGAGTTCTTCAACCTGCTTGTAGTCGATGAAACTGCGCCCTTTGGCGTCCTTCTGGCGGCGGATGACGGGGGGAGGTGGTGCTTGGAACTGGCTCATGATGCGTGGTCTCGATTCGAGTCGTTCGCCATGGACCCCGTGAGGGGGCCCTCGGACCATCCGAGAGCAGCGAATGGACTACGGTACACGAAATCCCCCTGCCGCGCGTGACCCTATGCGGACCCTGATCATCTCCGACATCCACCTTGGCCTGCCCGGCCTCGCGTTGCGAAGGCCCTCGCGGAGCGCCGCATCGCTGGAGCCGCTGTTCGATGGCGTTTCCGCTGTGATCCTCAACGGCGACACGGCCGATATCCACCAACCGCGATTCGCGCCGGAAGCGATGCGATTGCTTGGAGCCCTGCGCGAGATGGCCGGGAGAATGGGAGTTGAACTCGTGGAAGTGTGCGGGAACCACGATGCGACAGAGGGATCACGGACACATGTGCTCTTGGCAGGCGGTGGCATTCTCGTTTCGCATGGGCATGCGTTCTCGCCGCGCATGCTGCCGTGGGTTCCTTCGACGGGGGCGATGAGTCGGCGCTTCGCCGAGATGCTCGCCGCGAATCCCCCGACCCTCGACGGCGTCGTGCGCGCTGCGAACGAGGGCGCACTCGTCCAATGGTCCGAGGAGGCGTCGGCCGATGAACCGACATCGATCTGGTCGATCGCGCGAAGTCCCTCGCGCGTGCTGAGCGTGCTGCGCTGGTGGCGCGAGTACCCGCGTGATGCAGCGACTTTCGCTGAGCGATACGCGCCCGAGTCCTGGTGCGTGGTCTGCGGTCACTCGCACCGCGCTGGAGCGTGGCGCATTGCGTCAAGGCCGGGAGCGATGCCGCGACTTGTGCTCAACACCGGGTCGTTCTCGTTTCCCGCACGGCCGTTTGGTGTTCTGGTCGATGAGGCTGCGGGTGAGATCCAACTTCGACGCGTACGCGCCTCTCGCGGGCGCTACGAGCTTGAAGGGCGCAGGGCCGCCAACTGTTGGCGGATCCACTGAGCGGTCGCGACGACGGCGTCGGTGTCGACTCCCGTGTCGAAGCCCGCGCGCGTGAGGATCGAGAGCAGAGTTTCGGTCGCGAGATTGCCCGGCGCACCGTTGGCATAGGGACACCCGCCGAGTCCGGCGACGCTTGCGTCAAATGACCGAACACCAAGTTCGAGGGCTCGCTCCACGCACGCCGACGCGCGGCCGTGCGTGTCGTGCAGGTGGAGCGTGGCGCGGCCAGGCGTGAGCACGCCGTCGAGGCCATCGAAGAGCCGTGCGATGTCGGACGGCTCCGCCGCGCCGATCGTGTCGCCGAGGTCGATCTCGGTGGCACCCAGTGCAAGAAGGCGCTCGGCCACCTCGCGCACGCGCGCGGGCTCGGTCGGTCCGTCGTACGGACAGCGGATCGTGCACGAGATGTATCCGCGCACGGGCAGCGCGTCGCGCCGAGCGCGAGTGACGACATGGCCGACGCGCTCGAGTACTTGCGCGATGGACCCATTCGTGTTGCGTTGGCTGAAGGCCTCGCTCGCGGCGACGAACACTGCGATCTTGTCCACTCCCGCCGCGAGCGCGGCGTCGAGTCCTTGCTCGTTGGGGACAAGCGCGCTCAGGAGGGTTTCGCTCGAGCGATGGACGCGCGCGAACACCTCGGCGGCGTCTCCCAACTGCGGCACCCACTTCGCGCTGACGAAACTTGTCGCTTCGACCTCGGGGAAGCCGCAGGCCGAGAGTCGGTCGATGAACTCCACCTTCGCCGCTACAGGGACGATCGCCCGCTCGTTCTGGAGACCGTCGCGGGGACCGACCTCGGTGACGCGGACGCGCTCACGCGAGCTCGCGTTCATGCGTTGCGCCCTTCCCGCGCCGCGCGACGGAAGAGCCAGATACCGAACGAGATCACTGCGACTGACAGGATCGCGGCAGCAATGAAGAGGATCGCATCGGGAGTCCACGCCCAGTCGGCGCGAATGGACTCGTCGACGCTCGGTGGCACTCTCACCTCTGCACCGCCGAACGCGCTGGCACGGCGCTCAACCCCTCTTGCACGGTGATCGTGACAACGCCATCGTCGGCCGCCGCGGCGAGTGTGGCCCCGGCGGTTGCATGCGCGGTCTTCACGGTCGCGAATCCAATGCCTGTTCCTCCGAGCATCGGGCTCATCGTGCTGCTCGTCACTTGTCCGACCGGGTCGCTGGTGGTGCCGGACACGAAGACCGCGGCGCCGTCGACCGGAAGTGCGTCGCCAGCCACACGGAATGCGCAGACAACCTGCTTCGGCTTCCCGAGACTCTGCATGCGGGCGACGACCTCCTGTCCGAGGTAGCACCCCTTCGTGAAAGACACGCGCGAGGCCAGAAGGGATGACTCGTGTGGCAGACTTGATGTGCCGAAGTCGATTTCGAAGAGTGGCGTCCCCGCCTCGATTCGCGCGGTGTTGAAGGCAAACCAACCGCAGGGCTTCGCGAGTGGACGACCGGAATCGCTCGCGCCGCGCGCGCCGAGAAGCGCGCGCCAGAGTTCGGCGAGGCCGTGGCGCGGGGCAAACACTTCCACGCCGATCTCGCCGGTCGCGTCGCGTCGCGCGAAACTGCATGGCGTCGAGGTGATCGATCCTTCAGCGCAGCGCCCGGGTTCGACCAGCGCGGGCGCATCCACACCCACGCGCGACAGGAGCTCGAGCGCGCGTGGCCCATGCACGCCAATGCGCGCGACCGTCTCGCTCACATCAACGATCTGGACATCGTCGGAGAACGCGAATTGCATGAGTGACGCCGCGGCGCTTCCGGCAACGGCGAAGGCGCAATCCACCAACATGCGGTCGCCAAGGTCGCACAGGAAAAGGTCGGCGTCGATGCGCCCCTTTCGATTGAGCCAGAACGCCTGCGCGGTTGCCCCTCGCCCGAGGCGCTTCACATCCTGCGTGAGCATTCGCTGAAGGAACGCCACACGCCCAGTGCCACTGACCTCAAGGACCCCGCGCTGCGGACAGTCGCACAGCGCCGCACCCGAACGGATCGCGGCGTACTCCGTCTCAAAGGTGTCGTAGAGTCCAACGACTTCCGTCGTTTCCCCCCACGGGATCCACTGGACATGCGATTGATGCGCCAACGCATCGCCGCGCCCAATCGCCACGGCGGCGCGGCGCATCGACTCTGCCTTGGCGTACTCCTCGTGGCATTCGCGCAGAACTGACGCGGTTCGAAATGCCGCCTGGGCCATCGGGAAATCATAGACTCGACGAATGAACATTGAACTCCTGCGGCGGTTGTGCGAGGTCCCTGGCGTCGCAGGTCGCGAAGAGCGCGTGCGCGCGATCGTGCAGAAGGAGATCAAGGGGCTCTTCGACTCCACACACACCGATGCGATGGGATCGCTCATCGCCACTCGGAAGGCCACGAAGCGGCGCAAGGGCGCCGCAGCCTCACGCGTCCTCGTCTGTGCGCACATGGACGAGATCGGCTTCTATGTCCGCCACATCGACGATCAGGGATTCCTCTGGCTCAACCCCGCGGGCGGCTTCGACCCGCGCAACCTCTTCGCACGGCGTGTACTCGTCGTCACAGAGCACGGCGACCACCGCGGCGTCCTCAACCCCGGCGGGAAGCCCATCCACATTTCAAGCGAGGCCGACCGGAGCAAGGTCCCAGGGCTTGAGGAGTTCTTCGTCGATCTCGGCATCGAGGCGGCACAAGTCAAACGCATCGCTCAGGTGGGCGACTATGTCGTGATGGACGAGCCGTTCTTCGAGACGCCGCTCAAGGTGGTTTCCAAGGCTCTCGACAACCGGATGGCGCTCTTCTCCGCGATCGAGGCTGTCCGCAAGGTCGCGCGCGCCCGCGGCGGACACGGGTGCGAGATCGTGGTCGCGTTCACGACCCAGGAGGAGGTTGGCCTGCGCGGCGCGCAGGTCGCCGCCAACGCATGCGGCGCGGAGTTCGGCATTGGACTTGATGTCAACCTGGCCTGCGACACGCCCGGGATCCCGGAGACGCAGCGCGTGACCAAGCACGGCGAGGGCGTGGCGATCGATGTGCAAGATGCGTCGATGATTTCCGACTACGAGTTCTTGAAGCGCACCTGCACCCTCGCCCGCAAGCACCGGATCCCGCATCAGCGTGCCGTGCTTGCGCGTGGCGGTCAGGATGCTGGCGCGATCCAACGCGCCGGTCGCGGGGCGAAATGCATCGCGTTCGGCCCGGGAACTCGCTACATCCACACCGTCACCGAGATGGTCGACAAGAGCGACCTGCAGGCGACGATCGACTTGCTCTCGACGCTCCTCATGGAACTCTGAGCCCGCCCGCATGCCGCTCCCCCCGGTGGGTGCAAGGCGGGGCCACGATCTTCTCCCAGGTCGGGCGGTGTGGGCACAACTTCGAAGCCAGCCACCATCCCCCGATCGTCGCGGGCAATCCCAGCGCAAGGTGGGCGAATCCGATCTCGACGGCTTCGAGGAGGCTGCGATCCGACGCGATCACCACATCCATCGAGATGGCGCTGAGCGAGGTCATGCCTCCTGCGAATCCGAGAATCACCGTCCGCTCGATCGTGAGTCGCTTCACTGATGACTGCAGTGGCGCGCCGTCGGGTCCCACGGCGTTGAGGTAACGGAAGGCGAACCCCGCGACCGCGCCACCGACAATGTTCATAAGGAGCACGGCCTGCCATGCAGCTCCTCCTGCATCACGAAACAGCGTGGTGGTCCCAGTGCGCAGCACACCGCCCGCCACAGCGCCCGCCGCAACGAGCGCGAGTCCCACGGCGTGGTGCGGCACCCGCCTCGATGGATCAGGAGTTGTCCCCAGCTTCGCGGCGGCCGCGCATGCCTTGACCGCGGGCGTCGGTGTCGCCAGCGCGCCGACGACGAGAGCGCCGACCCACGCGGCGACGGGGCCAAGGCCCACAGTCGCGCACATGATCCCGGTGGCGACACGACGCTTTCCTGCAAGCCAGAGGGCCACGCACTCCACCGCCATTGAGCTGAATGTGGTCAGCCCACCGAGAAACCCAGCGACGACGAGCGCATGCGCAGCCGTATCGGTGGCAACCGTGACGAGTGCGCCCGCAAGCGCGCTGCCCACAAGATTGACCGTGAGTGTGGATCGCCAGCTCGCGACCCCGCGAGCGACGACCGCGTCGCGAGTCGCCACGCGCACCCACGCGCCGACAGCCGTCCCTGCGGCACCACATGCAATGATTGAGAGCGCGTCCACGACCCGAGTATCCCAAACCGGCGCGACCCCGCAGTGACGGGCGGGTCACACCGAGAAGTACTTCGCCTGCGGATGGTGCGCGATGATCGCGCTCGTCGACTGTTCGGGGTCGATCTGGAAGTTCTCCGTGAGCACGCAGCCGATGCGACCCGGATCAAGCAGTCCGAACAACTTCGCCTGATCGGCCATGTCCGGGCACGCCGGATACCCGAATGAAAATCGGCTGCCGCGGTACTGCTGCTGAAACAGGCGCTCGACCGTGGGAGCGTCCTCATGCGCGAACGAGAGTTCCGCGCGCACTCGCTTGTGCCACATCTCCGCAAGCGCCTCGGCGCACTCGACCCCCAATCCGTGCAGATAGAGGTACTCGGTGTACTCGTCGCGCTCGAACAGTGCGCGCGCACGCGCCGTGGCCTCCGTACCCATCGTCACACAGGTCAGGGCGAGCACATCTCGACGCGCTGCTGCGCGAGGGAGGAAGAAGTCGCTGATGCAGACCTGCCGCCCCGCGCGCTGTCGAGGAAACACGAACCGCTCAATCTCGCGCTCGTGGTCCTCGGGGTCGAAGACGACGAGATCACACCCCTCGCTCGCACACGGGAAGTATCCCCACACGACGGCGGGTCGAAGGATCCTTTCGCGGCGGCACTCGACCTTGAGCCGTTCGAGCGCCGGTTCAACTTCGGTGGCGAGTAACTCCGCGTACGCCGCCTCGTCCATGCTGCCGCGCTTGAACCCCCACTGCCCGCGGAACAGTGCCACCCTGTTGATGAATGGATACACGAGATCGAGATCGATTCGCTCCGCAAGTCGCGATCCCCAGAATGGCGGGTCGGGGATCGGGTTGTCATGGACGATCGTCCCCGCCTGCGGCGCGGAGCCGGCGCCATCGGTTGCCGGGAACGCGGGGTCGAACGCGGCGCCTTGGGCAGCGCACGCCGCACCCTGCCGGAGCGCGCTCGCCTTCGAACGCGCCTCGCTCGCGGCACGCTTCGCTTCTCGCGCATCGACTTGACGATCGATCGCCGCGAGCGTCCCCGACGCGAGCGATTCGCACACCGAGAGCCCCTCGAACGCATCGCGCCCGTAGTAGAGCCCGCCGCGATAGAGCTTCCGCAGGTGCCCTTCCGCATAGTGTCGCGTCAGCGCCGCGCCGCCGAGCATGAGGGGAGCCGCAACTTCGAGCCGGTTCATCTCGCGGATGTTTTCTTCCATCACCGTGACGCTCTTGACGAGGAGGCCGCTCATGCCGATCGCGTCGGCCCCTGTCTTCCGCCACGCCTCAAGAATCGTTGCAAGGGGCTGCTTGATGCCGAGATTGTGGACCTTGTAGCCGTTGTTGGAGAGAATGATGTCGACAAGATTCTTGCCGATGTCGTGGACATCGCCGGCGACGGTCGCAAGGACCACGACGCCCTTGGGTTTCGCATCGACACCGACGCGATCCATGTGCGGCTGCAGGTGCGCGACCGCGCGCTTCATGACCGTCGCGCTCTGAAGCACGAAGGGCAGTTGCATCGCCCCAGAGCCGAACAGTTCGCCCACCACTTTCATGCCCGCGAGCAGGTGGTCATTGATGATGGCCAGCGGCGCGTGGACCACGAGTGCCTCGTCGAGCGTTTGCGCGAGCCCCGCCTCCTCACCGTCAACGATGTGCCGCTGCAGTCGTTCTTCGAGCGTGAGCGCGGCGACGGGCGCGCGTGAGATGACCGCCGCCACATCGTCTGGGAAGAGCGCGATGAAGTGCAGGAGCGGATCGAACGATTCAGGCTTGCCTTCTGGCCGCGCGGCACCGCGCCGATCGAAAATCAGCCACTCGGCCGCCTCCCACTGTTCGCGCGGGATGCGCGCCTCGGGCAGGATCTTCGACGGGTGCACGATCGCTGCAGTGAGCCCACGCGACCGTGCCTCGTGGAGGAACACGCTGTTGAGCACCGCGCGCGCGGCCGGCTTGAGCCCGAACGAGATGTTCGACAGGCCCAGAATCACCGAGCAGCGCGGGAATGCCTCGGCGATCAGCCGGATGCCCTCGAGTGTCTCAAGGCCGAGGCGCCGGTCGTCTTCGGTTCCTGTAGCGATCGTGAATGTGAGCGGATCCCAGAAGAGGTCTTCTTCGGGAAGTCCCCACTTGCGAGTGTAGAGATCGTGAATGCGCCGGGCGATCGCCAGCTTGCGCTGGGCGGTCTTGGCCATGCCCGCCTGCGGATCCTCGTCGATGGTGAGGGCGACACATGCGGCGCCATATCGCTTGAGCAGTGGGCAGACGCGGTTCATCCGCTCTTCACCGTCCTCGAGGTTGATCGAGTTCACGATGCACCGTCCAGGCGCGTGCTGGAGCCCGGCCTCGATGACATCCGCCTGCGTCGAGTCGATCATGATCGGCGCATTGACCTGTCGCACCATGCGCGCCAGCGTCTCGCGCATGTCGCGCACGCCGTCGCGGCCAACGAAGTCGACACACACATCCAGAACATGCGAGCCGTCGCGCACCTCCGCCTTGGCGATGGATGCGAGACCATCCCAGTCCTCCGCATCGAGCATTTGTTTGAACTTCTTGGACCCGTTCGCGTTTGTGCGCTCGGCGACGATGAGGAACGAGCTCTCCTGCTTGAAGTCCGTTGCCGTGTAGAGACTCGAGCACGCCACCGGCAGGGCCTCGATCGTTCGCTTCGCGCGAGAGTCGCCGATGGGCACCGCCGTGCGCAGGGCTGCGATGTGTGCCGGGGTGGTGCCACAGCAACCGCCGACGATCTCCGCCTTCTCCTCTTCAAGGAAACGGCGCATGGCGATGGCGAAATCGCCGGGAGTGAGCGGGTACTCCGTGCGGCCGTCGATGAGGAGCGGCAGTCCCGCATTGGGAATCACGGAGAACGGTCGCGCCCAGTGTTTGGCAAGGAACGCGACATGTGGCGCCATCTCCACGGGTCCGGTCGCACAGTTGATGCCCAGCGACGCAATGGGAAACGGCGAGAGCGCGTTCACGACGGCGTCGATGTCGGACCCAACGAGCGTCGTCCCGCTTGTTTCCATGGTCACGGACACGAGAACCGGACAATCGCGAACCGTCCGCCCCGCCTGTTCGATCGCCTCAAGGCACGCCGTCACCGCGCACTTGATCTGCAGGAGATCCTGACATGTCTCGACGATGAGGCAGTCCACGCCACCTTCGATGAGGCCCGAGGCCTGCTCGCGGTACGACGCGAGCATCGTCTCCCAACTCACCTGACCGAGCGTGATGAGCTTCGTGCCCGGGCCCATCGACCCAGCAACGAATCGCGGCCGGCCCGGCGACGCGTGGCGGTCGCACGCCGCCCGCGCCACACGCGCGGCGCGCACATTGAGGTCGCGCACGAACGACACCATCTCCGCATCGAAGTCGGCGGCGACGAGTGCGTTCGCACCAAAGGTGTCGGTCTCGACGACATCGGCCCCTACCGCGAGGAAGCTCTCGTGGATGCGCTGAATCAAGTCAGGGCGACTTCGCACGAGAATGTCGGTGCAGTTGTCGCGCCCGAGCCAGTCCTCCTTGGCACAGTCGGCACAGGCATGAATGGAAGTTCCCATCGCGCCGTCGAAGACGAGCGTGCGCGTATCGAGGGCTCCGAGGAAGGTGGCCACGAGGGGAGCGTAGATCGTTCTCCCTTCGGCTTCAACCGTTCATCCGGATGAACGGATGCATCGATCCGCGCTTCCGCACCGGCGTGCGCCCTGCTCTGCGATACTCGGCGAATGACCCCCCATCACACTCCGCGACGCACCGTTCCGTGGTGCTGCCTTTCGATTGCCGTCGCGTGCGTGTGCGCGTGCCACGCTCCTGTGCCGACGACGACGCCGCGCCAAGCAAGTCCGCCCGCAGGATCGCTCGCGCAACTCAATGGTGAAGTTTTCGACGAAGTCTGGGCGATCGTGCGCGACACCCATCCCGATCCGACGATCAACAAGGGACAGTGGAACGATGCACGACTGCAGTTTCGTGAACGGGCGGTCCACTCGCGCGGCGATCAGGAGCTCCGCAGCGTGCTCGAGGACATGCTTGAGACGCTCGGCGAGAGCCACTTCGCCATCATCCCGCACAGCGTCTCGGGAACGGCGGAAGCGACGGGCGGTTGGTCGGGGATGACCCTCACCGTGATCGGCCACGACGCCGTTGTCACACGCGTTGACCCGCGCGGACCCGCCGCGCGCGCCGGCGTAAGGAACGGATGGATCCTCACTGAGGCTGAAGGTGATCCGCTGGCCACGGTGATCGAGCCCTTTGGCGAGCCGCGCACGAGTCTCGAACGCCTTCAGCGCGCGCACGCGATCGACGGATTCGTCGGAGGGCGGCCAGGCATGACCCCGCGCTACACCTTCGTCGACGGCGGCGGATCCAAGCACGAGGTCGATATCACGCTCGACGATCCACCGGGTGAAGTCGTCACACTCGGCAATCTCCCGCCGTTTCCCGCCGAGGCCGATTCGCGGTGGCTCGCCGACGACGAGATCTCAGCGCTGGGCGTCGACCCGGCGCGGATCGGGCGCGTCGGCTACCTGCGATTCTCCATCTGGATGCCCGCGCTCTCCGCGCGCATCGACGACGCGCTCTTCGAGTTCAGGTCCGCCGACGGTGTCATCATCGACCTCCGTGGGAACCCCGGCGGATTGGGGCTGATGGCCACCGGCGTCGCCGGACACTTCCTTGCCACCCCGACCTCGCTGGGCTCGATGCGGTCGCGCGATACGACCATCGAGTTCAAGACGAACCCGCGCACCGTTGATCGCACCGGCGCAACCGTTGGAGTGTGTCGGGGTCAACTGGCGATTCTCATCGACGGCCACACCGGCAGCACTTCCGAGATCTTCGCGGCGGGTCTCGTCGATGCCGGACGCGCCGAGTGCTTTGGGCAACGCTCTGCCGGTGCGGCGCTCCCTGCCACGACACACACGCTCAAGAACGGCGATGTGTTCCTTCACGCCATCGGCGACTTCAACACGCCCTCGGGCGTGAGCGTCGAGGGTGCCGGTGCGTTCCAGCGGGTCGGCGATGCGCCCACCCGCGCTGACTACACTGCTTCGCTCGATCCTGAACTTCGCGATGCGCTCCAGTGGATCGCATCACAACGGACCCCACAACCATGACCACTAGAAACCCCCGAGCCATCCGCATCGCATCGCTCCTCGCGCTCCTCGCGGCGAGTGCGCACTCGTCCGCACAATCCCCTGTGCCCGCGCCACAAGCGACTCCCTCGGCACCAGCGAAGGCGCTCCCGACGGTGGACGAAGTGTTCGCTCACTCGGTAAAGGCAGTCGGCGGCGCGGACCTCATTGCGCAGCAGTCCTCGCGCACACAACACGGCGCCATCGAGATGCCCGCCCAAGGGCTCAAGGGGCAGATTGTGACGAAGTCGTGCTCTCCAGACTTCCTGCTCGTCGAGACGACGATCCCCGGCTTCGGCAAGATCTCCCAGGGCATGAACAAGTCCGTGGGCTGGACGATCGACCCCATGCGCGGCCCGAGTCTGATGACGGCCGAGGAACTCGCGCAGGTCAAGCGCGAGGCGAGTTCGGAGTCGGAGATCAACCCCGGCAAGGGCTACGACGCGGTCGAGGTGGTCGCTGAAGTCGCCTTCAAGGGAACCACCTGCTACAAGGTGAAGTTCACCAAGGGCAAGATCGACTCCTTCAAGTACTACGCCGTTGACACTGGGCTCCTCACGGGGTCGGAAGACACCGTCGAGAGTTCTCTCGGGACGATGCAAGTGATTTCGATTTACAAGGACTACGGGGATTTCTCCGGACGCAAGGTGGCCAAAGTTCAAGAAGCGACCACGATGGGCCAGATGCAGCGCGTGACCGTCGACTCAATCGACTTCTCACCGGTCGATCCCGCGGTCTTTGCACTTCCGGCGGAGATTCAGGCACTCGTCACGACGCAAGCGGTTCCGCCACCACCTGTGAAGCCCGCCACCAAGTGAGCGGCTCTCGTTTGGCAGTTGAACTCCGCGGCGTCGGCAAGCGCTTCGGCGCGGTCGAGGCGGTCAAGTCGCTTGATCTGACTGTGTCGCGAGGCTCGCTCGTCGGCCTCCTCGGACCAAACGGCGCCGGCAAGTCCACGGCGATTCGCATGATCATGTCTCTGATTCGCCCTGACGAAGGCGAACTGTCCGTGCTCGGTGGCGATGCGCTCGACATGAAGGACCGCATCGGCTACTTGCCGGAAGAACGAGGCCTTTACCGGCGCATGCGCGTGGGCGAGTTCCTCGTCTACATCGGGCGCTTGAAGGGTCTCCCCGCCGCGGGACTCTCGGAGCGCGTTGCGCGGTGGCTCGAGCGCATCGAACTGCGGGGCGTGTTCAAGTCGCGCTGCCAAGAGCTCTCCAAGGGAATGCAGCAAAAGGTGCAGTTCATTGCCTCGGTCCTGCACGAACCCGACCTCATCGTCCTCGACGAACCCTTTTCGGGGCTCGACCCAGTCAACGCACGCGTGCTGCTCAAGATCGTCAAGGACTTGCACAGCGAAGGGCGCACGATTCTCTTCTCCACGCACCAGATGGCGCAGGCCGAGCAGCTCTGCGATCGTGTGGTCCTCATCAATCGCGGCGAGAAGATCCTCGACGGCGCGACTTCCGCTGTCCTCGAATCGCATGCCCCGAGGGCCATCGAAATCGAGATGGAGATCACCGGCGACAACGCGACCCCCGAACGCCTCGCGCAGATCCAAGGTGTCCGTGGCGTTCGCGTCGCCGAAGATCCTCGCGTCCGAATCCTCGACCTCGCCGACACCGCCGATGCGCGCAAGGTGATGGCGTTGGCCCTCGAGGCCACACCGTGCCGGCGGATCGAGATGGCGCGCGCAACTCTCGACGATGTCTTCGTGCGACTGGTCACGGACCATGGCGGGCACGCGCGAGCGCCCGCGAGGGTGCCCGCATGATGGAGAACGCCACGAGAGCGATCACCTCGGCGTCGGGAAGCGGAGTTCGCCTCTCCCGCGTTCTCACCATCGCTTGGCGGGAGTTCCGCCACACCGTCTTCACGAAGGGATTCATCATCGGAGCGCTGGCGTTTCCGATGGTTATGTTTGGCGTGATCGGCTTGATGCCGTTTCTTCTCTCCGACAGGCCCACGCCGGTGCACGGGACGCTTGTCGTCGCCGACGAAGACGGATCTGTGGCGGAGGCGATGGAGAGTGCATTCGCAATGGATCGCACCGATCGCGCGACGGGTGGAGGCCCCGCGGACGCGCACACGCGCGGCCCCTTCGAGGAGTTCGATCCCGACGCCGCCGACGCGCTCGCCCACCTCGCTCGCGTCAACATCACAGTGAAGAGGGTCGACATCAAGGACGACCTCACGGCACATCGCACGCAGGTTCAGGCAGGCGAGCTTCTCGGGCTCGTCGAAGTCCCTGCCGCCCTCTTGAGCAAGGCATCCCCCGAAGACCTTGCCATCACGCTGCTCGTCCCCACCGATTCTCCCGCGAAAACGACCGCGCTCATCGAACGCGTCGCTCGCGACGCCACGGTTGTCGCGCGTGTTGAACGGCACGGCGGCGATCTTGCAGCCACTCGCGCGCTCCTGCGTCGGCCCGAGGCGTCGACCTCAAGACTCTCCGACGAGGGCGATGCCGCCCGCGAGGACACCAAGTTTCGCTTCATCCTTCCCGGCGCGTTCATGATGCTCATGTGGATCGCCGCGTTCACCAGCGCGAATCAACTGCTCACGACGACGATTGAAGAAAAGTCGAGTAAGGTGATCGAGGTCCT
Source organism: Planctomycetia bacterium (assembly GCA_005799475.1). Taxonomy (GTDB): domain Bacteria; phylum Planctomycetota; class Phycisphaerae; order Phycisphaerales; family SM1A02; genus F1-60-MAGs104. The sequence goes on along the minus strand of SYGQ01000052.1, from coordinate 5,001 downwards.
TCTCTCCGCGGCGAGCCCCTTGGAACTCCTGACGGGCAAGATCCTCGGCCAGAGCGCCGTAAGCGCGCTGATGTTGTCGACCTACGGCGTGGCTGGGCTCTTCGGACTCGCCCTCGCGGCGATGACCGACCTCGTGCCCCTCTCGACGATCCTCCTCTTTCTTGTGTGGTTCGTGATGGGCTACCTCATGGTGGCGGCCATCATGACCGCAGTCGGCAGCGCAGTGAGCGACCTTCGCGAAGCGCAGTCTCTTGTGCAACCCGCCATGATCGTGATGATGGTGCCACTCATTCTCTGGCTCCCCATCACTGAGAACCCGACCGGCTGGCTCGCGACGATTGCGGGGTTCATCCCTCCATGTGGGCCATTCGTGATGGTGCTCAGAACGACAGGCGCCGTGGAGCCGATCCCGGCGTGGCAAGTCGTTGCAGCGCTCGGCGTGAATGCCGCGGGGACGCTGCTGCTCGTTTGGGCCGCAGCGCGAATCTTCCGCGTCGGTGTCCTCATGCAGGGCAAACCGCCGTCGCCGCGCGAACTCATTCGCTGGGCGCGCGCACGATAGACCGCTCGCTCGCGGCAGCTACCCGCCGCAGTGACCCCACTGCGCCAGCAGCATGGCGACATCCGACCCGTCGACAACACCATCGCCGTTGAAGTCGGTGGTGCAGGTGGTGCAACTACTGAACTCTCCGAGCAGCGCGGCGAGATCGACAGCATTGACTTGACCGTCGTCGTTCACATCCGTCGAGCAGTCGCAGATACTGTTGCCTCCGCCATCGGTCCACTCACCACCCACATTGGGCCGAGGGAGATTGCTGCACGCCACCGTCGATCGAATCGTGATGGTTGAACCTGCTCCCACGGCACCGAGTCCGCCCTGAGCTACGAGGGCGCGATTGTCCGTGATGGCGCACGAGTCCACCAGCAAACTGTTCGGCGTGGTCTCACCCGAGAGCGCCGACCATGAGAGTCCACCCACGACATTCACCGACAGGTTGGACCGGAAGGTGACGCGCGTGAGCGTGTTGTGGCCCCCAACAATGTGGGCGCCAGCACCGCGGCTCACGCACGAGTTGAACTCGACAGTGCAGTCCACGAACTGCGTGGTGGACCAGAAGGTCTGGAACCCGCCGCCGTCCGCGTTGGCGACATTGTCGCGGAATGTGCAGCGCTCGATGAGTCCGCCACCGTAGAGCACATACATACCGCCGCCCCATCCGCCACTGTTGTCTTCGATGACACAGTCGATGATCCGCATGCTGCTATTGAGACAGAAGATGCCGCCGCCAAGAGTGAGGGCCTCTGTCTCAGGCGGCCACGGCGTACCGGAACTGCCTCCGCTCACGGTGAGCCCCTCGAGCCCTGCCAACGACGGAGCGTCCCGGAACTGCACGACCGACATTGCAGGTGCGCCGGTACCCGAGATGATCGTCGACGCGGCGCCAGCGCCGCGAATCAGAATCGGCTTGCCATCAATGATGATCGGGCCTGAGAATGTGCCCGCCGGCAAGGACACGATGCGCAGCTCGGTCGATGACGCGCTGTCGATCGCTGCCTGAATCGTCGCGTAGTTGCCCGGCACTGTGACCGTTTGGCAACTGTCTGGGCGGCCGTCGCCATCGGTGTCTGGCGCGCCCGACGCGATGTCGCAGGCGTCCGGGACTCCGTTCCCGTCGCAATCAAGGCCGCCCTGGGCGACATCGCACGAGTCGGGAATCCCGTTCGCATTGCAATCGCCAGAGGCACCGCTCGCGAGGTCACAACTGTCCGGGACACCGTTGGCATTGCAGTCAGGCACCCACCCGCTGTCGATGTCGCAGGAGTCGGGGTACCCATTGCCGTCGCAATCGGGCACCCCACCGTGCGCGATGTCGCACCAGTCGGGCACTCCATTGCCGTCGCAGTCTGGTTCTCCTTCGCACGCATCGCCAACGCCATCACCGTCGCAGTCGCCTTGCCCAGGATTGTGGACAGACGCGCAGTTGTCGATGCAGTCGGCGATACCGTCCCAGTCGGCGTCGGAGTCTGGGACGCCGCAGCCGCACTGGCCTGGTGTTGTCTTGAATGGATCGTGCGGGCATCCGTCGGCGTCATCGGGGGTGCCGTCACCATCGTCGTCCGTGTCGGCGTTATCGCCCACGCCGTCGCCATCGCTATCGACACTTTCGCCGGCATCGAGCGGGAACGCATCTTGGCCATCTGCGACGCCGTCGTTGTCATCGTCCTCGTCGTTGCAGTCGGCCGTGCCGTCGCCGTCGGTGTCCGTGTCGGGTGCGCCGCAACCGCACTGACCCGGAGCAGTCTTGGCGGCGTCAGCTGGACAACCGTCGCAGGCGTCAATGGTGCCATCACCATCATCGTCAGAATCGCACGAGTCGGGCACACCATTGCCGTCGCAGTCGAACGCGCTGCCCTGTGCGATGTCGCACGAGTCGGGAGTGCCGTTGGCATTGCAATCGGGCACAAGTCCCGAAGCGATCGCGCAATGGTCCAGCCGCCCGTCTGAGTCACAATCGCCGGTCCACGGATTGATCCCCAGATAGCTGACTGTGAACCTCGAGAAGCCTGCTCCCTTGCACTCGCTCGGATCCACTGCCGATGGACAGGTCATCGCGATGCTGAGTTGGCCTCCGGTGCCGAGGACCGCATTGAACGCCTCGCGCGTGAGCGTGATCTCCGCGTGGTCGGGTGCTGCAGAGCAGTCGCTTCCGCCGACTTCGAAGAATCGCTGCGGCGCGGTGCCATTGATCGAGATGTCGATCCACTCTGTGTTGCCGTCGAGGTCGCCGCGTACATCGATTCCGATGAGGACGGCCGTCTCCGCGAGAGGCACAGCTCCGAATGAGTACTCAATCGGCGCATCTCCCGACGGCGGCCCAAGGTCAGGCGAGGCTGCCGCAACGACAACGCCGCCCTGGCACTCGTCGGAAACACCGTCACCATTGCAGTCGTACGCCGGTGTCTCGCAGGTATCGCCGGTACCGTTGCCGTTGCAATCTGCCTGATCCGGATTGCTCACCATCGGGCAGTTGTCTGCGGAATCCGCAGCGCCGTCGCCGTCATCATCCTGATCCGCGTTGTCGCCCTGACCGTCCCCGTCGGTGTCGACGGACTCGCTCGCGTCGAGTGGGAATGCGTCACTCGGGTCGGCGACCCCGTCGTTGTCGTCGTCGGCATCGCATGCATCGGCCATCGAGTCGCCGTCATTGTTCGCTTGGTCGGGATTGCTCGCTGTTGGGCAGTTGTCCGACGAGTCCGGAACCCCGTCGTTGTCGTCGTCTTGATCAGCGTTGTTGCCCTGACCATCCCCGTCGGTGTCGACGGATTCGCTCGCGTCGAGTGGAAATGCGTCAGTCAGGTCGTCTACCCCGTCGTTGTCGTCGTCGGCATCGCATACATCTCCCATCGAGTCGCCGTCGTTGTTTGCCTGGTCGGGAGTGCTCGATGTTGGGCAGTTGTCCGACGAGTCCGGAACGCCGTCGTTGTCATCGTCGGCATCGCATACATCTCCCATCGAGTCGCCGTCGTTGTTCGCTTGGTCGGGATTGCTCACCGCCGGGCAGTTGTCGCTTGCGTTGGGCACCCCATCGCCGTCCAAGTCGGAGGACGGGGAACTTCCAATCCCATACTCCAAGAACATCGCGTAGAGCGGGGTCGAGGTGTTCTGGAGCTTGTAGCCCACGGACATCTTGCCGCGGTAGTAGTGCTCGGCTTGGTTTCCAGTCACCGCAATCTGCATGACCTTGATCTTGCCACCGGTGATGAGGATGTCGACATACGGATCGGCGGTGTGCCAACCAGCGGCAGCCGGGATCGCCGGGTTGGCGGGATCGTTCACGCCTGAGCCAAAGCTCGGGTCGAGACGAGTCGATGCGGCATAGCCGGTCTTGCCAGTGATCGTGACATACGAGTCCTTGAACTTGTTCGAGGTAGCCGCCGTCGACGCGCTGGTGTACGAAGCATTCCAGTGGCCGGGGCTCGCGGAACTGTCATCCACATACCCATCAGTGTGAACGACTTCCATCATGTCGCCGGCGATGACCTGGTGGCCGATCATGTTGAGCATGACATCGTGCATGCCGCCGGCGGTGGGGCCGTTACTCAAGACATAGACGCTGTAGATGTGTCGGCCGGTGGCAGCGTGGACCCCGTTGTACTCAACTGATAGTCCCGTCACAGTCGCGCTGGCGACATCGCAAAGACCCAACGCGGCAGAGGCTGAGTACACCGCCGCGACAACTCTTGACTTGTTCATACACTGCACCCCAAATCATGTAGACCCACCGAACGCTGTCTGATGCCCGCAGAAGGACCCCGAAACGCAAGAGTTCCCGTGACCTCAAACTACCCCGTCGACCTCCTGTGGCAAGCATGGATCGAAAGTTTTTCCCGTTTTTCCCAGTTCTCTCAGAGCCATTTCGGTTCTATGCTCCTCGGATGCTTCCGGCGCTCGGCATCGTTGCCACCTTCGCGGCGGGGTTCCTGATCCCCCGTGGAGCTCCTCCGGCCTCTCCCCAGGTGGAGGCCGTCACCGTTCGAGCCGACCGCCTCCTTCCCCCCCCCTTGACGTCTGATCGCGCCGTTCGTTGGCTGTCGCTCGTTGGGGCCAGTGCGCTTCGCGATGCCGGGCTGCGCGAGAGCGTCGTCAAGGCGATGGCACCGGCCGAAGTCACCGCGTACGAAGCGCACGCGACATTCGACGCCGCTGATGGCGCGGCACTGAATGAGGCACTCGCGAAGACCCTTGAGTTGCGTGGAGGCCTCGATGCGTCGCTGCGCGAGCGCATTCGTTCCGCGCAGGCGCGAGTGGAAGCCATCGACGCGGGGCTGATCGATGCCGCGGCGCGCGCGCTTCAGGAGCAAACGAAGACTCCCACGCAGGACCTCGCGACACAGGCGCGCCTGTGTTACGCGATTGCCAACGCGGCCCACAGCGTTGGGGACACCCGCGGGGTTCCGGTGTCCTTTGTTTCGCCTGTCCCGCTCCTCGAAGCCATCTCT
>SYGQ01000051.1 GCA_005799475.1 Planctomycetia bacterium | reverse complement strand
CCCCTCGGGCTCAACTACAGTCCCAAGATGCCCCCGCGCACTCGCGCGCATAGTGCCTCACGAGAAGGACCGCTCTGGGAAGTCGGCGTCGATACCGGCGGCACCTTTACGGACTGCGTGGCGCGAAAGCGCGGCGACCCCGAGCGGCGTGCGAAAGTATTGAGTTCGTCGGCCCTTCGAGCCACCCGTCTCTCCGTGAATGGAAACCACCTCCGCATTCGCCTCGCGACCGCGCTCTCAGGCGCCTTCGCGGTCGCGCTTCTTCCGGGGTTCCGCGTCAATGGCCGCAACGGCGCGCGCATCCTTCGCGTCGCGATCGCCGCCGAAGGAGAACTTCTCCTCCAGCTTGATGGCCGTGCGCGGGTCGATCCGACGCGCGCGTTCATCGACCTTGTGTCGCCATGGGAAGCGCCCATCCTTGCCACGCGCGTGGTCCTTGAGCGAGCCGCCGGCGAACCGCTCGACGACTGCCGGATTTGCGTGGGCACGACTCGTGGGACCAATGCGCTCCTTGAACGGGCGACAACGCCAGTCGTCCTCGTGGTCAACGAGGGACTCGAAGACATCGTTCGCATCGGCGACCAGCGCCGGCTCGACATCTTCGCACGCGCGCCGACGAAGGCACCGCCGCTTGAGCGCGCTTCGATCGGAGTCTCCGCACGGGTCGCATCGTCGGGCACTGTGATTGCGCCGCTCGACGACGCGTCGCTGCGTCGAGCGGCCCTCCGAGTCCACCAACGCGGGATTCGCGCGGCGGCCGTCGCACTCTTGCACGCCGACGCGAGTCGACCCAAGGCCGTCGCGCAGGAACGACGCGTGGCAAGGATCCTTCGCGGTCAAGGCTTCGAATGGGTGACCCTCTCGCATGAGTGCGGCGCATCGTCGCGGTACGAACCGCGCGCACGCAGCGCGCTCGTGGACGCTTCGCTCTCTGGGCCAGTGGGCGAGTTCGTTGAGTCCATCCAACGCTCGGCGGGAGGAGCACGCATTTTCATGATGACGAGCGCGGGCGGTCTCACCCCGTCGAGTGCGTTCCATCCGCGCGAAAGCCTGCTGTCGGGCCCGGCTGGGGGCGTCCTCGGTGCCGCATCGCTCGCGCGCGCGTGCGGCGTTGCACGGTGCATCACCCTCGACATGGGAGGAACCAGCGCGGATGTGGCGCGCCTCGATGGCGCCCCCGAACTCAAAGACGAGACGACCGTCGGCACTGTCACGATGGCCGGATCGTGTGTCGCCGTTGAGAGCGTCGCAGCCGGCGGCGGGTCCATTCTTTGGGGCGACGGCGGTTCGTTGCGAGTCGGGCCGCGCAGCGCCGGGGCGAATCCCGGCCCCGCGTGCTACGGCGCAGGCGGTCCACTCACGCTCACCGACGCCAACCTGCTGCTGGGCCGCATCGACCCCTCCAAGATGCCGATTCCCTTGGACGCAGCCGCCGCTCGCCGACGCGCCCGTGAGGTCCACCGCTCCCTGCGAGCAGGCGGCCGTCGCGACCTATCGGAACGCGCGATGCTCGAGGCCTTCGTTGCACTGGCCGACGAGACCATGGCCAACGCGATCCGCACGGTCACGATCAGAAAGGGCTTCGATCCACGCGACCACGCTCTCGTCGCCTTCGGGGGCAGCGGCGCGCTCCACGCCTGCGCCGTTGCGCAGCGGCTCGGGATCTCGACGGTCCTCTACCCCCAAGCGTCCGGAGTGCTCTGCGCACAGGGCATTTCGCGGGCGCCACTCTCGCGCGTCGTGAGCATCACAGAGCTTGCGCCCCTGGGCCCCGACATCTCACGGCGACTCGCGCGCGCGTGCGCACATGCTCGGGCCGAACTGCGCCGCCTCGCACCGATCGCGGCACGGCGTGCAACGATTCACGCACGGGCCCTGGTAAGGATCAAGGGCCAGGAAGAATCGCTCGACCTCGCGATCTCAGGTCGTCTGCGATCGGGCACCGCCATGTGCGCGCGCCTTCGCACCGACTTCGCGAAACGGTTCGCGCAGGTCTACGGATACCCAGCTCCGCGGGGTGTCGCGCTCGAACTCGAACGACTCCGCGTCGTCGCCGAGCTCACGCCGCCAGCAGAGCGCGATCGCCCCGGCAGCACCCACGCCAACTCGTTGTTCACGGGTCCGTGTTCGCTGACCCGCAGTGACTCGAGCGCGTTCGTGGCGCCTGGCTGGAGAGCTCGAGTCGGCCCCTTGGGAACGCTTGTCATGACGCGAGCGCGCCGCGCGAAGGGCGCCTCCGAAGGCGGCGTTGGGGAACTCCTGGCTTCGCGACTGGCCTCGATCGCCACCGACATGGGAGAGCAACTTCGCCGCACCGCGATCTCACCCAATGTCAAGGATCGCCTCGACTACTCATGCGGCCTCCTCGATGCGCGTGGTGTGCTCATGGTGAACGCGCCGCACATCCCGATTCACCTCGGGGCCCTCGGTGAGTGTGTCCGCGCGGTCATGCGCGTGCACCGCTTTGCTCGCGGCGACACGGTCATCGTCAACCACCCGAGGCTCGGCGGCTCGCACCTTCCGGACTTCACGGCGATCTCGCCAATCTTCGCGAAGGACGGCCCCCTTCTTGCGTTCGCCGCCAACCGTGCGCACCATGCGGAGGTCGGAGGAACTCGACCCGGTTCGATGCCCCCCGACGCCACGACCCTCGAAGAGGAGGGCTGCGTCCTCGAACCGACCCTAGTCGTCGAACGCGGGCGCGATCACTTTGACCGACTTGAACGAGCGCTCGCGGGCGGCCGCTGGCCGAGCCGCCTCGTCCACGACAACCTGATGGACGCCCGTGCGCAGGTCGCCGCGAATGCGCTTGCGGCCGCGCTCATCCCAGAAATCGTGCGCGCGCGCGGCGCCGCCGAGCTCACACGCTGCGCCGCCCGACTGCGCAAGGCTTCATCCGACGGCGCGGCGCGCGCCATCGCCTCGCTTCCGTTCGACGAGACTGAAGCCGAAGAGTTCCTCGACGACGGCTCGCCACTTCGTGTGCGCCTCGCGCGCTCACGCGACCGCCGCCGCCTCACGGTCGACTTCGCTGGCTCCTCGGCGCAGCACCCGCGCAACCTGAACGCTCCATCGGCGGTCACTCGCGCCGCCGTCATGTACACGCTGCGGGTCTTGGTGGGCGAGTCGCTCGGGGCCGACGGCCCCGCGTTCCCTCTCAACGAAGGACTCCTTGATCCGATCGACTTGAGGATCCCCGCGTGTTCCATTCTCGCGCCAGACTTCTCCGGACCACCCTCCGCGTGCCCGGCCTGCGCCATCGGCCAGACCGAGACGAGCCAGCGCCTCGTCGACCTCCTCTGGCGCGCGCTCGGAATGGCCGCCTGCAGCCAGGGCACGATCAACAACCTGCTCTTCGGCAACGATCGCTACGGTTTCTACGAGACGATCGCCGGCGGCGCGGGGGCCACTGAACTCGGTCCCGGCGAATCCGGCATCCACACGCACATCAGCAACACGCGCATCACAGATGCCGAAGTCCTCGAGCGCCGCTACGGCGTGAGACTCGACGCGTTCCGGATTCGAAAGGGCTCGGGCGGCAGCGGCCGACACAAGGGCGGCGACGGCCTCGTGCGACGGATTCGCTTCCACGAGCGCGTCGAACTCTCGTTTCTCTCGCAGCACCGAAAGGAATCCCCATACGGGCTGAACGGCGCAAGCCCGGGCACGCGAGGCGCGCAGCGCATCCTTCGAGCCAACGGGCGCATCGAGACGCTCCCGGGAATCGCGGCGGCGACGCTCCATCGCGGCGACGCCATCGAGATCGAAACCCCAGGTGGCGGCGGCTACGGACGAGCCCGTCCTAGCAGCTCTTGACTGCCTGCTCGATGGCGGCGAAGTCGACTTGCACGCTCGGGTCCTCGTTCACCGATGCGTAGCGCACCACGCCCGTGGCATCGATCACGAACGCCGAACGCTTGGCGAATCCCTTGAGACCCTTCAGGTCCTCGTGCAGCGCGCCGTACGAACGGGAGACATCCTTGTTGAAGTCCGAGAGCACCGGGAACGGGATGCGATCGCATTCGCGCCACTTGGCCACCGCGAAGGGCGAGTCCACGCTCACGACGAACACCTTGCACCCGAGTGCGTCCCACCTTGACCACTCGTCGCGAAGGTGACACACGGCCGCTGTGCACAGCGAACTGAAAGCAAACGGGACGAAGAGGAGGACGATCTTCTCGCGACCAAGAAGCGCGCCGACATCGACGGGCGATCCGGGTCCCGAGGGGAGCGTGAACGGTGGAGCCTTGGAGCCGATGGTGATGGTCATAGGGGCGGGCAAGTTATCACGCGAATGTCGGACTAGCATCGGCCCCACTCGTGCTCGCGGCTCCTCCTCTTGACGCACGACCGGCACCGCCCGCCCCAGACGACCTCGGCACAAGAATCCGCCGAGAGTGGCGCCCGAGCCCCAACCGTTGGCGCGCGGCGGCACGCCTCTCGATCGCCGGGATGGCGATCATCACGCTCCAGGTGTCGCTGTGGATGGAACTCCTCTATCCGGCAATGACGATCCTGCTCATCACGACGCACTTGAAGGACGCGCGGTCGCTCACGCACCTCGTGCTCAATCTGATCGGTGCCACGGTGGGTTGCGCGGCGGCGATCGCGCTCGCGGCGCTCTTCATCCAGCAGCCATGGTTCTATCTCTCGGTCATGTTCGTGATGGTGACCGCCCTCGTGTACTTCATGGTTTCGAGCCGGTATCGGGGCAGCTACTTCTGTTGCGCCTACCTCTTCATCGTGGCGTGCTTCATGATCATCTTCGACAAGGAGCACGCTGAGCAGCAGACGCTCATGGTCTTTCGTTCGGGGGCCATCGGGGTGATCATCAGCGGACTGGCGCATGTCTTTCTGTGGCCGCGCTCCCCGGCGACGCTCCTTCGTGAGCAACTCGCCCATCTCTTGTCGCGGCCGATCGAATCGCTCTCTGGGCTCGCGACATCGACGAACGAGCGCCGCGACGCTCCTGCGCCCGCTGCCGAGGTCAATCCGTTTCGGATTTCTGAGTGCATCGAGACGCTGGAGCGCGCCGAGACCGACGCCCAGTTCCAGCGTGGTGACCGACCCAGCGTCATGGCACTCATCGGCGCGGTGAATGGGCTCGCGAATGCGGTGGACAGCGCCGCGCGCGCACTCGCCGGCTCGCGCGTCGATCCCGAAAGGACACTTCGCACGATCGAGGCGGCCTCGCGAACGATTCGCGCCCTTCGTGACGCACTCAACGACCCAGGTCGCGCGGGGGCGTTCGCGATGGCGGTGCGCGACGCCGTCGCGGAACTCCACGCGCGTGAGATTGACCCCCGAGTGCAGCCTCTCGCCGACGCCGTGCGCGCGGCCGGCGAAGCGAGGGCCGCGCTGGACGGGCTCGTGATCCTTGACTCACGCCCAGACACCGCGAGCGTCCTCATTGGCAACCTGCGTGGATGCTTGGCGGGAGTGTGTCGCGAGCGGTTCGTGCCGCTCAACGATCGGCTGTTCGCCCACGCAGCGAAGTGCGCGCTTGCCGTCATGATCTGCCTGCTGTTCTGCGTCACGCTGAACTGGAGCCACGGGATTGGCTGCGTCGAGACGATCATGCTCGTCGTGCAAGCGACCCTCGGAGGAACGGTTGTCATCGGACTTCTGCGTCTCTTCGGCGTCGTCGTTGCGGTCTTTGTCGCCGTCGGCGTTGTCATTTTCATCATGCCGACCATCACGACGCTGCCGGGACTCTTGTTGGTCTTTGGACCGCTCCTCCTTCTCGTTGGCTACGGCATGGGGGCCTCCGAGCGGGCGACGACTCCTGTCGTGCAAGTCATGATCGTCGTCGACTTCGCGCTTCTTCAGGTTCCCCGCCCGTCGATCGACCTCTTCCCCGTGATGAACTTCTCGCTGGCGGTCGCGCTCGGCGTCGTCGTCAGCTTCATCGTCTACCACTTCATCTGGCGCGTTCGTGCGGCCGCCGTCATTCCATCCGTGATCGCGGCCATGGAGTCGGAGGTCGAGCGCGCGAGGGAGTTGGCCGCAAGAGAGCCCCTCACGCCATCGCGATTCTGGCAGGCACTCGCGCGCACGGATGCACAGCACGCGCAACTCGTTCGGCTCCACGAAGACGCACGCATCGATTCGCCCGGAACGCCACTGGAAGAGTCCGCTCGGTTGGACGCGATCAGCGCGGCCCATGCATCAGCGAGCAGTGCCCTCATCGGTCTCATGCCGAGAGTGTCGCGCGTTGCTTCCGGCGACGGCTGAGCACGCACGATGTCGAAAGATGACCCGCGGGCCGCTTCCCTCCCCGGCAATGGGAAGAATCGATCCCGGCGCGGGACCGTTCTTTCCCAATGCGAGGGTGCAAGGGGGAGCGTGAAGGGCGGGCCCGCGCGCTGATCCGCGCTACGAGGCTCTCGTCTCAAGTCGGGTGATCGACACCGCGCCGCGCGACACGACATCCATCTCAATGAGGCAGCCACACGCACGGAGGTCACCCGACCCCATCTCGAATGGGGTGTGCACGCCGGTTGTCATGGCTCGCAGCACGCCCACAGGATCGCGACCGATGATCGACGCATATGGCCCGCACATCCCGACATCGGTGATGAACGCGGTGCCGCGCGGCATCACGCGAGCGTCCGCGGTCGGCACATGAGTGTGCGTCCCAATGACGGCAGCGACACGGCCGTCGAGGTAGTGCGCCAACGCCGCCTTCTCGCTCGTCGCCTCCATGTGCGCCTCGACCACGACGATTGGATCGGGCTCGGGCAGTTCGGCGAGCACTCGATCGACGCACGCAAACGGATCATCCGCAGGAAGGTTGAAAAAGACTCTGCCCAGCACGGTCACTACGAAGACGGCTCTCGGACGCCCATGCCCCTCGGGGAT
>SYGQ01000050.1 GCA_005799475.1 Planctomycetia bacterium | reverse complement strand
GGAGGCACCGCACTCCCCCGCGTCAATGACCCGCGCCGAGGACATTTTCGACATCCTCATCCGGCAGCACGCCGAGATGCTCAGCGCATTCATCCACGCCTATGCCTTCGACCGCTCGGCGGTCGATGACATCTTCCAGGAGACCGTGCTGACGGCGTGGCGAAGGCTGGATGAGTTCGACTCAGCGAGGCCGTTCGGTCCATGGCTTCGAGGAATCGCTCGCAACACCATCCTGAGCCAGGCCCGCGGCTCGCGGCGGTATCGCGCGCACCTTGACGAACTGCAGCACCACCGGCTCACCGAGCAGTTCGGTCGCGTCGAGGCCGCCGCGGGCGACACCTTTGCCGATCGGCTCGACGCGCTTCGCGATTGCATTGGCCGCCTCGCGCCTGAGGCTCGCGAAGCGGTCGATCTGGTGTACACCCGTCAACTTGAGTCCTCCGTGGCCGCGCGCGCGGCCGGGGCGACCGACGAGACCTTTCGAAAGCGGCTCTACCGCGCGCGGCTCGCCCTAGCGGCGTGCCTTCGGTCCAAGGATGTCCTCAGCGAACTCCCGGAGGCATCGCCATGAACGACGAGGCTCCGGGCCTGGATCCATTCTCGTGCGACGACTCGGCGGGTCCCTCTGCCGCGGATGACATCGTCATTCACGGCCTCTTGTCGCTCCTAGGTCCAGGTGAGGCCGCCGCCATCCAGCGGCGCCTCGACCGTGCAATTCGCGCTGTTCGCAAGGATCGCGCTCGCCTACACACGCGGGTTTTTCGTCGGGTGGCTGTCGCAAGCGGCACGTTCGCGCTCGCCGCGGTCATCGTGTTGGCAATCTTCTTCGTCCCCAATGACTCTGACTCACAGGCCTTTGCGACGCTCGACTCGATCCGCGCGACGCCTCGTCACGGCACGCGCGTGTACCGGATCCGCTCCGAGACGGATGCTTCGGAGTCGTCGGGGGACCCTCGCGGACGCCTGCCGCGCCAGGGGACGCTTGTGCTCGGACCCGAGGGTCGCTGGACCCTGTCATTCGCGATTCCCGCCCAGAAACAGTCCGATACTGCGGGACCACCGTTGCGACAGTCGCGTGGCCAGGTGGTCTTTGGGTTCGACGGGGGCGAGTACTGGATGGTCTTTCCCAACGGGGTCACTCGGCACGCTGAATCACTCCGCGAGTTGCGGCCCCCGCTCATGTTGGGCGCGCTCGACGCCGGCGTTGTCCTCGTCGAGAGCGAGACCGAAGACCTCGAGCCACTCACACTCGATGCGATGCTCTCACAGCTCGACCGCGGCTTCAGGACGACCTTCCAACAGCCGCGCGGTAAGGACCTTCTTGATGGGAGGCCGCTGTCGATCGTGACCTTTGATCGACGAGGTCCCAGCACAGGCAAGGGTGGGCCGAACAGGGTGCGAGTTGTGGCCGATGCTCAGACGCACGAAGTCCTCCGGGCTCAGTGGACCTGGGTGAACGGCGAGCCAACCCGAGATCGCGCGAGAGCCACCGTCTCGCGCGAGGTCAGCATTGAACGGGTCGAAGGCGCCAATGGTTCGGTGTGGAATCGGTCGATTGAAGATGCACGGGACTGGTTCAAGCCAGGCGCACATTCCCCACCCGCACAAGAGCGATGAATCCCAGAAGTTTGTTCCATTTCCTGAAGAGAAACAAGCGAATATCTCGAATGGACTCGAGGCTCCATCGGCGGCCCCTGTGACGGCCGAAGTTTCATCGTTGAGTCGTACTCCATGGCAGCAAGCTCAGGGTCCACATAGTCCTATAAGTCTGCAACAAAAATTGTACGCATTTGCGCCTCCTTCGCTTGCCGCACGCAGAACCGGTGGCAGTTTCACGATGCGTCCGAAAGTAGTTCGAACGCCATGCGCCACGGCTACCCCTAAGCCGCCGTGATGCGTGCTCCGAGTTTGGTCCCTTTCTTGTGGAGAAACAAATGAGTATCTCGAATCGTCTGAACAAGCACTTCGTTGCGGCAACCGCAGCGGTCGCCGTTGCCGGAGTTGCAAATGCAGCCGTCGTCTACAGCGGCATCGTGAACCTCACCATTCCTGCGAACGTCGACGGCCTTTATATGAATGTTGAGACCGGTGCGACGGGTACGAGTGGCACAGGCACCGCCGGCTGGGATATCAATCCCTACGGCACAACCAGCCTTGCCCTCTACGCCGCAACTGGTACGGGCTACATGCGCGCCGCGGGTACCACCAGCACGAGTCGAACGAACATCGGAAACAACGCCGTAGTTGGTGCGTCTGCGTTCTTCTACGGGTCGTCGAATGCCATCATTGGTACGAGTGTGGGACAGTGGGCGTTTAACTCGACAGGAACGATCGGCTTCAAGTTCCTCGCCGCAGATGGGCTCACGCACTACGGTTGGGCGCGCATCGCGATTGGCGCAAGCTTGGCCTCTCGAACGCTGGTCGACTATGCGTTTGAGAGCACCGCTGGTGCAAGCATTACGACCCTACCCGCTCCGGGCGCGATCGCCCTCCTCGGTCTTGCTGGCCTCGTGGCTCGTCGTCGTCGCGCCTAATCGCGGCTTCGACAGTCTCCCGCGCCCCTTTAGCGCGGTGAACGATTCGATACTCCATCGGCGGCCCTGTGGCCGCCGATGTTCTTTTTTGCAGCCATCCACTCCGATTGCACTTGCGGGCGTGGCTTTCCGTGACAAACTCCTCGGATCGGCGACACCGTTGTCGCCACCAACGAGGTTCTCAAGCCGTACCGCTTGAAAATGTGGGAGATTAGAAAATGACTACCAAGAGAGAGAGACTGTCACTGCACTTTGCGGCGTGTGCCGCGACCGTGAGCACGGCCTGCGCCGCATCGGCGCAAATCGCCTACAGCGGCCCCGTCAACATCACCATTCCTGCAAACATCGACGGCTTGTATCTCAATGTTGAGACGGGCACAACTGGGTCAAGTGGCAGCGCTACCGCGGGTTGGGACATCAATCCATACGGCACGAGCACCTTGAGCTTCTATGCGGCGACTGGTACCGGCCACATGCGCAATCCAGCAGCTGGCACGGCGACCGGCCGAACGCGCCTGGACGCCGACACCCCCATCGGCGCAGCCTCATACTTCTACGGATCATCGGCTGCGACCATCGGAACGCTTCCGGGACAGTGGGCCTACAGTGCCACCGGCACCGTTGGCTTCAAGTTCCTGGCCTCCGACGGCCTCACGCACTACGGCTGGGCACGCATCGCCATCGGGTCAGCGATCGGCACGCGCACCCTCGTCGACTACGCATGGGAGCAGTCGGCGGGCGTGACGATTCTCGCCGGCGACCAAGGCGGACCGCCTCCTTCGTACAACCCATGCGCACCGTTCAACCCAAGCGCTCAGCTCTTCTCGAACACGCTCGTATTCAATTCCTCGACAGCGACCGATCTGGTCACTTGCGACGGCACCTTCTACAAAGCCAACTATTACCGCTTCACGGCGGTGGCTGATGGCACCTTCGTGTTCGAGTCATGCCCGACCGATTCGGCCGTCAAGGTTGCGGTCCTCACGGCGTGCGACGCTTCGGCGACCGTCGTCGGTTGCGGGGCTTCGACATGCGCGACCGGAGCGCGCGCGACCATCACAGCCACTGCTGGGACGACCTACTATGTTGTCATCGGCGGAGTCGATGCAACGACGACCTTCGGATCGACGGTGCCTCTGCAGGTGATGCCGCCCAACTTGGCAACCTGCGACACCGCCCCCGTCGCGGTCTACGGCGCAAATGCGTTCAGCACGCTTTCGTATGCACCGAATCAGCTCGTGAACTCTTCGGCGACGGCGACAGCGACGATCGGTTCAGTGACCTGGTTCAAGTTCGTGCCACCGGTGACCGGACTCTATGAGTTCGATCTTTGCGGTTCGGTCAACGACACCAAGGTCGCGATCGCGTCGGAGTGTCCCGCAAGTTCGACCACCGCACTCGCGTCCATCGCGTACAACGACGATGCCTGCGCATGCGCTTCGGGGTGTGGCACGTCTCTCTACTCGAGTCGCCTTTTCGGGACCAACACCGGGATCCCGCTCACGCAGGAGCTCGTCGCTGGTACCCCGTACTACGCGGTGATCGGCGCCTACGCCGTAGGAGTCGTCAGTGGCACGATGACCATCATCGGGCCTCCCCCACCAGCGTGCCCTGCCGACTTCAATGGCGACGGCATTCGCGACGGGCTTGACATGACGGTGATCCTCTCCAACTGGGGCATGCCCGATGGTGATGTCAACGGTGACGGCGTCACCGACGGCCTCGACATGACGGTGCTCCTGTCGGGTTGGGGCGCCTGCCCGTAAGACGCGGGACATCCAGTGAACTCACACCCCCCGGCCTCGCGCCGGGGGGTTTTTTCTAGGATCACGGCGATGCCGCACCGACGCGCGAAAAAGTTGCTCATCGTCGGCTGGGATGCGGCCGACTGGATCATGATCGACGCGCTCTTCGCGCAAGGGCGAATGCCGAACCTGAAGCGGCTCGTCGACGCGGGAGCGCGCGCTGACCTCGCGACGCTTGAGCCGAAGCTTTCGCCGATTCTGTGGAGTTCGATCGCCACCGGCAAGACCGCCGACAAGCATGGGATTCTCAACTTCGTCGAAGCCAATCCTGCAGGCGATGGCCTGCGCGTGAGTTCAAGCACGACGAGACGAACGAAGGCGCTTTGGAACATCCTCTCGCAGTCAGGCATGGGCGTGCACACGGTCTCCTGGTACGCCTCGCATCCGGCCGAAGCGATCAACGGCATCTGCGTCACGAACCTCTTCCAGGACGGCGCGCCCGAGGCGGGCCGTGCGCCATGGCCGGTGCTGGCAGGCTCGGTCCATCCCGATCAACTCGCGGGGGCGTTCGCACCCGACCGCATCGCAGCGAGCGGCGTCTCTCGCAAGGATCTCGCCGAGTTCATTCCGTCGCTGGGCCTTGTGAGCGCGAAGGACTCGCGGCCGGCCATGCTCGCCAAGCAGCTCGCACGGCTGCGAACGGTCCACGCTGCCGGGCTGCGCGCAGTGAGGGCACCGATGCCATGCGACTGCGCGATGGTCTTCTACGAAACCATCGACACCGTTGGCCATCACTTTATGGAGTTCTTGCCGCCGAAAATGTCGCATGTGAGCAAGGACGAGGCACGGCTCTATGGCGAAGTGATTCCTCGCGTCTACGACGCACACGACGCGGCGCTCGGAGAACTGCTTTCGGCGGCGGGGCCTGACACGACCGTGCTCCTCCTCTCCGATCACGGGTTCCACTCCGGGGGTGAACGCCCCGTCACCCGGCACTTGAACGAACTCGACCGCGCGGCGGCCGAGGCGAGCTGGCATCGTCCCCTTGGCGTACTCGTGCTGTCTGGCCCCGGAGTGGCTCGCGGAGCGAAGATCCACTCGCCGACGCTCCTCGACATCACGCCGACTGCGCTCGCGCTCCTCGGGCTACCTGTTGGTGCCGACATGGATGGGCGAGTTCTCGCCGAGGCGCTCGACGGCGGATGGGACCGCGACGAGATCCCGTCGTGGGACGACCGAGATGGTCCATCGGGGATGCACGAGGCCGCTGCATCGCAGAATCCCTTCGAGTCCGCCGATGCCCTCAAGCAGCTCATTGATCTCGGATACATGCCGGCCCTTGCCGGGAATGTTGAGGCATCGCTCGCGCTCGCGCGGCGAGAGTCGCAGGCGAATCTCGCGGTCGTCTACATGACGACGAGTCGACCCCAGTTGGCGCTCCCGATCCTTCGGACGCTACTGCACGACAATCCCGACGAGTCGCGGTTCGCGATCAACCTCGGAAACTGCTTGATGGCGACGCGAGCGCACGACGAGTGTGTTGGCGAACTCCGTCCGTTCTTCGAGCGGCACACGGAGTGCGTTGAGGTGGGGATTCAACTTGCGGCTTCGCTGGCCCAGACAGGCGCGCGCGACGAGGCGGCGCGCCTTGCCGATGACCTCGAGGGCACCCATCTCGGTCGCGCCAATCTCGCGCTCGCGTGGGCGGACCTGCGAGGAATGCTCGGGCAATGGGACCGCGCCGTGGCGCGCTACACCCGCGCGAAGGAGCAGGACCCGGCGGACCCGAGGCCGCTCGTGGGCCTCGCGCGCGCGGCGCTGTATACACGCGAATGGGATGCCGCGGTCGAGCACTGCCTCGATGCCTGTGAGATCCGCCACTCCACACCCGAGGCGCACGACTTCCTCGGCGTCGCACTCGCCTGGCTCGGTGACGCGCCCCATGCGATCCAGTCATTTGAGATCGCTCTGTCGATGCAGCCGGGACTGATCGACGCTCATCGCTTCGTGGCCACACTCGCTGCCCGCGCGGGCGACCACGCGAAAGCGAAGACGCACGCCGACGCGGCAGCGTCCCTCCGGGCGCGTGCGACCATCCCCGAGCCGCCGCCTGAGTCCTGGGGTCCCGCGGCCTTCACGGCCGCGACGCCGTCGACGGCGTGACGACGGACTGACGGACTGACGAGCGGACCGGCGGACGAACGGACCGGCGGACGAACGGACGACCCCTCACGCGCGCGGGGTCGCATCGACACATTGCGCGATCTCGGGAAGAAACGGCGAGTGAATCTTCCCGTTTCTTCCCGAGAATGCATCTGGCGCAGGTTCGAGCCGCGCCACCAACCACGGCGCCTAACCGCCGGCTCGATTGCGGTGAAGTGCCGGGTCAACCGCCACGATCATTTTCGATTCGTCAAGCCCCCCGCCGACGAACGCGTTGATCGCCGCCGCGGCCGCGCGCGGATTCGTGACGCACTCCGCGTGCGAGAGTCGCAAGACACGGAACCTCGGTCGAGCGGCGAGCCAAGCGAACACGCTCGTGAGCTGCGCCTCGTAGGCGGCCATCATCCGCTCGGGGGTAAGGCCGCCGCCGGACTTGCCACTTCGCTCCAGCATGACGGCCTGGGAGCGAATGACTTCGGAGAGGTCGCGATCCATGAAGATGATCCGGTAGTCCAGGTCCTCGGGCAGTTCGGTGAGCAGAAGATGAATGACCTTGACCGCTCGCCCCTGCGCCGACGCCACCCACGAATTGTCGCGCCTGAGCTGCTTCACCGGTTCGAACTCGAGGTATCCGCGCGGGTTGTCGGCGTCGGCGGCACGAAGCGCATCCGACATCGTGGGGAATCCCCCGGCGGCGAGCATCTGCATCGCCATGCTGGTGCCGCTCCGAGGCAGGCCCGAAACAACGATGACGGGCCTAGATGGTGTCATGGCGTCGCTCCCGGCGCGGTGCTCCAGATCATGATCGTGGTGTCGTCACTGACGACCTTGAGCGCAGGCTCTCCCGCGCGCGCGGTCTTGGCGATCTCGCGAGCCTCGTGAGACTGCGTCACGAGCGCCACCGTTTCGCCGGCTGCGCACCGCCTTGCGATGGTCGCCGCGGCGTCGGCGAGCCCGAGCCGCCGCGCGGTTTCGTCGTCGCGACCGAGCTCGTTGTCAAACTCGCTCGCGTAACCCACGATCACGAGGTCGCGCCTCCGCGTGGCCCAACTCACGCAGTGCGCGATCTGCGATCCAGTGAGGATGCAATCCGCGTCACGAATCGCGGCGGCGTGCGCGTCGAGCATCCGCCAGGGGACGGCGCTCGTCCGGATCCCCGCAGTCGGAAAGAGTGCCGGCAGCAGCGCGATCATTCCGACGGGAGCCCATGCGGTGCGGCGCAGCCATGAGGTCGCGTCGGTCGCGCGCCAGGCGAATCGGTCCAACCATGCCCACAACAGCAGCACGCACGCGACGGCGATCCATCGAAGCGATTCGCCGTTGTCCCAGAGCGTGGGGATCCCGGACCACTGTGTGCCGGTGAAGGCGAGGACGACAGCGCCGAGAGCGAGACCGCGCAGAATCCATCGGCCGATGCGGTTGGACCAGCTTGCGACAACGATCCCGCGCTCTTTCGCCGACAGAAGGCCAATCGCGACGAGGGCCGACAACGGCGGAAAGAGCGGCAGTGCATAGGTCGCGATCTTGCCCTTGCTCAGCGAGAGCAGCGTGAGCGGCGCGATGATCCATGTGAGCGCGAAGCGGATGCCATCGCGGCACTGCGGATACTCCTTGAGCGCGCGGCCGGCGTGCCACCATGCGAGAGTCCACATGAATCCGCCAAGAGGAAGCATGGCGATCAAGTACCACCATGGTTGACCGTGCTGGTTGGAGTCGGGTGCCGTGAAGCGCCGCCAGTGCTCGACGATCCAGAAGTATCGCCAGAAGTCTGGCTCCACACGATGGATGCCCCACGCGAATGGAGCGAGCACGGCGGCACACGCGATCAACGGAATCCAGGGCAGCACGAAGATGTCGCGCCAACGCCGCTGCCAACTGAGAAACGCTCCGATCGCGAGCGCAGGAATCGCGAAGCCGAGGAGTCCCTTGGTCAGAATCGCGAGCGCCGTCGACGCGCCGAGTCCCATCAGTGCGGCAAGGCGCAATCGCCCCGAACTCGCGATGGCCATCCACGCGGCCGCGAGCGCGAGCGTGATCCACATCGTGAAGACGGGGTCAATGATCGCGACGGTCCCAAGCACGGCGGGACCGAGCGTGGTCACTTGCACGGCGAAGGCGATGGGGCCGAGTTCGGGGCGCCGCGTCATCCGCGCGCAGAGGAGGCCCGTGACGAGTGCCGTGACTCCAGTCGCGAGCGCCGCGGGAAGCCGGATCGCGAAGGCGTTCTCGCCGAAAAGCTCGATGCTCGCTGCCATCACCCAGAAGGACAGCGGTGGCTTCTCGTAGTAGCGGAACTCCGCCATTCGCAGCGCGAACCACTCGCCCGACTCGGCCATTTGCGCGGCGATGATGCCGTAGCGCGGCTCGTCAGGCGGTACGAGGGGGCGCACGCCGAGCACGGCGATGCCTACGATGACAAAGAGGAGCGCGGCGAGTGTCCACTGGCTCCGAAGCGTCATCCGCAGGAATCCTAGCCTTCCCCTGCGACGACGCAGAGCCATCCCTCGCGTCCGGGGACCTGACCCTTCGCGATCGATCTCTCTGAGGCAGGCGGGTTCGCCGCGAGCCAGTCGCTCAGCGGGACGAAGCGGTGCCCCGCGGCGATCGCGCGGTTGAGAAACGATTCGAAGAGCGCGCTGTGCACGCCCCCTTCGCTCTCGGCGTGCACGGTCAGCACATGCGGTGCGCCGTCGGCGAGGCGCGCGAGGAGTGAATCATTGAATCTCGCGCCAACGCCGCCGCCGCCCGCGTCGAGGCACGCCTCGTCGAGCGTCGGCAGATCAACCGGAACCTGCGGTTGGGCGATCGCGTTGCCGGCGACGCGTGGACGAAAGGCCCCCGCTGCGCCGCGGCAATCGCTCCGGTAGCGGAACGCGCGCGACGCCCTCAGCGCAAGGACGCGCTCCGTGCAGCGCCATCCCGGCGCGGCCGCTGTCTCCGGTTCGCGGCCGAAGATGCGCACAAACGCTTCGCGCGCGCGCTCGATCTCGCGCTC
>SYGQ01000049.1 GCA_005799475.1 Planctomycetia bacterium | reverse complement strand
TCGTCGAAGCAGGCGTCGATGACTTCAAAGTCAGCGGCGTGAACTGCACACCTCCGTATGTTCCTGCCGACCTCAACCACGATGGCACTGTGAACGGGCTCGACCTCGGTCTTCTACTTGGATCGTGGGGCAGCACCGGCGGCGATATCAACGGCGACGGCACAACCAACGCGACCGACATCACCGCCCTGTTCGCATCCTGGGGCTGAGTCCGTATACTCTCCGCCCCCCGACTGCCCAGGTGGCGGAATTGGCAGACGCGCCAGCTTGAGGTGCTGGTGGGAGAAATCCCTTGGAGGTTCGAGTCCTCTTCTGGGCATTGCGCAGTCGAAGCGCGCCCGCACAATCGTGCGGGCGCTTTCGTTTGAAAGGCGCTTGCTAGCCTCACGGGTCCGTGCCGCTGCGAGTCAACGAGGTCTTTCACTCGATCCAAGGCGAGTCGACATTCGCTGGAGAACCATGCGTGTTTGTGCGGCTGACTGGCTGCCCACTTCGTTGTCACTACTGCGACACGGCATACGCATTTCGGGAGGGTTCACAACGGAGTGTCGAGGACCTCGCGGCCGAAGTCGTGGCATTCGGATGCCCCCTCGTGGAGATCACCGGCGGCGAACCGCTTGCACAACGCGAGGTGCACGCGCTCGTGGCACGACTTCTTGACGCCGGATGCAGGGTCCTCATTGAGACCTCTGGTGCGATCGATACCACACCCGTCGATCCACGCGCCCACATCATCCTTGATGTGAAGACGCCCGGTTCTGGCGAGTCGAACCGGAACGACTTCGGCAACATCACGCGCCTGCGAGCGCACGACGAAGTGAAGTTCGTTATCACTTCACGCGAGGATTACGAGTTTGCGCGTGCCCTGACCGCAGAGCACTCGTTGCCCACCAGATGCCGGTGCGTGCACTTCTCCCCCGTCCACGAACAGCCAGGTTGCTCCGAGGTCAGTGGCGCACGAGGACTCGAGCCGCGCGTCCTCGCGCAGTGGATTCTCGAAGACCGACTCGCGGTGCGCGTGCAACTCCAAATGCACAAGTTCATCTGGGATCCCGCCACGCGCGGCGTCTAGCCGAGTCCCTCAGCCCAGTCCGTCCACCACGCGCGCGTGGCCGCAGCTCAGTAGATCCAACCTTCGATGATCCCATCGGTACTCACAGCCCCGAAAAACTCCGGGCCAAGGAGCACGAAGGCGTCAAGGAGGTCGCCCTGCTCATCGGCGACGGCCTCCTCCACGAGTGCCCTGCGCAGCGGAATCCCTGACTCCACGAGCGCCGACGCGATCGTCCGGCGCACCCGCGCGGGAGGCTCGCCGCCTCCCTTGTACTTGTGTGAGGGCCAGCCACGGGCGATGAGCACGCTCGCCGGGCACCCCTCGCACACAACGCACGGGCTCTGACGCGGAGCCATCGGCTCGATCGAAACACCAGCGTTGTGAAGCGGCAGGAGGATCTCGGCCACGAAGGTCCAGGTCTGCTTGAAGACGCGGAGGTTCATCGGCGCAAGCGGCGCGTGCCGGTCGAGATCCGTCTGGCGTCTTGGTTCGACACGCGACACCGAGCGCAGCGCGGTCCGCCATGCACGAGGGCTCCCGAAGGAGTGCATCCACTTCGCCGCCGCAAGCCAGTCTTGGGTCGCACCGTGCTCGCGAATCGTCGCTCGCGGGATCCCCCCAGGAGCGTCGATGCGCCAGAGACTCGGTTCCCCCCGCTGCGCGCTCTCAGTGATGAGCCGAACCAGTCCGCGTCGATCGGTCCGCGCCGCGACAACCTCTTCCCCTGCGCGCCACGACGCGACCCGGATCTTGTGGCCACCGCCATCTTCAGCTCCCGAAAAGTCGACACCAACGCGGTGCATTGTCGCTCAGGAGCTGCCGCACTGCGATTGGGGCTTGCCACAGGGACAGCACCCGCCCGAATGGACATGGCCGCCCGAGGCGCCAGTCGAGCCACGCGTCCCAAACACGCTCAGCGTCCGACGGAAGCTCCGCCCCTTCCCTTCAGGATCATCAACGGGCTTGTCGGCGTCGGCCATCGGCCGAAGCAGCGTGATGACCGCGCCGTCGCTGTCGCTGATGTACTCGTACTGTGGCATCGAAGCAAGTGTAGGGCGATCAGCGGCGCGAGCGTCGATGCAGCGTCGCTGCATCGGCGAACGCCTGACGCCTCAGGATCGCGAGTTCGACGGGCGTGAGGTCGCGCCACGCACCGATGGCGAGGCCCTTGAGGTTGAGCGGTCCCATCCGGATGCGACGGAGCCGTTTCACAGGGTGGCCGAGGTCCGCCATCATCCGCCGCACTTGCCGATTGCGGCCCTCGCGAAGTTCCAGCGTGAGCAGCGTGCGATCGCCATCGCGACGGAGGATCTTGATGTGTGAGTCGCGCGTGCGCGAGCCAGGAGTCTCCCCCGCCGGAAGGAAGATCCCCTCTTCGAGGCGCGCGGCATCGGATGGGCCGAGCACTCCCTTCACGAGGACTTCGTACTCCTTGTGGACTTCGTAGCGCGGATGCGTGAGGCGGTTGGCGAGTTCACCATCGTTTGTCAGAAGCAGGAGGCCACTTGAGTCCATGTCGAGGCGACCGACCGGATAGAGCCGCGCCTTCGTGGGGTGCTCGACGAGATCGATCGCACGCCGTCGGCCTTCGGGATCGCTGTTGGTGCAGACGAATCCCGTCGGCTTGTGCAGCATGACATAGACGAGTTCCTTCGAGCGCTTGAGCGGCCTGCCTTCAACGACGATGCGGTCCTTCGACGCATCGACCCAGGCGGGCAGCGCGTCGATGACTTCGCCATTGACTGTGACCAGGCCCTGAGCGACGAGCGCCTCAGCGGCGCGGCGAGACGCGACACCCGCATCGGCGAGGAGTTTCTGAATTCGCACGCCGTGCGACGAGTCGGTGAACGAATGGGACGGCTTCGCGGCGCGACGGGGCATTGCCGCAAGGTAGCCGCTCACGAGGCGAGTAGCCTCGAGTTCCGATGAACCAGGTCCTGCCTTCTCTCGCTGTGGCACTCGTTGCCGGATGCACCGGGCAAGCCAAGGTGGTGCCTATTGAGGTCGTCGATCCGGCCGCCACCCTCTCCCGGGCGGCGTCGGAGGCATCGGCAGCTCTCGATCCATCCGCGACGGGAACTCTTCTCGGGAGGACGATCGAGGATGCGGGGCTGCGCGATCAGGTCGGCAGCGCCATCTCTTTTCTTTCGACCGCGTGCCGAACGCCTCCGCGTGTCATGCAAGGCGCGTCGATGCGGATGGCGGCCGCGGCGCCGCTCGATCTCCCCTCGCCGACCGCCATCCTTGGCACCCGCGCCCTTTCCGGGATGGTCTCCACGCGCGACGGATCGCGCACGCCGCAGCGCGTCGTGGCCGAACTTGTCGTGGTTGCATTTGGCGGCGACTGCGCGGCCCTGCCTCCCGCGCAAGGGAGCATCCCGGTGCCGTCGGTCCAAGGAGCCATCTACGCGATGGACTTCCTGCTCAATGCGCCGCGCGTCATCCTCGAACCGGCGCTCGCCGATCGGCCGTCACACGAGGAAGCGAGAGCCTTCGTCAAGTGGATCGGCGACGCGGTCAATCCAGGTGCAGCGGCCTCCGAGAGAGACGCCGTGGTTGAGAGACTTGCACGCGCAATGGACGCAAGCCAATCCGGCGCCATGCTCCAGTTCGCGCGCGCGATCGCGCACCTCGACG
This sequence comes from Planctomycetia bacterium, assembly GCA_005799475.1. GTDB lineage: Bacteria > Planctomycetota > Phycisphaerae > Phycisphaerales > SM1A02 > F1-60-MAGs104. The sequence goes on along the minus strand of SYGQ01000049.1, from coordinate 470 downwards.
CGACGCTCGGCATCGAGATCGATTGGCGAGTGGCCGAAGCCGAGCCTGTTCCTGCAGCGATCCAAGGCGCGATCCAAGGAGAGGTCCTTGCGGCACAGCAGGTCGATGGCATCGGATGGGTCGTCATCGGCGGTCTCGGCGACAATGCGTACGACATGGGCGCGATTGCGGGCGTCCTTGACCCTAGCGGCAACGACACCTATCGATGGACGCGAGTGCGGACGGGAAGCCAAGGCATCATCGACCTTGCCGGGCATGACCGATACGAGGGCACCGAGCATCAGGGCCCCGCCTCCGGGTTCCTCGGCCTCTCATTCATCGATGACGCCGAGGGGAACGACCACTACTCGTGCGGAGACTTCGGGTGTGGCGCCGGCATTCTCGGAGCCGGCATGATTCTCGATCGCACGGGCGACGATCGATACTCCGGAGCGTCATTTTCGCTCGGCGCGGGGGCGTTCGGGGTCGGC
>SYGQ01000048.1 GCA_005799475.1 Planctomycetia bacterium | reverse complement strand
GTACTCGGCGAACTCGGTCGCGACTCTGCGCTCGGAGGCAAGGCCTCTGAGGAATCGATCGTCATAGGTGGCGAGGGATCGCTCGAAGTCTCGCGCGATGGCCGCCGATGACTTGGCAAGAGTCCAACGCTCATGGGGAGTCAACTCCTGATGATCGTCGACGGGGCGATAGTGCTGCGTGATCCGATCGCGTGCACCCACGCGCTCGGGGAGTACTTGTGCGAGGTACTCGTCGTGGGCGCGGTCGATCGCGACCCAATCTTCGGCCGAGAGTTCGATGCCGGCCTCACGAACCCATTCGATCAGGTCAGTCGTCCGAATCGATGGAGCGAGAATTCGGGGTGGTTCTTGCGGTGCTTCGGAGCAGCCGACGAGCGAGGCCGTCGTTGCTGCAATGGCGCCGAAAATCAGCAGGAATCGCCGAAAACGGGCCATTGACCCGCGAGGCTACCTCCGGTGGGTGATCGGGGGGATTCCTCGAGGTTGACGAAAGTCGGTCCCGCCATGGACCGATGCAGGTGCGTCATGCAACTTCGTGCGCGAATCCCGCGCCCGAGGTTGCGCGGCGTGGCGTTGAATCGGACTCTCAGATCAGGATGGATTGGAACCGAAATTGGAGGATCGACGGCATGAGCGACAACAGTCAGCAGCGGGGCGGTACAGGGAGAAACTGGGCTCATGCCGCGATCCTCCTCCTTCTCGGCGGCATTGCCGCGGGGTCGTTCTTTCGCGGCGCGTTCCTTTCCACTTCCGGCGCGGCGCTTGCGACGGCGCGGACCACGCTCCCCATTGCGGGTGTGCGCCAGGTTCCGTCGGAGTATCCAACGATTCAAGCCGCGATTGATGCCGCGCGATTCGGCGAAACCGTGAGCGTGTCCCCTGGCGTGTACGCCGAGCGGCTTGTGATCGACTCGAAGCGCGTGACAGTGCGCGGTGAGACGAGTCACGGCGTGTCCGTCGTTGGTGACGGGACTCTCGGGCCGATCGTCGCCATCTCCGGCATGGGGGCCAACGGCACGGCACTCGAATCGCTCTTGTTCACCGGCGGGGAGGGCCCCGGCGGCTGCGGCCTCAAGATCGACCAGGCGGGCGTTGTGGTTCGCGATTGCGAATTCATGCACAACGACGGTGGTGGCGTCGTGAGCCTCACGGCCGATGTGGCTTTTTACGGCTGTTCGTTTGAGCACAACGCGACGAAAGTGGCCGGCGGTGGCGTACGGACCGAAGGCGGCAGCGCGACGCTCACCAACTGCGTCGTGCGGGCGAACTCGGCAGAGACCTACGGTGGCGGGATCTACAGCAACGGCGGCCAGGCAACGCTTGTCAACACGCAAGTGCTCGGGAATACGACCGTCAGCGGCGCGTGGGGTGGCGGCATCTACAGCGGCGCAGGAACCCTCATGGCGATCAACTCGCTGATCGAGCGAAATGGCTCTGTCGATGCTGGCGGCGGGGTGTTCGTCGCGGGCGGCGAGGCCACACTCGCCGGATGCGAGTTCCGCGGCAACTACAGCGAGCGAGGGTGGAGCGTCGGGAACTCCGGCGGCAAAGTCAGCATCCGCGATTCGAAGGTCTGCGGCATGCGCGAGTGGTCGACCGATGGCGACGGCATCGAAGCATCGACGACAGCGTTCGCGGCCGACTGCGGCACCGATCGCAATCTCAACGGCCGCGACGACGCCGACGAGATCGCCCTCGGGTGGGCTCGTGACTGTGACGGCAATGGAACTCCCGACGAGTACGACCCCGACTGCAATGCCAACGGCATCGCGGATCGCTGCGAAATCGACTCCGGCTGGACCGACGACTGCAATGGCAACGGCCTTCCCGATTCGTGCGAGATCAGTATGGGACTGGCGGCCGACGCCGACGGCGACCGAAAGATCGACGGCTGCGGGCCGTGAGTCCAATCCATGCGCTATCCTTCTGGGCGCCGCATGCGTAGCTCAGTTGGATAGAGCATCGGTCTTCGAAACCGAGGGTCGTTGGTTCGAGTCCAACCGCGTGCGTTGCTGAAGCCCACAGAGACAAACGCCTCTGCTCGAGGACGATTCCACGAGCAGAGGCGACCGATGTGCGCGAGGTCAGCTGCCGGACTTGCCGGCGACGGCGACCCTGCACCACACCAGCAAGGCTGAACGACGCAAGGGCGCCGAGTCCGGGCACGACACTGGTCGAGATCTCCTGCGACGACAGTCCGGAGCCGCCGACTGAGACGCCGATCCGGACTCTCCATGTTCCCGTTGTTTCCTCAGCCATGCCGGAATTCTGATCACACACCCTCGCTCGGCGCGCATTCCGTTAGCCTTCCGCTCCATGGCTTTCATGCAGGGCTTGCGAGGCGTCGTGGTCGGTGTCGCCAACGAACATTCCATCGCGACGGGGATTGCGGCGAGCCTGAAGCGCGAAGGGGCCGAGTGTCTGTTCACCCATTTGCCCGGAGAGAAGAACGAGCGGCGCACCCGCAAGGCACTGGAGGCGATCGGCTACACGACACCCTGGCTCGCGCCGATGGATGCCGCAAGCGATGAGCAGATCGACGCGACTTTCGCGAGGGTGGCGAGCGAGTTCGGCACGATCGATTTCCTCGTCCACTGCATCGCTTTTGCCGACAAGGATTGGCTGAAGCCCGATCGCTTCGCGGGAACTCCGCGTTCGGTGTTCACGACGGCGTGCGACATCTCGGCATACACCTATGTCGCGATGGCCAACCGCGCGGCACCACTGATGACCAACGGCGGCGCGATGATCGCGCTGAGCTACTACGGCTCAGAGAAGGCAGTGCCGGGCTACAACGTCATGGGCGTCGCGAAGGCCGCGCTTGAGTCGTCGACGCGATACCTCGCGATGGAACTCGGGAGTCGCAAGATCCGCGTCAATGCCGTCTCTGCGGGACCCGTGCGGACCCTGAGCGCGATGGCGGTGGGGGGGTTCTCCGAAATCCTTGAGTGGGTTGAGAAGAAGGCACCGCTGCACCGGAACATCACGAGCGAAGAAGTGGGAAACGCGAGCGCGTTTCTCCTTTCGCCGCTGGCATCGGGCATCACAGGGCAAGTGCTGTTTGTCGACAGCGGCTACGGCATCATGGGGCTGTAGCGAGCCGCTCGTGGAAGAGCCATGGCGAAGGATCCCGGAGCGCCTCGTCGCTCACGAGCGCTTGGCGGACAGTTCGCGCAAGGTCACCGAGACCTGTCCGCTCCGTGGCGCTCACACACACAGCGGCCTCGCGGGACTCACGACTCTGACGCAGGGGATCGCGGTCCGCCTGTGTCGACACGATGAGCCGTCGCGAACTTGACGAGAGCGGCGCAAGAGGCATTCCGGGCGCACACACTTCGACAACGAGATCGGCACCGTCGACGATCAGCGCGGCCATCCGCTGCGCCGCGAGTTCGATGGGATCGTCGGTTTCTCGGATCCCGGGCGTGTCGAACCAGTCCACATCGATGCCGTCGAGTTCGATGCGCGCGGCAACCGCGTCGCGGGTGGTGCCGGCGAAGTCCATGGCGATGGCGACGGTGCGCCCCGCGAGGGCGTTGAGGAGCGAAGACTTGCCGACATTCGCCGCGCCCACGGCGACAACCCGCGCCGGAGAAAGAAGCCGCGCGAGTTCGCGTGTGCGCGCGGGCTGGTGTGGCGGACCGGGCGGGTTCGCCCAAAGCGCGGGCTGCGAGAGCAGCAGCGCGATAGCCCGTGGCGACGCGCCCCGAGCGATCGCGTCCAAGGCGAGTGCTTCACAGTCGCTCGTCGCCTCTGGGAAGGCCGCACGCACCGGAAGAGCCAGATCGCAGGGCGCGCAGCGCGGCCTGAGCCAGGCATCGATGGCGGCGACGATCCGGTCGCCGCCATGAGGCATGATCCACGCGGAGTGTGCGTCGACCCTCGCGATCACCCCGTCGTCGATCCCCGCGAGCGACCGATGAACGATTGAGCCCACGGGCGGCGCCGCGCTCGAGCTGAGTGCCGCAAGGAGCGCGTCGAACTGTTCCCGATCGGAACCGATCAGACGGCCGACAGCGACGCCCCCGTGGCCGCGCGGACTCTCCCACGACACGCGGGGGCGCGCGTCACTCGTCGCAGGCGGCGTCATCGACGAGATCCGACCCGACCGCCGCAGCAATTCCCATGAGGACGAGGTCGGGAACGATGCGGTCGACGAGTTCGGTGTCCTGCAAGAGGGTCTGCGCGTCGCCTCCGGTGGCGACGACGATCGGGAAGGCGCCCTGAGCCTCCGCATATCGCTCAACGAGCCGCTGAACGAGGCCACGGACGCCATGCACCACCCCTTGGAGCATCGCCTGTTCGGTGTTGCGGCCGACGGGCTCGGCATCAGGCTCTCGGAAGCGAACTTCGGGCAGCGCGGCGGTTCGCGTGTGCAGCGCGTCGAGTTGGAGTTGCGCGCCTGGTGCGATCGCGCCGCCGTGGAAAGTTCCCTCACCGTCGACGAAGTCAATGGTGATCGCGGTGCCACAGTCAATCACGACGCACGCCTGTTTGAGCGTGCGGTACGCGGCCGCGGCGCAGAGGAGCCGGTCCACGCCTGTCTTCACGCCTGGATCCAACCGCGTTGAGATCGGTGCCGAGAGATCGCGACCAATGCGCACGATCGTCGTCGCGAGGCGTCCTTCGAGCCGCGCCACGAGTGCATCAGCGATCCTGTCGTTCACGCTGGCCAGGGCGACAACAGCGTCGTCGGTGTCGAGCATGCCGAAGTGGTGCGCGACCCGCTCGACAATGAGGTCCGCGTGCGCGTTCTCAATCTGTTCACTGGCGGAGAGCCCCGCGCCAAGATCGTCAAATCGCCCGATGTGCGTGCGGGAATTGCCGACAGAGAGTGCAAGAAGCGAGGTCACGACGCGAGTATAGGAGTCGCCCATGCATTGGCCGCAGCCGCCTCGCACTCGCGTCGGAGGCGGGCGAGCAGTGCGGCATTGGCGCGCTGCGCGAGCGGTCCCACGGTGCCGTCGCTGATGGGTGAGCCATCGAGTGTCGTCACGGCCGAGAAGATCCTCCGGCTTCCGGTGATGATGATCCCCTGAGCTTCGCGCAGTTCTCGCTCACTGACAGCCCGGACATCGCAAGGGATATGCGCCTCAACGCACGCTTCCAAGAGCCGAATCCGCATCACTCCGTGGAGGATCGGCGGGTGTGCGTCAACCGGCGGTGTCACGAGCGTGCCGGCAACATCCACGAAGACATTGGACGCGCACGCTTCGCTGAGCATCCCGTTTCGCAGCAGAATGACCTCGTCGATCCCCTTGTCGCGATGGGCGAGCATCGGAAGAAGATTTCCGAGGAG
>SYGQ01000047.1 GCA_005799475.1 Planctomycetia bacterium | reverse complement strand
GATCCCCTTGGTCGCAAGAATGCCGAGTTCGCGGTCGAGTCGCGAACGGATCGCCGCCGTCGTGCCATGCGGACCGTACCGCCATACGAGTCCCGCCTCACACAGCATGGCGAGCGCACGGTCGCATCCCTCTTGCGCCGCCTCGCGCGCACCGCTTCCCCCGGCGGCGTCGAAGGGTTGGAGTTCGAAGCCTCGGCAGTACGCCTTGAACCACTCGGTGAGATCGCCCTGCTCGTACCGCGCGCTCTCGCGCGGCACGGTCACGCGAACCATGGGGGCGTGGCTCTCGCCGAGGGGAAGCTCGACCTCGCACCGCGCCGCGATCGCGGCGGAATTCGCCAATGCCTCGGCTTCCCCCTCCCGATCGAAGAGTTGCGCCATCTCTTTCGGGCCTTTCACGAAGAGACTCGGCGGATATCTGTGACGGCCCTCCGCGTCCTTTGTGCGGCCCATCGAGATGCAACAGAGCGTGTCGTGAAGGTCGTGATCCTCTTCAAGGAGGAAGTGCGCGTCATTGTCGGCGACGAGCGGCAACGAGAGTTCACTCGCGAGTCGCTTCAGCAGCGGATTGATCTTCTCCTGCTCTTCGATGTGGCGCTGCAACTCGACATAGAAACGCGGCTGTCCATGCTCGTCGGCGGCGAAGGTCCGAGCGTGCCAGCGCGCCTCCTCGAGAGCGAGCGCCCAGTGCGACTCCTGCGCCGTGTTGGCGAAGTTCGACAGATGGAACGCGAGGCTCGATCCCAGATGCCCATTGATGGCGATGAGTCCACCGTTCCACTGTTCCAGCGTCGACTTGTCCATCCTCGGACGGTGGTAGAAACCATTGATGAACGCATCCGACGAGAGCCTCATCAGGTTTCTCCACCCAGTCAGGTTCTGCGCCAGGAGCACGAGGTGATGCCCGCCGTCGCCCTGACCCGTCGCGGTGCGGTCGTGTCGATCGCCCCGCTTTCCATCACGGTCACGGGCCACATACGCCTCGATGCCGAGGATCGGCTTGATCCCCGCCTTGCGCGCGGCCTCGTAGAACTCCACCGCGCCGTAGAGATTGCCGTGGTCGGTCACGGCGACCGCGCTCATCCCAAGCTCCTTGACGCGAGCGATGAGCTTGTCGATCCGGTTGCCCCCGTCGAGCAGCGAGTACTCCGTGTGCAGGTGAAGATGGACAAACTCGCCCGCCATCGCCCACAATGGTAGGGACCCGTCCGGGCGCTCCTACCCTTCGGCGGCCGCTTCGTCGGGATCGATGCCTGAGACACCCTCGGCGGAGGTGGTCTCGGCCTCCACCAGCGCCTCGTACTCCTCGCGCAGGTGGCGCGTCAGGGCTCCGACGGTGCCGGGACCGATTGTCCCCGCTTCCACATGCGTCACGGGGAGGATCCCCCAACTCGAGTTCGTGAGAAAGAGTTCGTCCGCTGACAGCACATCGTCGATCGAAATCGTCGCGGACATGCGAACCTCGAGTCCGAGGCGACGGGCGAGATCGATCACAGCATGGCGCGTGATCCCCGGCAGGATCGGACAGGACTCTGCCTCGCCGCGCGCGGTCGGCGTGAGGAGCATCCCAGCGCGGACGACGAAGACATTGCTCACACACCCAGACGCCAATCGGTTGGAGACACTGAACCACAGGCTCTCGGAGCAGCCGAGCCGCGATGCCTCTTGGAGCTCGGCCAACCGCGGCCAGTACCAGAGCGTCTTGTGGCCAGCGAACGCATCGAGCGCATTCTGCCTTCCGGTCGCAACACGCACGCGGACACCGCGTTCGTACAAAGCCTCGGGGTACAGAGTCGCCGCCTGCGGAACAATTGCAATCGTCGGGTCGTGACGCACATCCGAGCGCTTCGTGACGCCCGGCGCCAGCATCATCTCGCCACCGGTCATCGTGAGCCGCACGCGCGCATGCGCGAGAGCGCTCGCCTCGAGCGTGTCCTCAACCGCCCGCGCCAGCGGACCGATCCGGATCACTTCCATGAGCCTGAGTTGCTCGGCGGATTCGCGCAATCGTTCTAGGTGCGCCATGAGGCGGAACACCCGGCCGTGCCGTGCGTGCATCGTCTCGAAGAGGCCGATGGCATGCTGGAATCCAGCGTCGAAGAGTGACACCCTCGCCTCTTCGAGCGGCACGAGTGCGCCATTGACCCATGCCTTCATGTCGCGAGCGTACTCAGGGATCTCCCGCGAAGACTCCGACGAGCGCGATGGCACCTCCATCGGTCTCGACGCGCATCCGGAGGCCGAGCACGCAGCGATCGCTCACGACCAGTCGCGCGGTGTGCGTTGCGGATCCATCCGACCCGGGTCCGTCGTCGGCCGCCACGACGGCGACGCGTGGTGGCTCGCTTGTGGAGGTCGCGAGCGCGTCAAGGCGCTGCTCGAGCTCACGCAGGATGATCGGATGACTGGACGGGAACGCCGACACGACCTCGACCTCTCCCTGCCACGAGGCCTGCAGCATCCGCGTCAGTTCTTCTTGCACGCGCTCGCCTCGCGCGAAGTTCTCGTCACGCACCCAACTCGAGTACCCGAGCCCGACCACAAGCACCACGCAGGGAAGGATCGCGAAGCGAACCACGCGAACGACCACGGTGCGCTGTCGCGCGCGCCTTGTGCCGGTGGCAGACTCCCGAGACATCTTGGAAGCGTAGTGCCCTAGGATCGCCTGATGCCCATCGTTGCGCTGACGAATGTTCGGTTTGGTCACGGCACCCGCCTTCTTCTGGACGGCGCGACGGTCTCCATCGAGGCCGGCGAGAAAATCGGGCTGGTCGGCCGCAACGGCTGCGGCAAGAGCACGCTTCTGAAGTTGATCGCGAGCCGAATCCAGCCCGATGCGGGGTCCGTCGGCCTCCAGCGTGGCATCCGCGTTGGCTTCCTCACGCAAGATCCGGAGATCGATCCCACCGACACGCTGCGCGACGCTGCCGCACGGGCCTTCACGCGCCTCTCCGAGATCCGACACGAACTGCACTCGATCTACGAGCAACTGGCCCACGCGGACGATTCGTCGGTGCAGAAACTCCTCGATGTCCAGTCGCGCCTTGAGCACGAGTTCGAAGCCGCGGGGGGATACGCCGTGGATCACCGCATCGACGCAGTCCTTCACGGTCTCGGGTTCACGAACGAGCAGTTCAGTCAGGGCGTCGCAACGCTCTCGGGCGGGCAGCGCGCGCGGGCCGGACTCGCGCGGCTCCTCCTTGAGGAACCGGACATCCTGCTCCTCGACGAACCAACCAATCACCTCGACATCGAGGGTCGTCGCTGGCTTGAGGAGTTTCTCGCCGATGAGTTTGCCGGCGCCGTCCTCGTCGTCAGCCATGACCGCTGGCTGCTCGACCGGGTCGTCACGCGCATCATCGAGATTCACGACGCCGGGATCCGCGAGTACCCAGGCAACTACGCCGACTTCACGCTCCTCAGACGACAGCGCGCACTGACGCAGCAGCGCCTCCACACAAAGCAGCAGGAACGCATCTCGCGCGAGGAGGCCTACATCGCGCGCTACAAAGCCGGCCAGCGCGCGCGGCAAGCACGCGGCCGCGCGACGCGCCTCGAACGATTCCAGCGCGACGAACTCGTTGAACGGCCCATCGACTTCGATGTCATGCGCCTCGAACTGCCTCGCGCCGAGCGTGTCGGCGACATTGTCGTCGCGTGCGCGGGCCTCTCAAAGTCATTTGGTGGACCCCGCATCATTCACGAGCTCGACCTCGCGCTCAAGCCGGGCGCCCGGCTCGGCATCGTCGGCGCCAATGGGACCGGCAAGACCACGCTGATCCGCATGCTCCTCGGGGAGGAGCCCGCCGACGAAGGCGTGATCAAGGCCAGCCCTCGCCTTTCGGTGGGCTGGTTCCGTCAGAACCAAGATCACCTGGATCCCGCGTTGGCGGTGTGGCACCACTTGCAGATGACGGTGCCCAAGCGACGCAACGGCACGCGACTCTCCGAACAGGAGGCGCGCGACCTCGCTGGCGCGTTCCTCTTCACGGGTGCGCAACAAGAAGCCACCATCGGTTCGCTGTCGGGCGGTGAACGGGCGCGCGCTGTCCTCGCGGGTCTCGTCGCCGGTGCGCACAACCTCCTCATCTTGGACGAGCCGAGCAATCATCTCGACATCCCGAGTGCCGAACGCCTCGAGCAGGCGCTCTCGCTGCCTCCCGACGAGGGCGGCTACGACGGCACGCTGATCCTCGTCAGCCATGACCGCGCACTCCTCGCCTCGACCTGCGATCAGATTCTTTGCCTCGAAGAGAATGGTCGTTGGACGCTCTTCCAAGGCAGCTACGCTGAGTTCGATGCGCAGCGCCCCCGTGGCGCGAAGCCTGCGCCGAGCCCCACTCCAGAGGCACAGGTGAAACCCAAGCCTTCCCTCGACGCGACGCCGGTGGCGAAACCTCGGACTGCAAAGCCTCGACCATCGCGAGCGATCGGTGAACTTGAACGATCCATGGCGGCACTCTCGACGCGGATCGCCACGCTCGACGAGCGGATGGGTCACGAAGAGGTCTACAGAGACCGCGCCAAGACGACCACGATGCTGGACGAGCGGACTTCCCTCGAACGGCAACGAGCGGCACTCGAAGCCGAGTGGCTCCGATTGGCAGAACGAGATTCGTGAAGTTCCCGCGTCAGGACGGGGGCATTACGGTGTGCTGGAAAAGATGACCGCACCACGATCATCAACGATCTCCCATTCCGAGTTCGCTCCTGCGATGCCGCTTGGAAGATCGAACTTGGCGCCACCGAGCTGATTGGCCGTCGAGAACACGCCGATGTCCGTTCGGAGACCGCCGCTCTGGTCGAGCGTCCGCAGCGTGAACTGCTTTGCTGTCGGCAGGTCGATCCATGTCACAAGGAGGGTCGACCAGTCTGGGGTGATCATCACCGAGACCGAGCCGTTCTCGCGCTTCGATGTGCCGACGAGACCGCGCACGACGCCGCGCTGGTCGAGGAAGTTCGAAAGGTCCGGGCCGATGTAACTGAGAAGCTGGTCGGAGACGACGCGCTGCAGAGCGAGCTCGCTGATCCGCGTGGCCTGGCGAGTGGTCGCGATGTTGAACGCGATGGCTGCGATCAACCCGCCGGCGAGAACAACGGCCGTCGCACGCCACACGAGCGCGGCACGACGCCACGCGTAGGTGCTGAGGCTTGGTCCTGCGTCAACGGGCACAGTCTCTCCTGATCGGTGCGTGGAAACCGGACGGTATCGACTCGAGAACCCGCCGATGGAGGCGAGTGGCGAATCGGCGCGTTGGTCAGCGATCTCGACGGCTTCGATCTCGCCGCGGACCGTCTCAATCACGCGATGGCGCAGCGAGGCATCGGGCTCGAGCATCGGGAGGAGGCACCCATCCGACGCCAACCGCGCCTGTCGGTCGATCACTTCCTGTCGGAGATTCGCGGGCGCATCCCGGAACAATCGCTCAAGGCGATCCGACGACGACGGATCGAGTGCCCCGAGCACTTCGCAGTCGGCCAGTTCCAGAAGTTCGTCGCGATGATCGCCGGTCGTCGTCATCAAAGTCCTCAGTCAAACTCGCACCCAGGCTTACGCGGCCCGGCAAGCGCGGCGGCAACTCCGCCGAGATGCTCTCTCCCCTGCGCGGCGAACCGCTCGCCGCCTCCGTTGCAGTGCTCCCCCCTATACGGAAAGGTCTCATGAAACGCCGCAAAAACTACATGAGTTTCGGTTATCGCCATGTCAGCCCGCTCGATCGACCCCAAACCGTTCACGAAGCCTGGCGAGTCCGCGGCTGAGCGCACTCTTGATCGTGCCCACGGGCATCCCCTTCTGCTCAGCCACTTCCCGGAGCGTGAATCCTTGGAGGTACACGCGCTCAATGACTTCGCGCTGAAGTTCTGGGAGGTCTGCCATTCGCCTTCGGACAGCCTCGCTGCCCTCACGCAACTCGGATGGTTCTCGCTGTTCCACCCCCGTGTCGTGAATGCTCTCATCGAGTGCCTTCGGCTGAGGCCTTACCAGTCGCCGGCGCAACCGGTCGATAAACATGCGTCTGCTGAGCAGCAGAACCCATGTCACGAGTTTCGCGCGGCTCGGGTCGTAACGATCAGCGGTCGACCAGACCTTCACAAACACTTCTTGCGTGGCG
>SYGQ01000224.1 GCA_005799475.1 Planctomycetia bacterium | reverse complement strand
TTCGTGCCGCGCCTCGGGGAGACGCAGATTCCGCAGCGCATCGCGCTCCTCCACGGCGCCCATGTCCGCGTATCGGGCTACATCGCCTTCCCGCTGGTGACAAGTGAGGCGAGCGAGTGCCTCGTCATGCTCAACCAGTGGGATGGCTGCTGCATCGGCGTTCCGCCTTCCCCCTATGACGCCGTCGAAGTGAAACTCTCGGCGCCCGCGGACAATTCCCGTCGACACCTCGTCCGAGTCGGCTCGATCGAGGGTGTGTTCCACATCGATCCGTATGTCGTCGAGCGCTGGCTCGTCGGCCTCTACACCATGGATTCTGCGACGCTCTCCACGGAGATGTAATGATGCTCACACCGTTCACGCTGGCGGCCGCATTCACTCTCGCTGAGGTGTCCCCCAACCCGGTCACCGCGCTCGAGTCGATGCGGTCACTCGCGGCAAGCCACTCGTCCCATTGTGCGCTGCGCACGATCGGACATTCGTTGGACGGTCGCCCGCTCGAGATGCTGGTCCTGTCGGAAAGCATTTCGGCGGCTGACTCGCGGAGGGCGATCCTCCTTGTCGCTGGGATCGATAGCGAGCGGCCCGCGTCAGTCGGCATCCTCGTCGACGCAGCGAGGCGACTCGTGACAGATCCAGAGCTGATGCGCGGATGCACCTTCTATGTGCTTCCTTGCGCCAACCCAGATGCGCTCCTCGACCAGGCGCCGCGCGCTCCAAGCGGTGCGGGCCGCAATGGCCGCCCCGTCGATGACGACCGCGACCGACGGACTGACGAAGATCCACCCAGCGACATTGACGGCGACGGTCGGATTCTCACGATGCGGCGCCTCGCGCCGCCGGCGAACGATCCACCGACTCACCTGCCGGACCCGGCGGAACCGCGCCTCATGCGCGGCGGGGATGCCGCCAAGGGACTGCGGCCAACACACACGCTCTACACCGAAGGGCTCGACAGCGATGGCGATGGTCGTATCGCCGAAGACGACCGAGGCGGCGTCGATTACGACCGCAACTTCCCGCACCGCTGGCGCGAGTTCGACCCGGTGGCTGGCGCCTTCCCGCTGAGTGAGCCAGAGACCCGTGCGCTCGCGCAGTTCGTGGTCGACCACCCACGCATCATCGCGGCGTTCGTCGTTGGGCGCTGGGACAATGTGATCACGATTCCGGACTCGAAGGCGAAGGATGTCACGGGCAAGACGCCGATGGCCCTCCACCCCGACGACCAGCCCACGCTTGAGGAACTCTCGCGACTCTGGAAGGAAGCGTCCGCGCAGGCGCGCGCCGCAGCCGTGGATCCATCGGGGTCGTTGGCCCTGTGGCTCTATGTGCACCGCGGGATTCCGACCGTCGCGACGCAGCTCTACGGTCGACCTGATCCATCGCCACTTCCTCCTCCGCCACCACCCGCCGAGGGCGCGTCACCCGCGCCACCACCAACTCCTCCAGCGACGGCTCCCGCCAAGCCCGCCGATGAGGAGTCCGCGCAGTGGCTCGTCGTCAGCGATCGTGATCGGCAAGGCGATGGTTTCGTGGCGTGGAAGCCCTTCGATCATCCGACGCTCGGCCGCGTTGAAATCGGCGGCTTCGCGCCGCGTTTCCTCACTGATCCGCCGGCAACGGAACTCGATCGCCTCGCGGGCGCGGTCGCTGCGTTCACTTCCGGCCTGGCGCAACGAGCGCCAAAACTCGAAGTCGCCAATGTGACCGCGCGCACCATCACTCCCGGACTTGTCGAAATCGAGTGTGAAGTCGTCAACGGCGGGTGGCTTCCTACAGCGACCGCGATGGGCATGATGAACAAGAGTCCCGTCCCGGTCATCGTCCAGCTCTCGAGTCCCAAGCAGGTCCTCGAACACGGACGGCGCGTCACCATCATCGACGGGATTCCCGGCAGCGGCGGACGGAGCTCGTTCCGTTGGCTCGTGCGCGCCCAGCCGGGCGAGAAGATCGCGATCGACACGCGGTGGATGCCGCAGGGAACGATCAGACTCTCGGTGATCGATGGAGTCGTCCAGCCCAATCAGGAGGTGCTGCCATGAAGCAGGCAGTGGCAAGTCTGAGTCTTGCGGCCGCCCTCGCGCTTGTGGCCGCCGAAGTTCCCGCGCTCGCGCAGCAGCGACTTCCGGGCAAAGTTGATATCGCTTGGAATCGCTTCTACGACTACGACGAGATCGTGGCGATGACCAAGTCCCTCGTGGCCGCCTATCCGAATCTCCTCTCGATGGAGGAGGTCGGCAAGTCCGCGCAGGGGCGCCCCATGCTGGTGGTCACGCTCAACAATCCGGCGACAGGCCCGGCGACCAGCAAGCCTGCCATGTGGATCGACGCCAACATTCATGGCAATGAGATCCAGGCGAGCGAGACCGTGATGTACTCGATCGACTACCTCTGCCGCGCGTACGGCACAGTGGACTCGCTGACGAAACTCGTCGACGAATCGGCCTTCTACTTTGTGCCATCCATCAACCCAGACGGTCGTGCGAACTGGTTTCGGGCGCAGAGCAGTCCCCACTCCTCGCGCACGGGCATGGTGCCCACCGACGATGACCGTGACGGATCCCTCGACGAGGATGGCCCCGACGACCTCGACGGGGATGGATCCATCGGTCAGATGTGGCGCAAGGATCCCCATGGGACACACCGGCGCAGCACGCGTGATCCGCGCGTGATGGAGCCGGTGCCGACCGAACCGCGCCCCGACGGGTCCTTCGAGCGCGGCGACTGGTCGCGCGCTGGGCCCGAAGGAATCGACAACGACGGCGATGGATCCATCAACGAAGATGGCCCGGGCGGCTACGACATGAATCGCAATTGGCCTGGCGATTGGCAGCCAGTAATGGTGCAACACGGTGCCGGCGTCTTCCCGCTGTCGTATCCCGAGACCAAGTGCATCGCCGACTGGATTCTCAAGCATCCCAACATCGCCGCCGGTCAGAGTTACCACAATGCTGGCGGGATGATCCTGCGCGGCCCCGGCGCCGACTATCGCAACAGCCTCTTCGACCGACGCGACATCGAGGTGTACGACTCGATCGCCAACGCGGGCGCGGAGATGCTGCCGTTCTATAAGCCCATGGTGGTCTACAAGGACCTCTACACCGTGCACGGCGGATCGATCGACTGGATCGCCGAGAGCCTCGGCATCGTGAGTTTCACCAACGAACTCTGGAGCGACCAGCGAATTCTCCAGAACGGGACCGCGCCCAACCCGGAACAGGAGATGCGGTGGCGCGACCGGATGCTCTTCGGCCAGACGATGGCGGATTGGCGCGAACTTGAGCACCCCGACCACGGCACGGTGCTCGTCGGAGGCGGAACGAAATGGTCAAGTCGAATTCCTCCCAACTTCATGCTCGAAGAGGAGGCGCATCGCAACTTCGCCTTCACCATGTTCCATGCGGCACAAATGCCACGGCTCGAGTTCCGGTCGGTCGGAGTCAAGCCACTCGGTGGCGGACTCTGGGAACTCACGGTGGAAGTCACGAACCAACGGCGGATCCCGACGCGAACGGCGCGGGCGGCTGCCGTGAAGATCGGCCTGCCGGATGTGCTCTCGGTCAGTGGGAGTGGTGCCACGGTCGTGGCGGGCGGTCCCCTGCGCTCGCGCCACGCCACTGTGTTTGATGCGGTTCGCTACAACCCGGGCGAACTCCTTCTCGACGATGGCATCGGATCGCTCGCCACCGAAGCGTTTCGGTTCATTGTCAGAGGCGAGGCTGGCAATGCCGTCACCCTCTCGATGCGCGGGGAAAAGTTCACGACGATCGAGAAGATCGTCGAGCTCAAGCCCACGCCGTGAGCAACGCCGACATCGTGGTCGTCGGCGCGGGCGCGGCCGGACTTTTCGCGGCGATTCACGCTGCGCGAGGCGCACCCCACGCCCGCGTCGTGGCCATCGACTCAGCGAAATCACTTGGTGCCAAGATCCTTGTCGCTGGTGGCGGCCGCTGCAATGTCACGCACCGCGAGGTCAGTGAGGGCGACTATTGCGGGAGCTCCTCGCCACTCATCCGCCGTGTGCTCCGGCAGTATTGCGTTGCCGAAACCATCGCCTTCTTCGCCCAGCACGGAGTGGCACTCAAGGAAGAATCCACGGGAAAGCTCTTCCCAACAACTGACAAAGCGCGGACCGTGCTCGATGCGCTCCTGTCGGCGGCAGCATCGAGCGGCGTGACGATTCAGAATCCCTGCCGTGTCGAGTCGATCGTGCGCCCGAAGGACGACGCCCATTCCTTCGAAGTGTGCACCGCGTCGGGACCGCTCACGGCCAAGCGCGTCATCGTGGCCACCGGAGGCATGAGCCTTCCGAAGTCGGGTTCCGACGGCAGCGGGTATGCCCTTGCGAAGGCGCTCGGCCACTCGATGACGCCAATGGTGGTCCCGGCGCTGGTTCCATTGACGCTTCCCGATGGCCACTGGTTACGGACGCTCTCCGGGCTCGCACTCGACGCTCGCGTCCAGGTGGTGCCGCCCGCTAGTCAGCGCACCAAGGTGGCCGAGGGGCCGGTGCTCTGCACGCACTTTGGACTGAGTGGACCGGCGATCCTTGACATCAGCCGCCATTGGGTCTTCGCCCACGAGGCCGATTCCTCGTCGACTTTGCGTGTGAACTGGTTGCCACGGTTCACGCCCGAGTCGCTCGACGAACAGCTCCTCGCGTCGCGCGGTCAGAGCCTGCTCGCCGCGATGCGCGGCCTCCTGCCTGACCGTTTCTTACGCGAACTCTGCGCGCAGACAGGCGTCGATCCCTCATGCGGAGTTCAACAGATCCCGCGTACGGCTCGGGTCGCGTTCGTGCGCGCGGCCACCACCTGCGAGGTGCCGATTTCAGGAACCCGGGGGTTTACGGCGGCGGAAACGACGGCCGGCGGCATTCCCCTCCATGAAGTCGATCAGGCCACGATGGAGAGCCTCAGATGTTCGGGACTCCACCTCTGTGGCGAAGTCCTCGATGTGGACGGTCGAATCGGCGGCTTCAGTTTTCAGTGGGCGTGGTCGAGCGCGTTCGTGGCGGGAACAGCCGCGGCCGCGGCGCTCACGGCCCGGGCGTGAACGCACGCGACATCGCGAGTCCGACGCGCTTCGTCACTCGGAGAACTTCATCATGCGTCGCTGCGGTGGCCCCGTGCCGTTCGATCGCCCGGTACAGGTCAGCGACTGCCCACGCCTTCGTGTCAGCGCGCTCTGGGTCGCGCGGAATCAAGTGCGCATGGAGGTGCGCGGCCCCCTCGCCGAACATCACCACATAGACGCGCGGCATGCCCGTGGCGTCGCGCACCGCTCCCATCGATGCCTGAAGCACGGCACCGAACTCACGCGCCTCGTCCGCGGCGAAGTCCGCTGGTGATTGCACATGGCGCACCGTGTCAAGAAGCATCCAACCCACCATTGGAGCCGGGGCCGCGTGATGGCGAAGGCGCCACCTCGAGTTTGACCACGCCAACAGCTCGCATGCCGTCGCCTCGGCCCGGTCGATCGCCGCGTGCGCGGCGCACACGCCGCAGGATCCACTCACTTTGTGCCCTTGGGGCCACCGGCCACGACATACTTGGCGTGCACGGCTCGTGCGAGGTCGACCTCGCAGATGTTGGCCAGCGTGCACAGCCATGCGAGGCAGTCCGCGAACTCTTCCTCAAGGTTGGCGCGGTCGGCTTCCCCCTTGTCGTGCTTGCCAATCGCGTGCGCGAGTTCACCGAACTCTTCGGCGAACCAGATGAATGTGCGCGAGGCGCCCCGGGCCTTGTCGGTCGCCCCGTATCGATCTGCAATGAGTGATTGGAGGGAAGCGAGTTCCATCCCCTGAGGCTATCGCGCTTACGGTGGCGGCTGCTGATCCCCGCACTGGCACGGCCCCCAGTGACCGAGGCAGTACACGAGGTCGAACCCATCGACCATCAGACTGCCGTCGTAGTCCGCGACCGCATCGTCGGGTCCACTGCCACCCCAATGCGAGAAGAAGAGCGAGAGGTCCACGCCGTCGACGAGCCCATCACCATTGAGGTCCCACGCGCACCCAAGCGTGTCGATGGCAAACTCGAAGGCGCTTCCCTGCTGTGTGCCATTGGGTCCTGGAGCACGCGGCGCGGTAACGAACAATCGCTCCGATTCGATCCGCACCGCAGTACCAAAGTTTGCCTCTGGGGTTTCGGCAATGAGCGGCGGCGCATACTCGGTGTTCTGAGTCCATTCAGCGCATGTCACCTCATCGACTGAATAGAGGTAGACGGATCCTCTGTTGGGGATCTGCGAACCCCCTGTGCCCGCATCGACGCCGGGAGATCCCACCGCCGCACGGTCGCTCCAGATGCTGACGCTGGCGCCGAAGAGATTGCCGCTCTGGGCATCCGCCGCAATGAGTGACGCCTGCCACTCATAGTCTTCAGTCTCGAGGTTTCGCGAGTAAATGTAGGCCGCCCCGGCATTGAGCATGGAACCAGCGCGCCGGTTCGGCGCGCCGACGATGATGCGCCCCTGCTGCGCGTCAATGCTGGTTCCGAACTGATCATTGGCCTCAGGGGCGTCCGCGGTGAGGCGTTGTACGAGGACCCAGTCGCCCCATGAAGGATGGCTCTGGATCGGATCGGGTGCCGGGTCGTTCTTCGGCGATCGGCGGAACACATACACGGCACCCTGACTCGTGGTCGATGGACTCGCCCTCTTGGCCCCCACGATCAGAAACTTGCCGTCGATGCGGATCGAGGTTCCAAAGAGCGCACCGGCGGTCGACGACTCTGACTCGGGCGCGATCGCTGGCATCGCAATGAACGCCGTGCTCGTCCATGCGCCCATCTCGAACTCCCAAACTGTGACCGACCCGGCATCGAGGCGCGAGCCGCCGGTGAGCAGTGGGTGGTCGTCCGTGGACGCACCGATCGCGAGTGTGTGCCGCGTCAGCCCATTGCCGAAGACTTCTTTGTAGGCGGCGACCGCCGAACCAAAGAGGTCGTTCGAGCGCGGGTCCGGGTGCTTCAGGAGGACGGGGCTGGACCATGTGCCACCGACCGACTGCCACGCGAAGACGCCGCCGGCCTGGAGTTGATTTGGAAGCGGCAGGCTATCGACAACGAGGTCCACTCCTGGCGCACCCGCCACGACGAGGTCGCCGACGATGTCCACCGCCGCGCCGAGAAAGTCATTGGCGTGGCCGGAAAGCGCCACGAGGTTCGCCTCGAGGATGTAGCCGGGGCCGCCGGGTCGGTAGATCGCCGCCGCTCCCTGCGCAAGGTTGGTCGCACCGCCGATCGTCATTGGACGCTGAGGCGATCCGATCACGACCGTCCCCTCATGGGACGCGAGCGAAGAACCGAATCGATCGCTGGCGCCGCCGCCCGCGGGCGGTACGAAGGTAAAGGTCGGTGTCGGTGACTGTCCCTGGGCGTGCCCGATCCCGCCCACCATGAAACTCATGGCAAGCAGGCTGGCGACAAGGAACGACGGTCGAATCTCACTCACGCGGGCAAACACCTCATGACCACCATACGGTTCATCGATGCGAAGCGCTGGGACTGACCGAAAAAACTCCCGGAAAACTCGCAAAGGCAAAGAAGCGTCCTCGGTGCGGCTCGAACGCACAACCTTTGCCTTCGGAGGGCA
>SYGQ01000223.1 GCA_005799475.1 Planctomycetia bacterium | reverse complement strand
GTGGCGGCTATGATGGCCGACCATGCCAGCATCACGATCGCGCACGGCGGAGTGGCGAAGGAGCATGCAACAGGTCTTTGAGCGCGGCGGCACGCTTGAGATCGCTGTCGCGCGCGCCGACGCCATCGACTCGCCCACCGTCGACCCCATGGAGACGGCTGGATCGGCTGACCTTGTCTGGCGCCTGAAAATCGTCTCGATGGGGGAGGACTCGCTGCTCGTTGAGGCCCCAGTGGCACTGGGTGCGACAATGCCGGTGCATGACGGCGTGGGGCTTGTGGGCGCCATCACGATCGGGCAGAATCGATGGAAGTTCCGCAGTCGGAAGATCAGCAATGAGCTGCCCGACGGCGCCCGCGGTCTCTGCATGCGGATCGAACTCCCCGAGCGCGTCGAGCGGTGCCTGCGGCGGTTCGTGCGTATGCAGACGCAGCACGCCGCCTCGGGGTCGGTCAGGGTATGGCCGCTCCTTGATCCGAAGACGGTGGTCGGTGCCGAGCAAGCCAACGAGGCAGCGTTCAAGGCTTCCGTGGAGGGAGTGGCGATCCCGGTAGCGAGCCCACCAATGCCTCGTGTCGGACCAGGCTTCACCGCAACGCTGATGAACATTGGTGGCGGTGGCGTGGGACTGCGCGTGGAGCCAAGCGACGCTGCCGCGTTTGGTCATCACCGAATCTTCTGGCTCGAGGTGCCGCTGGGACCCGGTCAGGGCGTACCCATTGCGGCAACCGGAAAGGTCGTCCACACGCATTTGGACAGTTCGCAGCGGACCTACGTCGGCATCTCGTTCGACTTCACCTTCAATCTTCCGCATCAGGCGATCGTGATCGAACAGATCCATCGCGCGATGCAAGCCGCACAAACCCACAAGGAGTCCTGAACATGCAACTCGCTAGCACGAATCCGATTCTCGCCGACAGCGCCCTCCACGGGGCGATCAGCCAGTTGAATACTGGCGCCGCAAACTGCACTGTTAACGGGGTCATCAACAAGACGATTGGGTGCGTGCTGCTCGCGGCCCTCTCCGGCGCCGTCGCCGTGCCGACCGCCAAGGCTTTTCCTAGCGCGATCTGGATCGCGTTCTTCGTTTCGCTGGGGGTGTCGATTTTCTCAATCTTCGCGGTGCGTGGGTCGCCCCGGATGGCGGCGACAGTCGCCGTGCTCTACTCCGCGGCGCAGGGCTTCATGCTCGGCGCGCTTGGGATGATGCTGCAGTCGATTCTCGACGCGCAGCAGATCGTCGTTCCCGGCGGCATCGCCCTGCAAGCATTCATCATTGTGTTCGGACTCATGCTCGCGATGCTCACGCTCTTCCGAATGGGGCTGATCACCGGAGGCAAGATGTTCCAGGCGGGACTTTCGATGGTCACACTTGGCATCTTCTTCATGTTCCTCATCGCGCTCGTGATGAGCCTGTTCGGCGCACAGGTTGGGTTTCTCTCCTTCGCTGGGGCAGGCGACCAATCCACCATGGCGCTTGTCGGGCTCGGAATCAACGCCGTTGTGCTCATCGTGGCCGCGCTCTGGCTCATCGTCGATTTCCGGCAGATCGAAGATGCGGTCGCCGCGAACGCACCTGCCAGCGCCGAGTGGTACCTCGCGTTCGGACTCGTCGTGACCCTCGCGTGGGTCTATCTCGAGGCGCTCAAACTCGTCTTCCGCATCGCCATGATGTTCGGCAATCGCAAGTGATTCTGGGCCGGGCGCGCGAGGCGCCGCCCGTCATGCTCCAGAAGACCCGAAGAGTCCGTAGTCGTCGTGGTCGGCCTCGGCCGGATCGGCGAGGTCCGTCTCGAGGTCGATGCCGGCTTCGATCTTGAACACGAGGTGCGCCGTGTGCGACATCTCAACGGGGTGATCGTGCCCGAACCGGCGCGCGACCGCACGAAAGATGTCCGTCACCTTGGGAGCCACGCATTCAATGATGCGACGATCTCCATTGTCGCGGAAGAGTGCGTAAAAGCCGTCGCCGAGATAATCCACCGACAGGTCGCCGTCCATGGTCGATCCTCCTGTGCGAAGCGAGTCTACTAGGACTTCGGGCGATTGACCGTCGTGGCT
The DNA here is from genome assembly GCA_005799475.1 of Planctomycetia bacterium. GTDB lineage: Bacteria > Planctomycetota > Phycisphaerae > Phycisphaerales > SM1A02 > F1-60-MAGs104. Next base: position 556 of record SYGQ01000223.1, on the reverse strand, counting down.
TCAATATTGGACGAGCGTGCGATCTCTTGGAGGATCGACTCGCGGTGCTGGTCGAGTGACGGAGGACCCCGGCGTGATGCGCGCGGCGCGACCGAGGCAAACTTGACGGGATCGCCGGGGACACGGGCACTCCCGAGTCCGACATGCTCGATTGGGATGATCATGTCGCGCGCCGCAAGCTGCTCCATCGAGACCATCTCGGCGACTGTCTGGATCGGCGCACAGGGCACCCCCGCCTCGGTGAGCCGAGTGATCCAATCGGACGCATCCCGTTGCATGAGCGACGCGGTCATCAGCCGATCGAGTTCGTCGATCGCGGCATGACGGCGAGCGTTGCTGTCAAAGCGCGGATCGCTCGCAAGTCCCGGCAGTCCAATGACTTGGCACACACGACCGAAGAGGTCATCATTGCCGGCTGCGATCACGAACCATCGGTCACGGCACTGAAACGCTTGAAATGGGGCGATCGCTGGATGGCGGGTGCCCTTGGCTGTTGGCGAGTTGCCGGTGGCCGTGAAGGTCGTCACCGCGGCTTCAAGGAACGCAACCTGGCTGT
>SYGQ01000046.1 GCA_005799475.1 Planctomycetia bacterium | reverse complement strand
GGGATCCAGAAAACCAGGATGCCCTGCGCGAAGCGCTCTCGGTCGCCTCGGGTCCGTGGGCCTCTCGCAAGACCTACCTCGCGCTTGTGACGCCGGGCCTTGACGAGCGAGGATCGTTTGACTTGCACTTTGCGGGTCGTCACAAGAGTTCGGCGCGAGTGACGGCGAAACCATTCGGCAAGGCGAATGAGCGAGGCCGTTGTGAGTGGCGCTGCCGGCGCCGATCGCGCAACGGCGCAGCTTCCAGTGGTGCGCTTGCGTTCGATCTCTTGGAAATCGATCTCGTGGGGCCGGGCCGCCGACACCAAATCCGGTCGGGGTTCGCGTCGTTGGGTCATCCGCTTGCAGGCGATGCGCTCTACGGCGGGCGGCCGATTCAGGGCGAATTGCCCGCGGACTGCGCGCGACTGCACGCGCTCCGACTTCGCGTGCGTGGCATCGATGTCGAGTCGCCGAACCCAGCGTGGGCTGTCACTCGGTGATGGCGCGCTCGTTGTGGGGACTCGTCGGATCCACCGGGAGCGACTGGCTCGGCGCGAGCATTTCGTCGGAACCTTCCGGGGTGGGCGCCCTCGGGTCAAGCCACGCTGGGAGCTGACGAGCCGCATGCACTTCGGCGTCGGGAATCGCGAGGAGACGCAAGTGGTGCGCTGGTGACGACGGATCCGCGTCATTCCAAAAGGGCAGCGCGAGCCGTCCACCGCAGGCAAGGTCGTCCATCGACAGAGCGCCACTTCCGGCGAACACGCCGTCGTCGTCCTCGCAATCGAAGTAGCCACTCACACCGAACCGCACCGGTGTCGACGCGGCATCTCGCATCCACGACTCGCCTCCGAGCGGCGATACGGCTTTGGGCTCGATGTCCGAGAGCAGGAACGGGAAGGACTCTTCTCCGATCATGACGGTCACCTCGGTGCGCGGCGAGTTCCACGAGCACTGAGGGTCCGCCCACTCGATCCCCTCGAGCTCGATGGTCACTCCTGGCACTTTGAGCGCGTCGAGGAGTCGCTCAACATGCGCACGCATTGGGGCCGTCGCTCCGCGAAGCCTCGCCTCGTTGAGATACCGTTCCGCGCGAGGCGCGAGTTCCGCAAGGGGCGCACCCGCAGCGCCGAGGAGTTCGAGATAGAGCTCGTGGTCCTCAGCGAGCGAAGCCTCCTCCCAGAGCCCTGCGATCTGTTCCCCAAGCGCAGGGGCAAGGGCGGCGACGGTCGGTGAGCCAAGGACTCGCCGGATCGCGTCAGCACTCGTCTGCCAATGCGCGCTTGCGCGCGCTTCAGCCACCAACTGGAGAAGGCGGGCCTTCGCGCGCGCGCCGAATTGCGCACGGCCCCGTGCCAAGCGTTCGGCCTGATCGGGGGTCTCCCCAGTGAGCGACGAGAGGGCATCCGCGGCGGTGGCGGGCATTCCGCTCGCGAGTTGTTCCTCGCACTCCGTCCACCCGACCTCGAATGTCGCCGCGCGTGCCAACGACTCGTCGCGCAAGCGCTTCTCGTCTTCGAGGGTTGTGCGCCGCATCGAGATCCGACCCGCGAGCTCTTCGACGGCGCGCTGAGCGCGCGGAAGGTCCGATGACGGGTGGTCACGGGCCATGGCGTCGGTGAACCGCGCAAGGGACCCAAGCGAGTCGATCGCGTCGAGTTCTTCACGGCGCGTGTCGATCCACGCGATGGCCTCGTCGCGCTCGTGCAGTCGAGCCAGGGCCGCCATCGCGAGGTCCTCCGCGTGCGACGCTCGCTCGCGGATCGCATCGAAACGGGGGTCGGCCGGCAACTCAAGCGCGTCGAGGCGCTGGGCCATCGCCGCGACGGCCTGTGGCGAGCCGTCGTTGAGGTCAAATGACTCAAGGACGCCGACCGTTTCCACGACTTCACCAAGAAGTCGGTCTCGCGTGAGGAGGAACTCGCGAATGTCCGCGGACTGCTGCCGCGCCGCGGTCTGTGCCTCGGCCAGTTCGGGTGGGTTGCGATCGATCGGCAACGGCTCGTCGAGGACGCGTGCGAGCTCGGCGTGCCGTTCGACGGTGGAAGACTCGCGCAGCGCGGTGATGGCTGCATCGAGGGCGGCGATCGATGCGTCCTGCTGTTCCAGGAGTTGCGCGGCATCTGCGGCACAGCGCTCGGCGATCGTGGCTCGGTCGTCGGGTGAGAAGCCACCCGCGCCTGAATTTGGTTCGACGGCATCGGCGAAGGCGTCGGCGGCGGCCATGACAGTGGGGATCGTGCGTGACGGACTCGAGAGGGCCTCGTCGACTGACGCCACTTGGGCTCGCCACCAGTCCCGGTTCGCACGGCGGAGGTTGGACTGCTGGGCGAGTTCATCGCCTTGTGCGCGCGCCGACTCAATCCGATCCGCCTCGATGATCCGACTCGCGACGCCCTGCCACCACGGTGCGGAGATCGTCGCGGCCACACGCTCCTGCAGCGCGGCCGCCTGGGTGTGCTCCCCTGAGTCCTCCGTTTTGGTGGCTGAAGCCGCAGCGGCATCTCGTGCCGCGAGCAGGTCTGCCTCGAGGGCGCTGAGTGCCTCGCGATCCTGCATGTATTCCCAGCCCAGCCACCCGAAGCAGGCGACGACCAGCACGCCGCCGAGCAACGCCACGCGGAACGCGACCCTCGATCTAATGGCTCGAGCGGGCGGCGCGTCGGGCGCAGCATTGATGGTGGGTTCGGGCATGGCCGCCGGCTCGTCCGCAGCAACTGGGAATCCGCTGTCGTCCAAGTCTGCGAACGGATCCTCCCCGATGGACTCCGCGTCAGTGCGGGGATCGCCGTCCGTCACAAGTTTCCTCGGCGCGCTTGTTCGCCTTCGAGCGCCTCGAACAGCGCCTTGAAGTTCCCCTTGCCGAACGACTGGCTCCCTCGTCGGCAGATGATCTCGAAGAAGAGCGTGGGTCGATCCTGCAAAGGTCGCGTAAAGAGTTGCAGCAGGTAGCCCTCGTCATCGGCATCGACAAGGATCCCGAGTTGACGGATGCGTTGGTGGTCCTCCTTGACCGCGGTGTGCCCGTGCGTCTCAAGTTGGTGATTCACGCGTTTCCACACCGAGTCGTAGTACGCCTCCGGGATCGCGAGGAAGTCGACGCCGCGCCGTCGAAGTTCCGCGACGCTTGTGAGTTCGTCGTCGGTACGAAACGCGAGATGTTGGACGCCTGGGGTCATGGCGTGCCAGTCGAGGTACTCCTGGACCTGGCTCTTGCGCTTCCCTTCGGCGGGCTCATTGATCGGCATCTTGATGAGATTGTTGCCCGATGCCATGACCTTCGACATGAGCGCCGAGTAATCGGTGGCGATGTCCTTGTCGTCGAAGTGCTTGAACATGGAGAATCCGAGGACTTGCTGGTACCACGACACCCAGCGGTTCATTGCCCCCAGTTCGACATTGCCCACGAGATGATCGACAAACTTCAGCCCGCACGGATGCTCGCGGTTGAAGGCGTTGAGTGCGAACGAGTCCATGCGCCGGAAACCCGGGGCAAACTCGCCACCTTGCTTCACGGCGGGAAGGTCGTAGCCGTTTCGGCGGCTGACAAACGAATGCACAACGCGACCATAGGTCCGTACCCCTGCCATCGTGACGCTGCCGCGCGCATCGGACACCGTGCGTGGTTCGTACGCGGAGTCACCGCCATTGCGACGCGCCTGTTCCCACGCCTTTTCCGCGTCGAACACGGTGAACGCCACATCCTTGACGCCATCGCCGTAGCACTTGAGCTCCTCGCTCGCGCCGTGGTCGTGCGTGAGCGGGGTCTCGAGGATGATGCGGATGTTGCCCTGCGTCAGTAGGTACTGCGCCGATTCGCGGTTTCCTGTCGTCAGGTCCGAGACCTGCTCAACCTGGAAGCCGTAGGCGGACCCGTAGAAGAAGGCAGCCTGCTTGGCATTGCCGACGAAGAAGCGGACATGATCCACATCGATCAGCGTGAGTGGATCGGTGCGTCGCCCCGCGGCTTCTGGGCCAGCGCTACTGAGAGTTGCCATCGTCTGATGGTATCGTCGAGCCTCTCATGAGTGCGAACGGAAAACCCTCGTCGGTCGGCCGCAGAATCGGATTCGGTCTCGTGATCGTACTCGCGCTGGTTGTCTGCGCCTTCATTGTCATGTGCACGGCGGGTTCGCCTGGATTCCTCCAGCCCGCACCGAACATGTCTGCGCCCACGGACTGAGTTTGAGGCGCGTTCCATGACCCCTCGCGCGAATCATCGCTCAAAAAAGCTCGAGACGGTCGAGCCCGTCGGCAAGCGAGTCCTCATTCGCAAGGATGAAGACCGCAAGGTGACAAAGGTGGGGATTCACCTTCCTGACCGGGTGGAGATCCCGACGCTCACCGGGCGTGTTGTTGCGATCAGCGCACAGATCGAGCGCGACGAGAACTACTCCGTGGCGCAGTACGACCGAGTTCTCTTCCATCCCAAGCACGCGGTTCCTGTCGATTTCGAGGGAGACAACAGGCTCTTCGTCGTGCCCATTGAGGATGTGGTCGCCGTGTTCCGCGTCGCGGGCGACGCCTCGTCGTGAGCACTCCAGTTCGGTCCGACGCTGCTGCGCCGACGGTCGTGCAGCCCCTGCATCGGCCCTTCGAGGCGATCGTGCAGCCGCCGGGTTCGAAGAGCGAAACCAATCGATTCTTGATGCTGGCCGCGCTCGCGACGGGCCGTTCTCGGCTCGATGCGCCGCTTCGTTCGACTGACACAGATCTCTTCATGGACGCGCTCGTCGCGTGCGGAGTCAGCGTGCAACGCCGACCCCGACGGACCACAATCAATGCCATCGGCGATCGCATCCCCGGCGGTTGCGGGGTGCACCTCGGCGATGGCGGCACACCGACGCGGTTCATGATGGCGCTGGCGTCCACCGCGGCGCGCCCGGTCCTCATCGACGGTTCCGCGCGCATGCGCGAGCGGCCCATCGCCGAGGGCGTCGAACTTCTTCGTGCACTCGGCGCCAGCGTCGAGTATGCCGAGGAGGATGGACGCCTCCCCGTTCGAGTCGGAGGCGGACGCATGCCGCGCGGCGGCGCCGTCGAAGTGGGACGGACGGCCTCGAGTCAGTTCATTTCCGCCATCTTGCTGCTGGGCGCTCGACTCGAACGCGGCGTAGACCTCTTCGTGAAGGGGGAGTCGCTGACGAGCCCGTCGTATGTCGAACTGACGCTCGCGGCGCTGCAACGGTGGGGTGTTCCGGTCACCGTACTGCGTGATGATGGCGGGCGAATCTCGCGTGTCACCGTCCCGCCCTGTGAGATTCCGCCTTCGGATGTGACGGTCGAACCTGATGCAAGTAGCGCCGTCTACTTCCTCGGTGCGGCAGCGCTTGTGCGCGACTCGCGCGTGACCATCAAGGGACTGCCGCGCTTGTCGCGTCAGCCCGACGCAGCGTGCCTCGCCGCACTGTGCTCAATGGGCGCTCGTGAGTGGTCAGGTCCTGCCGGACTGGGCCTTGAGGGAACTGCCACGCTCAACGGCATCGATGTCGATGCGTCGCGGTGGCCTGACGGTGCTCTCTGCATCGCGGCGGTCGCGTCGATGGCGAAGACCCCGTCGCGGATCCGCGGGCTCGAAACGCTCCGAGTCAAGGAGTCCAATCGGGTGCAGGTCTTGGTGGAGGAACTCGCGAAACTTGGGTGCAGGGCGGAGGCGGGTGATGGGTTCATCGTGGTTCACCCTGGTGCCGACGGCGCGCGCGCGGCTGTCATCGATCCGCGCGGCGACCACCGCATTGCGATGACCTTTGCGATGCTCGGGCTCGCGCGTCCAGGGATCTCGATCGCCGAGCCGTCGTGCGTGGCCAAGAGCTACCCCGGATTCTGGCAAGACTTCGCGGCGCTCTCGGCGAGCGCGCGGCGATAGACTTTTTCCGCAGCGATGAGACCGTTCCTTTCCATGGCTCGGCTGCTCCTGAACTCGCCAGGGCAGCTCGCGCTCGCCCTGCTCTTGGCGTCGATTTCCGCGGCAGGCCTCGGTGCAGGGCTGCTGTCGTTGGCGCCGATTCTCGAACTCATCCTCGGCGACACCGGCCGATCGTTGCACGCCCTTGCGCTCGAATTCAATGCGCGCGGGGCGTGGGTCGCGGTCCCCGACGCGGTCGTGGCGTGGCTCCCGGTCGACCCGTTCGCCAGCGTCCTTGCTGTGCTGTCGTCGCTGGCGTGCATCACCGTGATCGGTGCGACGGCGAACTACCTCCACCAATCGATTTCGCTGGGTCTGTGCGCGCGGGTCGTCGCGCGCGTCCGGCTCGACGCGTTTCGTCACGCGATCCGGATGCCGCTGGGGGAAGTGGTGCGCCGTGGTCCGGCGGAGTTCACCAGCCGGATCATCCGCGACGCGGCCGAGTTGCACGGCGGCCTCGTGGCCCTCACCAACAAGACCGTGGCGCAGGTCACGAAGGGGATCGCGGCGTTCGTTGCGGCCGTCATCTTTGACTGGCGCGTCGTCGTCGCCGCGGCGATCGCCGGACCAGTGTTGGCGATCGTGTTGCGCAAGACGGGCAAGAGGATTCGCCGTGGAACCACCGGCGCCCTTCACCACCAGGAGATCCTGCTCCGCGTGGCGAGTGAATCGCTGCAGGGACTCAAGGCGATCAAGACCTCGACCGCCGAGGGGGCGATGCTCGGACGGTTCAAGCAGGCAAATCGTGCGGTCGTACGCGAAGAGCTTCGAGCGCGGACGGCGCGCGCTCTTGCGGGACCACTCGTCGAGTCACTCGCGATTCTCGTCGTCATTGGTCTCGCCGCGCTCGCCGCGCGCGAGATTCTCCGCGGCTCGATGGGCTTCGAAGAGTTCCTCCTCTCCCTAGGGTCGCTCGCCGTCGCTGGGGGGGCCATTCGCCCGCTTTCGGGGTTCATTGCCGACATGCAGGCGGCAAGCGCGCCGGCACTCCGACTGCGCGAGATCCTCGATGCGGAGACCGAGCCAAGGCGTACTGATGCGAGCACGCGGCTCCCACGCCACCGCCACTGGATCCGCATCGAGGAGGTGTCGTACACATATCCAGGGGCATCCACGCGCGCCCTCGACGGCGTCTCGCTTGAGATCCGCCATGGCGAACACATTGCCGTCGTCGGCCCCAACGGATGTGGCAAGACCACGCTTCTGAGCGCGCTCGCTCGGCTCGTGAAGCCCGATCACGGTCGCGTGCAGGTCGATGGCGTCGACATCGCCGACGCGGAGTTGCAGAGCCTGCGCCATCAGGTCGGCTTCGTCACGCAAGACGCCGTCATCGTGCGCGGATCCGTTGCGGACAACATCGCACTCGGCGTGCCGTGGGCGACTCGGGAGGAGGTCGAACAAGCGGCCCGCCGCGCTCACGCTGACAGCTTCGTGAAGCAACTTCCAGAGGGCTACGACACGCAGGTGTCCGAACAGGGGGCCTCCCTCTCGGGGGGGCAGCGGCAGCGGCTCTCGATCGCGCGCGCCATCCTGCGCGACGGTGCCATTCTCCTCCTCGATGAAGCCACGAGCCAGATCGATTCGGAGAGCGAGGCGCACATCGCGCAAGCCATCAGCGAGTTCGGGCGCGAGCGGACCGTCATCGCGGTGGCACATCGCCTGTCAACGATGTTGACGGCGGACCGCATCGTCGTCATGGACTACGGTCGCGTTGTCGGGATGGGAGCCCACGCGGAACTCGTCGAGCGATGCGAGGTCTACGCGCGACTCGTCAAGGGTCAACTCCACGCCGGTCCCGCGCATGAGCCGGCCTCGCGAGCCTAGGGCGTCGGTTCCGTTGGCGGCACCGTCGGCACGGGGGTGGGAACGGCCGGCGCGGCAGCCGGTGGGGCGGGCTGCGGCACGGCGATGATGACGGGACCGCGGGTCGCGGCCCAGAGCGCGTAGATCAGCGCGAGGACGCAGATCACCGCGATCACACCCATCCAGAATTGGAGAGCGCGCTCGAGTCGATCGGACTGTCTGACCCGCTGCTGCGTGCTCGACGCGAGCGCCTCGATGGCCTTGACCTGCCGCTCGCTGGTCGCCGCGAATGTGGTGAGTGCGCTCGAGGACTCCCGAAGGCTCTCCGCGACTCGGAGGCTGACCTCGTGGTTGAGGTCAAGTTGCTGCTGGACGAGGCCGAGCACTTGCGTCTGTTGCGCGGATGACTCGCTG
>SYGQ01000222.1 GCA_005799475.1 Planctomycetia bacterium | reverse complement strand
GCGCGATACGCGGCGTGGAAGAGGTCGTGCGCGGCGGCGATGCGTTTCCGGAGTTCACCGTCGCTCACCGCTTCAGTCGAGTTCCACGCCACGGCGTTGTTCCCACACTCGATGCGCGCGTCGAGCCCGTGCGCCTCCATGGAGGAGTTGAATTCTCGCTGCAACGCTGCGGACGCGATGACATCCGCCGCGACGAGGCCGCGAGTCACCATCCGCTTCACCTCGACAGCCTTGCCGCGCGGCTTGGCGATCCCCTTGTCGTCGTACTCAAGTGGCGGGAGTTCCTTTGCGGTGGACACCACCTCGATAGGCGCGTGATCCTCAAGGAAGTTGATGATGTGGTCGTCGAGATCGAGCGTGCGGGCCGGGTCCTTCGTGTTCACGAGGATGCGCGGATCGCTCGGAATCGCCAGAGTGAGCGGTGCGCGAGGCAGCACATCGGGGAGGGCACTCGGTGCTGCCGCGCCGTCGGCATCGTTCCAGCCGCCGGCCTTGGTGCTGCGCGTTGCGTACGAGTCCTGGATGGCGAACGCCACGGCGAGCTGCGGATAGTGCCGGCGCACGAGGTCTTCGCCGAGGTCGATCTCCAGCGATCGCAGCGCGAGCAGCACCGGCAAAGGGTCTTTCCGGCAGCCGTACACCGAGGCTCGCCGGACAGGATCACCATCGACCCACGCAACGAAGTCGCTCGGTAGGCGAATGCCTCGAGTGGCCGCCGCTTCAAGCGTGGCCTTGCGCGCGGCGGTCACATGCTGCTCGGCGCGCGAGGACCACGAGGCGCCGTTGTTCGTGGCGTGCGGCGCCCACGCGAGCGCGACCATCGCGGCACAAGTTGCAGCAGTGAGCCGGAGCATTCAAGAAGCGTACTGGCGATGGCGCGTGGTTCTGCCTCGATCGTCGCCTCATGTCGACGGCGTCCGGAGATCGAAGCAGCTGGTCGCTCGAGATCTCTCCGCTGCACAACCTCGACGCGTATGGCTGAGATCGCGCCTACTGGATGGCAAGACCCCGGCCGACCGAGTGGCCGCCGTCGAACGCTTGAGGGAGGAGTGGCATGGCCACAACCAAGCTTGGCTCGCGTGGTGCGAGTCACTGAACGCACGCGGAGCAGAGCCGCTGATCGTCAGGGCGATTGCACTCTCGCACGACGGGATCGTGCGGTTCACCGGAGACCTTGACATCTTCGTGCACGCCACCGAAGAAAATGCACGGCGTGTCCGCGACGCGCTTGGGTGATGCGGGTTTGGGTCACTCGCGGGGTCCGTCGCGGACCTCTGGGTGCCCAATCGTGTCGTGCAACTCGGACTTCCTCCTGGCCGGATCGACACCTTGACCGACCTCGACGGCGGCTCGTGGGCTGAAGCGTGGGCCGCACGCGCAGGGACTCAGGGGTTGATCATGTTGAGCGGGCAGTCCGAGGGCGGAATGTCGTGGCGGGGGGCAGGTCCCCAGTTGGCGAGCAGCGTTGCCAAATCGGCGCCGTTCACCGACTCATCGGCGTTGATGTCGGCCGCCGCGGCGGAGCCATCGGCTGGGTCGTTCACTCGGAACCACGGAGAGGCGCACGGAGGGTAGTTGGGAGTGCAAATCTGCTGGTAGTCAGCGTAGTTGTTCTGGATGCGCCGGTACTCCACGGTCCCGTCCGACCAAGCCCGATACAGAAAGTGATAGTGAATCTCCAGCGTGCCAAGATTATTCATCGGCATGTCCACGACGCTGTACCACACAATTGTCGGCTCTTGCGGGGTCTGCGCGATTGCCGCCATCGCGATGGTCCTCGGCGTGCTGCTCGCGCTTGCGGCGTGTTCGATCGAGCTCATGCGGTTCACGACGGGGAACGCCACGATGGCTCCCGCGAGCAAAGCGATTCCGGTACCGGTCGACAGATTCGTCATGTGGTTGTGCCTCGTGTTGTGATGTGGTGCTCTCGGGGCATGGGGCCGATTGACTCATCGGACCCGAAGCTCAGAGAGTACTCCCACGCGGGTCGCCGTCAGTCGACCGACAGCCCGGAGGTCGCAGAAAGTGGGCGAAGAAGGATTCGAACCTTCGAAGGCTAAGCCAACAGATTTACAGTCTGTCCTCGTTGACCACTTGAGTATTCGCCCATGTTGACTAAGGGCGAGAAGTGTAGCCAACGCGGCGCTCGGCGCAACGACTCCGTGTGTTCACGGCGTCGCGGGAGGGTGATGGGGTCTCACGACGAGCCGTCGCGTCGCGTGGTAGATGCGCAGCCAAGCCGCTGGGGCGCGCGGGATCCTGCGCGTCTTCCGCCGCACGGAGAGCCAGTGGTGAACGACATACATCAGTAGGACGAATGCCAGTGTGAGCGCACCCGCGATGACCGCCTGATGCGTGAAGTCAGTCACTCCGGCCTCCTGCGACGCGCGCGCGCCCGCCACGCCGACGAGCATCTGGAGGGGAACCGTCACGATCGCGCATGACGCCTCGACGAGCATGAACTTCCACCACGCCATGTGCAGGAGACCGCACATCGTGATCACCGGCGTGCGCGTCCCAGGGATGAAGCGCGCCGCAAGGAGCACGAACGCCCCGCGCCGATCGATTTGATGCTTGATCTCAAGGAGGCGCCGCGGATGGATCGCCCGCTTGAACCACTTCGAGTGCAGGAATCTTGTCCCGAACGCCCCGCACATCCAGAACCACAGGCCGTCGCCCACAACGATTCCGAGGTAGGCCCAGATCCAGAACTTGACAAACATCCCGAGGTCGTGCGCGGCGAGCCATCCTGCGGGAATGAGAATCAGATCTTCACTCAGGTGCAGTCCAACACCAGAGATCACGAATGCGCCGAAGAGTGAGATCGCCCCGTAGTCATCGATGGGTCCTTGCAGCCACTTGGGGAGTTCGGCGGCGCCCGCAGCGACCCCCGCGGTGGCGGCAGGCGCTGTGGCGACCATCATCGTGAGCAAAGAAAAACGCCGCACCATCGTTGGGCGATGGTACGGCGTGTCCTGGACTGGACTCCGCGCGCGGGCTCAGGCCTTCGCGTTCGCGGGGATGCGCATGCCGTAGAAAGACCTGTACACGAAGATGAGTGCGACGAGGAGGAGCGTCGCGCCAATGGCGATCTTCGCGGTCTGGTTCGACATCGTCACCGCAATCTCGACGGCAAGGAGGCCGAAGAGCGTGGTGAACTTGATGACCGGGTTGAGACTCACCGAACTCGTGTCCTTGAATGGATCGCCGACGGTGTCGCCCACGACGGTCGCCGCGTGGAGGTCAGTGCCCTTGGCGCGCATGTCGACTTCGACGATCTTCTTCGCGTTATCCCAGGCGCCGCCGGCGT
>SYGQ01000045.1 GCA_005799475.1 Planctomycetia bacterium | reverse complement strand
GCGGATCGCTGCATTCGCAGTCTCTGTTGTGATGATGGGCGCCCTCGCGGCCACGAGCATCCCTGCTCTTCGCGCCTCCGGTTGGTGGTCGCTGCCCGACGACGACCACACACGGCTCTGGATGCAGGGCGGCCTGATCGCACTCGCCCTCACGGTGTTGCTCGTCGGACCCGGGTGGCTCACGGCCGAGCGTGTCCTGAGCCCGAGAGCGAAGGCGGCTGGCGACGGCCCCTCGAAGTGATCCATGCGACCGAAGCGCGTGCTTCCTTGGCTCATTTCCGCGGCGATTCACGCCGCGACCATCGTGGGGGTCCTCCTCTTGGCGACAGTTGGCGTTGACGCGTGGCAACGCGCCGTGCCAAGCGAAGTCGAGCGATCAGCGATCATCACGCTCGGTGAACCCGCGTCGAGCCTCGCGCGTGCGCAGCCATCGCTCGACGAGGACCCCCCGGCACCATCGGCCGCCTCCTTGCCGGAGAAGGGGCTTGTGCCTCGTCGGAGCCTTGCGGGCGAACTCGCACACGACGCCACGCGCGGCACCTCGGCGAAGTCAACTCTCCCGTGGGCGCGACGCGCACTCCCGCTTCCCACAGATGTCGTCTCGATTGCCGGCGTGCGTCAAGAGGCGGCTCGCCGCGTCGTCTTTCTGCTCGACGGCTCGGGCAGCATGACCGGCGCGCTCCCCACCGCCATCGGCGAACTCTCGGCGACGATCGGTCGCCTTTCCGACGAGCAGTCGTTTGCCGTCTTCGCGTTTCAGGCAGGCGCATCACGCGCCGTCCCACCCGCGGGACTGCGCCGAGCCGGTCCCGTGCTGGGACAGCGCGGCATCGATGCCATGGCGAACTGGCTCGATGAGCATGTCGTGCCGTCGGGTTCGAGCGATCCGCGCGCGGCCATCCGCGACGCCGTGGCACTCAAACCCGACTGCATCGTGATCGTCAGCGCGGGCCTGCTCGGCGTCGCAGATTCCCCCGCTGACAGGGACGCACTGCTGGCCGATCTCGAAACCCTCAATCCGCGCGACCCGCGGACCAAGCGACGGCCGATCTCCTTTGCGTGCATCCATCTTCTGGAACCCGAACCACTCGGTGCTCTCGAAGCGATCGCGGCGGAGCATGGCGGTCAGGCCTCATACCGATTCATCGAACGGCTCTCCGACCTTGCGGCACCCGCCGAGGCGCCTCTGCGACGCGACGACACAACGCTCTCCGTCGAGCGGGCCGCGGCGGAACTCGCGGGGCCCGATGCTGCGAGAGCCCGTCTTGTGCTGCTTCGTATTGGCCTCGGCCAGCCGCTGCACCATGCGAGCCCGCTGGCCCTCGTCTGCGCTGCTGAATACAGCCTGGCCCACGACGGTGACGCGGCCGCGGCGCTGGCCCTCGCCAGTGCCGCTACGCAGAGCGCGAAATCATTCGGCCTCTCGACAACACAGGACCGAGCCGCCACGCTCGCCCGCACAGCCCACGACGCACTCCGGCAACACCCGCCAAGGACATCGACACCATGACGATCGACAACGCCTTCCCAAGTCCCCTGCACGCGGCTGAGATTTTCTTCATCTCGTCGAGCACGCTCCCCGACGGATCAACCCAGATCGAGTGGATTGGAAGCGCCATGATTTGGCTCCTCCTGCTCCTGAGTTTCATCAGCGTCGGACTCATCGCGCGAGCCCTGCTGTCGCATCGACGCCGAAGTGTTGTCCCCGTTGGTGCCGCCGACGCGCTCATCCACCGCGCCGCTCGCGAAAGCGCCGCGCAAGTGCGCGCTGGTCTTGCGAGCGACTCGAGCGATCTTGGGCGGATCGCGGGGGCGGCGCTTGATGCCTTGCCGCTTGGCCGCGCCGGTTCAGTGGACGCCGCCGAGTGCGCCGCCGAGGAGTGTGCCGCGAGGCGCTTCCGGACGATCGAGAGCCTCAACACTCTCGCGCAAGTGAGCCCGATGATCGGCCTCTTCGGAACGGTCTATGGAATGATCGTCGCTTTCCAGACGGTGGCGGCGTCCGGAGGTCAGGCCGACCCTGCGCTGCTTGCCGGAGGCATCGGTACGGCTCTGGTGACCACATTCTGGGGACTCATCATTGCGATCCCGGCGCTGGCCACCTACGCCACAGTGCGCGGCAGGATCGACGAGGAAGTGGCGCTCGCGCTCGAAGCCGCCCTGCGCGCCTCAGGCGAAATCGCCTCGCGTGAGAAGAGCCCATGAGAGGGCGGAACGCGCGCGCTGGTGCTCGGTGGGAGTGTGCGATGACACCGATGGTCGACATGGCGTTCCTGCTGATCGTTTTCTTCGTCCTCGTCGCACGCATGGGATCCGACGAGGCGCCGACGCTCGCCCTTCCCAAAACTGTGCGGTCGTCAATCCACGAGGTCCCGGGTGCCTCACGCATCGCGGTCAATGTGATGCGCGCTCCGACGGGCACGGTCGTCGCGGTCGGCACGCGGCGATTCACGCTCGCCGATGCGGCTGAGGGCGTCGCGAGCGCCGTCGCGGCGCGGCTCGCGCGTGAGTCCGGCGTCCCCGTCGACATCCGAGCCGAGGCCTCGCTGTCCTTCGCCGAGGTGGAGCCTGCGCTCAAAGGCATCGCGCACGCCGCGCAGCGTGCAGGCGCTGGCACGGTCACGGTCCGTGTCTGCGCCGTTGGTGAGGGCGCCGGTGGCTAGGTCACGCACGGCACGCCCCGCGACGCTCGCGCTCGCGATCACCCCGATGATCGATGTGATCTTCTTGCTGCTCGTTTTCTTCATCTGCACGGTGAAGTTCGAGCGGCACGAGGAAACGATCCGCGCTGACTTGCCAGCGCGCGGAGCGACGGCGGATCCGCTCGCCCTTGAGAGCGCGCCGGTGCGAATCGTCGTGGCCGCCCGCATTGGCGGACGCGTATCGCTCACCCTTGAGTCTGAGGACGGAGCGGTCGCGGCCCACGGCATCGACTCGCTCGCGACACAACTCGCGTCACTCTGTCGTCGCGATGGCGCGCGTGGCCTGTATGAACCGTCGCACCGGATCCTCGTGACGGCGGCACCTGATGCGAGTTGGGAAGATGCCGTGGGCGCATTCGATGCCGCCGCGCGTGCGGGCTTCCTCAATGTTGGATTCGCGGGGCAGGGTCCATGATCGCGTTGGCGCTCGTCATGGCACTCGGCGGCGTGCTCGACGACTCGCTCGCCGCGCGCATGCGCGAGGAGGACTTCCTCCGCGCGAGTTCGGACCTCGGCCTCGCGACGGTCCTTGACGAACTGGAGCGACTTGAACCTGCGGCCACCGCGGAGGATCCCGCCTGTGGCATCCTCCGTCGCATTGCGCTGATGCGGCTTGCCGTCCGCGCGCCGCTGCGCACGACGGATGAGCGCGCTCGGTCGCTCAGTGAGTTGCGAGAACTGCGAACCGCGCTCGTCACCAGTCCCACAAAAGATGCGCGACTTCCGCTCTGGCTTGCCGACGCCGCGGAGGACGAATTGCTGCTTGGGTTCCTCGGCACCGAGTTCGGCCCGCAGGCCATCGCAGGGAGTGCCGCGGCAGAGGTCGCATCGCGGAGCCATGCCTCGCTCGATCGCGTGCTTTCGAGCCTCGACGAGGCTGCGGCGTCGGATCCGCTGGGGGCACCCGCCGTCGACGGGGAGCTCGAGCAGCGGCTTGAAGCGGACCGCGCCGTGCGCCGGCCCCTGCTCCGCGCGGTGGCACTCGCGCTCCAGGCCGCGATCGACCGCGCCACGACGGCGCGCGCTGAGCGCGAAGAGCGCAGCGCAATGATCAAGCCAGTGCTCCTTGAAATCCAGCGGCTTCGGCCGCACGCGCCATCGCGCCTCCGCGTCGAAGCGGATCTCGGCGAGGCCGCCGCAGCCGCCGTCGTGCCCGACTCGGAGTCCGCACGATTCGCGGCCGCGCGTCTGGCACTCGCTGGGGATGCCGTCGCCTTTGCGCTCTCGCGGATCCTCAGCGTGGACGCGCTCGTCGGCGAGCGCCGCGTCGAAGAAGCACTCGCACAACTCCAACCGCTTGTTTCGGCCCAAGGCATGCCGCCCTCGCTCGCCCTTCTGTGCGCGGACGCATCCGTGCGGACGCGGGTGGCGCTGGGCAAGTCGGTAGCGAGTGCGAGCACCCTGTCGCCGTGGATCGGCGTCCTCCGCCAGGCTGACCCCGCCCAGCGCGGATGGATTCGCGACGCCGTAATGGACCGAATGGCGTCGGCGCTCGGCACAGCGCACATCGACGCCGCGCTCCCGACCATCGCCGAGGTTGCCCACGCACGCGAACTCGCGTCGAAGGGGCGCAGCGAGTCGCAGGCCTGGAACTTCCTCGAAGCCACGGCATCTGACGCACGCGACTCGGAGGCGCAGGCGTGTGCACTGTCCGCCCTCGCATGGGCGAGCGCCAGAATCGCAGATGCCGGCGCCACGGCCACCGCGCTCGCCCGCCTTGCTCGACACCTCGAGAGTGAACCCGCCGGTGCCATCGCCATGTCGCGCGCCGTGACGCTCGAACTCGCACTCGACGATGACGCTCCTGACCTGCGGCTCAACGAGCGCACGGCCACGCTGGATCTCGCGCGCACGAGGTATCCCGACCTGCCCGAGCGGAGTCTCGTCAGCATCGCGCAAGACGCCGCGCTCGCGCGTGATTCGCTCGACCGTCTCCTGACGCAGGATTTCTCGACGCCGAGCGCTGCCCAAGCGGCCGCGTTCAAGGCGATCGCCAGTCGGCTCCGCGAGAGTCTTGCGCGCTGCGACCAGACAGTCACCGGAGTCGCCCGTGCCAAGGCCGCGATGGCATCGTGCGATGTGGCAGCGGATCTCCTCACGCCAGAGCCAATCGAACTCGCGGCGGCCGATGCGCGGGCGACACCCTGGGCCGAGTTCAACGAGACCGACGCGCGGAGGCTTGCGCGGCTCAGGCTCGAACTCGCGGCGCGGAGGGCGCACGACGACGGCACGCGTGCGGCCGAGTGCGCCGCGATTCCTGCCCTCACATCCGCCGCGCTCACCGAATTCATGGAAGCGAGCATCACCGCCCCGACGCGCGAACGCCTCCTGAGCGCCATTGCGGTTTCGCACGCATGGGAGTCTGCGCACGGCACCTCACCCAGTCGCGATCTCCGACGACTGCGATGCAAGGCGGCGCTCCTTGCGCCGTCGTGGGAAGAAGCCCTTGAGGAGTCGCGCCTCTTGGCGCAGCGCACTGGCGCGGGCACCGAGGATCTTGCGCTGCGATGCGCCGCGCTTCGGGGGGCCATCAAGGCCCAGTCGCGCGGGATCGAGCCCTCACTCGCGGTGCAGGAACTCATGGACGTTGGAAAGCGCCTGAGCGATGCCTCCGCGAAGCAAACCCCCGACTGGTGGCTCGCGCAGACGGCCCAACTCGAGGCGGCGACGCTTGCGGGTCGTGGCGGAGAGCCCGTCCGTGCCAAAATCGCCCGCCTCCGCGCGCTCGATGCGTCGCTCGGGGGCGCTTCCTTCGAGTCCGCCATCAGCGCACTCGACCGCGCGATCCCCTGACCCTACGAACCAAGTTGCCGGAGTTCGTTTCGGAGAATCGCGGCGAGTTCGTAGTTCTCCGCCCGCAGCGCCGCGGCGATTCGCTCAGAGATCTCCACGCGCTGGCTCGCTGGGAGCTTCGGAACGAGTGCTTCCCGCAGCGACCGCAGGGCCTCCACCTCGCCGACCCGTTCGTGATCCAGTGGCTCCCCCGCAGACTCGCACGCTTCGATCTCGGCGAGTCCTGACTCCACCGCACGCAACGCGGCGTTCGCGTTGTTCGCTGTGAGCGCACCGCTCGCGAGCGCCCGCGTCCTCAACAGGATCCCGGCAAGAAGAAGTCGGCCGAAGGCCTGCGAGGCGAACTCGGCTGGCTCGCGCACGCGGACGAGGTGCGCAATCTCGACGCAGTGCGTGGCATCGAGCGCCGCGAGTGCGTGTTCACCAAGCGTGAGGAAAGCACCCGCGCGCTGCCGATAGAGCGCCGACTCTTCCGCGAGCAGTCGACACCCGTCGGCGCCGGGTCGTTCCGCTGCGGCGCAAGCCCGTCCGAGTTCTGATTCGTACCCCAAGGGTCTTGCCCCGTCAGGCCTCCCCCGGGCTTCCATTTGGATGATCCCCAGTGGGAGACGCACCTGAAGCCGCCTCGCACCCCCGATAGTTTCAAGAAAACGCACACGACCCCTCGGGGTGTCCGCCATCGGCCACCGTGACAGCATGGGGAAAAGATCATCGTCGGGCCTTCGCCCAGGGGCTGCCATGCCAACAATCGTATGGCGCTTGTCAGGACTGGATCGCCGGTGTGTACGCTGATCGTTCCCCACCCTATCCCATGAGAAGTTTTTGTTGTCGAGGTGTGCATGGCTAGGTCAGACATTCAGTCTGAACTTCAGCTGTATGTCCGGGAGATCTCAGTTGTTGATCTCTTGACCGCCGACAAGGAGCGGGATCTCGGCTGGCGGATCATCAACGACAACGACGCCGAGGCGAAGGATCACATGATCCGGGCGAACCTTCGTCTCGTCATCGCGATCGCAAAGAATTACATGAACCGCGGCGTGACGCTGCCCGACCTCATCGAAGAGGGCAATGTCGGCCTCATCCGCGCGGTGGAGGGATTCGACCCCGCACAGGGCGCGCGCTTCTCCACCTACGCGTCATGGTGGATCAAGCAGGCGATCAAGCGCACCCTGCTCAATGCGGCGCAGCCGATTCACATTCCGGCGTACATGATCGAGCTCATCAGCCGCTGCAAAGCGGCGTCGAAAGCGCTCGAGGAGAAACTCGGCCATCAGCCATCGATGAACGAACTCGCGGCGGAGATGCAGGTACCGCTCGGGAAACTCCAGATCATCCGCCGTGCGTTGCGGGCCTACAACGCTCCGAACCAAGTTGAGACGCAAGGCAGCGAGAGTGATGTGTCGGATTTCGCCGACATCTTTGAGGACACGAAGAGCGGAAGTCCCACGGAATCCGCTGAACGAAACGAGATCCTCAAGGTCATCATGACGCTCTTGGAGAAGATTGAGCCGCGCGATGCGCAGGTTCTTCGGCTGCGGTTCGGCTTTGACGGTGCGGAACCCATGACGCTCAACGATGTCGGCTTGCGAGTCGGCCTGACGCGCGAGCGCGTCCGCCAGATTGAGGTGGAGACGCTTGAGCGACTGAGCCGCCAGATCGGCTCGGATCAGACGATGACCTGCTTCCTGAGCCGCATGCAGGCCGTGACTGTCCCGAGAACTCCCAAGCGCGCCGCGAACACGCCCGCATCGGATCACAACAACACCGCGCCACTGCGCGCCTTCAAACCGCGACCGGGTTCGAACGGGATCTGACTCGTTCAGCTCTTCTTGAGAAAAGGGAGCGGCTCAACCTTGGCCGCAACAAGGGTTCCGCGCAGATCAACTTCGAGTGTTTGCCCGGGCGAGGACAGCGCGGCATCCACGAAGCCCATGGCGATCGGGCGGTCAAGCGTCGGAGAGAGGCAGCCACTCGTGACACGACCAACAACGCCTCCGTTGTTGCGGATCTCCATCCCCTGCCTCGCACTTCGACGGCCATCGAGGCCGAGGCCGACAAGCCGCCGCGGGGGCGTGGCCTTGGCGATCGCTTCGAGCGCATCCTGACCAATGAAGCGACCGATGCGCTCATCGTCGGCGCCCTTGCCAAGTTTGACGGCGAATCCGAGGCCCGCCGAGATGGGGTCGGTGTCCTCGTCAAGTTCGTGCCCATACAGCGGCATGCCTGCCTCCATGCGCAGCGTGTCGCGCGCGCCGAGCCCGATCGGCCTGATCGGACTGGTGGCAGCGCGAACATCCTTGAGGAACATCCCCATCGCCGCGCGCGCCATCGTGGCACCGAGGATGACTTCCACACCATCTTCCCCGGTGTACCCGGTCCGGCTGACGACAAGCTTCACGACGAGGAGGTTCTTCTGCGCGAAGCGGTACCGCTTGAGATTGGGAATCTCGCGTGACAGCGAGCCGATGATGTCCATCGCCTTGGGGCCCTGCAGCGCGACCATCGCCGTGGACTCTGTCTCATCGGAGAGTTTGAAGGCCATGTCGCCCTTCACTGAGGCGAAGTGCGCGAGCAGTTTCTCCCGATTCGACGCGTTGCACACCATCAGGTACTCGGACTCGTCGAAGCAGTAAATGATGACATCGTCGAGGCACCCGCCGCGCTCGTTGCACACGAGGCCGTAGCGGCACTGCCCGGCCTCCATCCCAAAGACCTGCCGAGTGCACACATGATCGAGGAATCGCCGCGCATGGCGACCGGTGAACCGAATCCGTCCCATGTGCGAGACATCGAAGAAGCCCGCCTGCGTGCGGCAGTGGCGATGCTCTTCCATGATCGAGGAATAGAGGAGCGGCATTTCCCACCCCGCGAAATCCACCATCTTGGCGCCGTGCTCGACATGGAAGTCATGGAATGGTGTTCGCCGCAAGGTCGCTGTCGCCATCAGCCGAGACTAGCACCATCGGTCTCGGGCGAGTGCCCCCATGGACGGGTAGCCTCCCTTCGCGATGGCGAGAACACGGAGCCACACGAGTGCGCCCCTCCGCCTGCGGCTGGCCTGGGTCATCGCCGTGGGGGGATGTGTCGCCTGCGTGGTGACACCGCCGTCGCACGCGGCGTTCCACCATGCCAGCACGCTCAGCGTGGATGATGAGTCGCTCACGGACCGCCCGATCTCGGAGATTGTCTTCATCGGCCTCCACCGCATCAACGAACAGGAGATCCGCAACAACACTCGTGTGGCTATTGGACAGCCATTCGAGGCCGGCAGCATCAAGAACGATGTGTCGACGCTCTATCGACTCGGCCACTTTGACTCCGTCACGGCCGACGCCGAACTCCTCGGGGATGGCACGGTACGAGTGCGGTATGTCGTCGTCGAACAAGCCATCGTGCAGGACATCCAAGTCGTCGGCAACAAGATCGTCTCCGACCAAGAACTCCGCTCGCTCATCGGGCTCTACCCAGGTGGTCCGCGCGATGACTTTCTCCTCGAGCGCGCGATCGCGAAGATCAAGGGTCTCTACCGGTCGAAGGGGAACTACCTCGTCGAGGTCAAGGTCGACGAGTCGCGCCTCGAGGAGACCGGCATCTTGATTTTCCGCATTGTGGAGGGTCCGCGCGTCAGAATCCGCGAGGTCATCTTCTCGGGCAACGATGCGTTCACCACCAATCAACTCGGGGCGCAGATCAAGACGAAGCCGTGGGTCTTTGTCTTCTCCATGGGGAACCTCGATGAAGACCAGCTCATCGACGATGTGGCCGCGCTCGATAAGTTCTACAAAGACCGAGGCTTCATCGATGTGCGAGTGGACAAGCGCGTCGAGATTTCCCCGACGGGACAGGAGGCGAAGGTGGTCTTCGTCATCAGCGAAGGTCGCCAGTACCGCTTGCGCTCCATCGCTGTCGAGTCGCACGATGGGGTCGCACGAGATCGCCCGCGAGTGATGCACGCGGAACAACTTCTGGGCCTCATGATCATCAGACCTGGTGATGCGTTCACGCAGGACAAGGTCATGGCCTCCACAAAGTCCGTGGAAGAGGCGTACCAGACGATGGGGTACATCGACGCGCGGGTGGACCCGACATGGATCCGGATCGGCGAATCGCCCGAGGTGGACATGATCGTGACGGTGCGCGAGGCAGCCCCCGTCACGACCGGGATCGTGAGGATTCAGGGCAACTCGATCACGAGGGACAATGTGATCCGGCGCAAGCTCCGTCTGCAGCCCGGACGGCCGCTCGATGGTCACGAGATCGATCTCGCCAAGACGCGCCTGGAGGCGAGCCAACTCTTCGGCGAGGTCCGCATCACGCCACAATCGCCGGATCCTGCGAATCCGGACGCCCCGCGCGATGTGCTCGTCGAAGTCAAGGAGAGGAACACAGGAAGTCTGAACTTCGGCGTCGGCGTCGGCAGCGACTCGGGCTTCTTCGGCCAGATTTCGCTCAACCAGAACAACTTCGACATCGCCGACACGCCGCAGACTTTTAGCGAGTTCATCAGCGGGCGCGCGTTCCGCGGTGCCGGGCAGCAGTTTTCGATTGCGCTGAGCCCCGGCATCGATGTGAGTACCTATTCGGTCAGCTTCGCCGAGCCCAACATCCTTGAGACGGACTACGGCCTCGGCACCAACGCGTTTTACCGCAACCGCGTCTACACGGCCTTCACGGAAGAGCGAATCGCGGGTGTCTTCGGCCTCTCGCGCGCCTTCGGTGACATGTGGTCGGGAGCTGTCCGCATGTCGCTTCAAGGGGTCACGCTGACGAACTTCGCGTCGAACACTCCCATTGAGGTCTACAACGATCGAGGCCCCGCCTTCATCAACTCGTTCACGCTCGCGTTCACGCGGACCAACTTCGACAACATGATGCGCCCGACCCGCGGCTCGCGATTCGAGGGCGAACTCGCGTACTTCGGCGGCATGGGTGGCCCCTACCAGTTCCCGCTCGCCACCGCGAGCTACACCAACTTCTTCCCGCTCAGCGAGGACTTCTTTGGGCGAAAGAGCGTGCTGAAAACCAACATCAGCGCGGGGTACATCTTCAACAACAGTGCACCGGTGTCGGAGCGGTTCTACCTCGGTGGCCGGTCGTTGCGCGGGTTCCTCTTCCGTGCCATCAGCCCACTGAGCGGGATGGAGATTGGCGCCGACCCGCCCACGCCCTCGTCGCTGACCCCAACTGTCAATGAACAGGGCGAGCCAAATGGCCAGCCCATCGGCGGCAATTGGCGATTCTTTGCTGGGGCGCAGTATGAGATCCCGCTCTTCGACAAGTTCATCTCCATCGTCGCATTTACCGACTCCGGAACCGTAACCCAGAACCTCTCCATGAGTCCCTATCGCGTCTCGGTGGGCACAGGCCTGCGCATCTACATCCCCCAACTCGGGCAGGCCCCACTGGCGTTCGATTTCGCCGTGCCAGTCGTCAAGTACGCGACCGACCAGACGCAGACCTTCAGTTTCACCGCCGAACTTCCCTTCTAGGCGTCCCGCGCCTCGCGGCAGCACCCACACTCGTGATTGAGAATCGCGCGCGATCCCCTACACTCGCGCATTCAATCCCTCGGGAACCATCTATGAAAAACCCCAAGTCCTTTCTCGTCGTTGCCGCCGCCGTTGTGGCGCTCGGCACAGGAGCCGCCTTCACCGCTGGCCGTCTCAGTGCGCAGCCTTCGGCGGTCGCCAATGTCGACATTCGCCGTCTCCTCGACAAGATCGGACAACGAAGTGAGATGGAGATCGAACTCACGCAGATGGCTCATCGGTTTGAGCAGGAGTTCAAGTCTCGGCGCGAGGCGCTCGAAACTCGGGCGAAGGAGTCCGATGGGATCACCGACACCACCGAGCGCCAGAAGACTCGCGACGCGCTTGCCCTGGAGCAACTCCAGCTCAAGGAATGGGCGACGATGAAGCAGCAGGAGGCCGACCGCGAACAGGCGCTGCGATGGGAGAACCTCTATCGCTCCATCGTTTCTGAGGCCGACAAGCTCTCGGCGAGCGAGGGCTACCAGTATGTCATTGTGTTCGATGGCAACGCCGAGTTCCAACGAGATCGCCGCAGTCAGTCCACTCTTGGCCAGCAGGTGGTCGAGCAGATCGCCCGGCGACGAATCCTCGTCGCCTCCAACGCGGATGACATCACGGAGAAACTCATCCTCCGCATGAACAATGCGCGCGCGACGCCCACGCCGTCGGCACCGACTCCGACAACCACGAAACCCTGACCCCATGCGAGGCTCCATGACCATCCACAAACTCATCGTCCCCGCGGCCGTCTGCGCCGGCGCACTGCTCTGGGCTGCAGTCGCACCGACCAAACCCACCGTCGTGGCCTGCGTCGACCTCGAAAGGGTCTACCGATCGCTCGATCAACTCAAGGCTGCGGAGTCAACGGCCGAGTCCCTCCGGACACAACTCCAGTCCCGCGTCAATGCGGTGACCGCCGAAGTCGAAGCGATGAAGCAGGAGCTGGAGAGTTTCCAACCCGGATCGGCCGCTCACAACGACGCCATGAACAAGGCGATCCTGAAGGCCGGCGACCTGAGCGCGATGCAGGCGTTCGCCGAGCTCAAGATGGAGTCCGAGCGCGCCAATACCGTGCGCGATGCCTACCTCAAAGTACGGGAGTCGTGCGCCACTCTTGCGAAGGCGCAGGGCATCGACCTTGTGTTCATCGATGACACAATTCCGCCCGTCACGCCCGCCAATCTCGAAGGCACCATGCAGCAGATCAACGGCCGCCGCATGCTCTACTCATCGGCGACGCTTGAGATCACCGACCTCCTTGTCGAGCAAATGAACAAGGCGTTCCGCGCGGCGAACCCGTCGTTCGTCCCGGCGGCACCAGATGCCCCGACACCGCCGTCGCCGGCGGCCGGGAAGAGCTGACGATGGAGTTCACGGCGCAGGACATCGCGCGCCGAGTCGGCGGCACCCTCGAGGGGCTAGGCTCGGTCACCATTCACGGCTGTTCGGACATGAAGTCCGCCGGCGACGGTGACATCACCTTTATCGGAGACGCGAGATACGCCCGCCACTGGGGCTCCTGCCGCGCACGGGTCGCCATTGTTTCGCGTGGGATCGATGTGCCCGATCACGACCCCTCCTCGCGCACACTGATCCGCGTGGAGAACGCCGACCTCGCCATCATCTCGCTCCTCGAAGAGTTTGCGCCCGAACCCGACGCGGTGGCGCCGGGCATCCACCCGAGCGCGGTCGTCGAAGCGGGCGCCATCATTGAGGCGAGTGCCTGTGTGGGACCACTCGCATGGGTCGGAGCCGGCGCACGCATCGGAGCGGGCGTCACGCTGCACGCGGGCGTGCGCATTTACCCCAAAGCATCCATCGGTGACGGGACGACCATCCACGCGAACGCGGTCGTGCGCGAGCGCTGCATCATCGGGCGCGGCGTGATTCTCCACGCGGGAGCCGTCATTGGCACCGATGGGTTCGGCTACCGACCCGCGTCGGACGGCAAGGGACTCGTACGGATCCCTCATCTCGGGCATGTCGAACTCGGCGACGGTGTCGAGATCGGCAGTTGCACCTGCGTCGACCGAGGCACCTTCGGCGCTACCCGCATCGGTGCCGGAACGAAAATCGACAACCTCTGTCAGGTGGGCCACAATGTGCGCATCGGCGCCAACACTGTGATGGCCGCGCTCTCGGGCGTTGCCGGCAGCTCGACGATCGGCTCGTGGTGCCGCATCGGTGCGGCGACAGGCATTGCCGATCACCGCACCGTTGGTGACGGCGCACAGCTTGCCGCGCGAACTGCACTCATTGATGATGTGCCTGCCGGCGAAACCTGGGGCGGCATGCCCGCGCGCGAGATCAGAACCGAGATGCGCCATGTTCTCGCGCTTCAGAAACTCTCGCCGCTGGCGAAGGATCTGGCCAGACTCGTGGAGGCCTCGAAGGTGACTGGCGGATGACGGCCGTCTCCCCTGCCGTGAGCACGACGACCGGGCAGAATCGCGCCTCCGACGCGCCCGTGCAGCGCACCATCGCGGGCCCGGTGAGCGTCCGAGGCAAAGGGCTCCTGCTCGGCGTCGATGCGGTCGCCGAGTTCTGCCCAGCACCCGTGGGCACAGGGATCGTCTTCGAACGAACGGACCTCGACCCGCCGGTGAGCATTCCAGCGCTCATCACGCACGCCGTTTCGCGACCGCGGCGCACCACGCTGCGAGTGGGAGATGCG
>SYGQ01000221.1 GCA_005799475.1 Planctomycetia bacterium | reverse complement strand
TCTGCGCTCTGAGGCCACCAGTGGAACCCGGATCGCCTGCGGCGAAAGAAGCGTGGCGATCGAGAAGTTTGGCTGGCTTGCCGGCGGCATCGCTGAGTGGACCGAGGATAACGAATGGCCCGGCGTCACCGGTTCACGGTGCCTAGGAATTGCCGTGTCGGATCGCCTGCGCGGCATCGCGCGCGCGCTGCGCGCCAGCGGGGTCTGCGCTTGCTTCGTACGCCTCCCCCAGCAGGTCTTGAATGCGCGGATCCTCGGGGGCAAGTTCTGCGGCGCGCATGAGCGGCGCGATTGCTTCATCGGCTCGTCGGAGCCGGAGGTAGCCCGTCCCGATGGCAACGAGCGCGTAGGGACTCGACCCATCCCGCTCTAGCGAGGCCTTCGCGAGCAAGATCCCCTCCTCGACCTGTGCCGTGTCTCCCTGTTCGATCAGCAACGCCGATAGTCGTCGTTCCGCCATCGACCCGCTTCCGTCGCGTCGCGCTCGCGCATGCGCAATGGCGAATGCCTCCCGTTCACGCCCCTCGCTGAAGAGCCATGTCCGCTCTTCGCCCTCAAGGGCGATCCAGGCCGGGTGTGCCGCGGTCGTCGAAGCGAACCACGCGTCGGACTCTTGTCGCTTGCCCTGCGCCCGAAGGACACGGCCAATCGTGATCGCGATGGGCTCGCGCTCTTCCGCACGCCACGCCGTGCGAAGAATCGTCTCGGCCTTCTCGAACTCCCCAAGCACACTGTGAAGCCACGCGCGACGCATGGCGATGCCATTGCCAGGGTCGCCGATCAAGGAGACTCCCCCTTCACCGATCGGACCCGCGGCGACATAGAGCGCGCTCGCCGCACGCGCGCTGCGCGCGATCTCAGGCGGCAACTCTGGCCGGCCGGGCGAGAAGACCGCACCTTCTGTGACCTGGACGAGCAGGTCCATGCGGTAGGCGAGGTAGCCGGCGACATTCACCACAAGGAGATCGACCAACACCGCGAAGACGACAGCCGTCATGGCGACCCATGCGACACCGCCACGCCGAATGCGCCCCTCCCGCACGAGATTCCAGCGATGGAACCCTACGGTCTTGGCTCGCAGAACGCTCCACGACTTCCACGCCATGAAGGCTGCGCACACGGCGATGCCGCTGGCAAACAGCAGCGGCAATGAACTCTTTGCGGCTGACTGGCCGAACGGGAAGTACACCGCGTAGAACGAAAGCAGCGCCGCGAACGCCAGCGCGACTTCTCCACGCAGGGAGAGATCCCAGTGCCGCGTCGTCGACGGAACTCTGCGCACGCCGGCGGCGGGAGATCCAAGCCCGAACGACAGCGCGTTCTTTGGGCACACGCTTACGCAGTCCATGCACTTCATGCACCCGGGATCGACGACCATCCCGTATCGCGCGACTTCCTCATGCACGCGAACATTCGAGGTGCACACGGCGGTGCAGTGACCGCAGCCCTCGCAGTCGCTGTTGACGCGGATCCTTCCCAGAGCCAGCGGCTCCATCGGCACGAACACTCCCGCGTAGGGGCACGCGTAGGTGCAGTACCCCTTCTGGCCTAGGAAGTACACCGTGAGGAATCCGCAGATCAGGAGAAACGGGATCGCCGTCATCCATCCAGGAAATGTGGCCCAGAAGTCGGTCGTCGTGAGCCGCCATGTGAGTCCCGGCCACTCGAGGTCTGGCTGCACGAATGGAGCGACGGCGAATCGGTAGATGACCGGCCACGCAAACATGTAGGTCGCAAGCCCCAACGGGAGCCAGAGGAGAAAACGCGATCGGAACGCGCGCGGGCGGATCCCCCACCTGTGCAGAATCCGCGTGCACCAGTCCTGGAGCAGCACGACATGGCATCCCCACCCGCAGAACCAACGACCCATGACGGCGGTCGAGAGGATCGCCAGCGCGAACAGGATGAACCCCACCGTCACGGCGCCGTGCTTGAGCGTCTCCATTGACTCGCTTGGTTCCACAGGCGCCAGCGTCGAGCCCATGAGGAGCCATTGAACGATGTGCAGCACCATCAACACCTGCACCACGATGAGCACGGCGAATCGGCGCTTGGTCATCCGCGAAGGGCGGATGGGTGCCTCTCGCGCGCTCGCGCAGCGGTCGCCCTGATTGAGGATCGGGAGGTGCTGCGACGCCGACTCCATGGGTTCATGCTAGATGGTCGCGAGCGGGCGACTCCTATACTCGAGTTCGATGGCGCGGGACTTCTACGAAGTTCTTGGGGTCGGTCGCACCGCGACCGACGATGAGGTCCGCCGCGCCCACCGAAAACTCGCCAAGCAGTTCCATCCCGACCGCAACAAAGCGCCTGAGGCCGCCACTCGATTCGCAGAGATCCAAGAGGCGTACGAGGTTCTCTCCGACTCGGCGCGGCGAACGCGCTACGACCAGTTCGGGCACTCGGGGGTCTCTGGTGCGGGCGGTGCTCCGAGCGGCACCGGTCAGGGCGGCGGCCCGTGGCAGAATGTCAGTCACGAAGACCTTGAGGAAATGCTCGGTGGACTCGGGGGGATTGGGGATTTCTTTCGGGGGTCGGGCCCGGCTGGGTCGACGCGCCCGCGCACGCGAGGGCCGGTGTCTCGCACGGGCGAGAGCATCAGCCTCGACATTGTCGTCGACTTCCTGACGGCCGCACTTGGTGGCGTGCGCAATGTGAGCCTCCAGGACGCCAGCGGTAAGGCGGTCTCCATCGATGTGAAGATCCCCGCGGGAGTCCCGAGCGGCGGGACCGTGCGACTTGCGGGCAAGGGACATCCGGGCACGGGCGGCGGCGCCGCGGGCGATCTCCTGCTGCATGTGACCGCGGCACCGCACCCGTGGTTCACTCGCGACGGACTCGACATCGCCGTCGAAGTACCGATCACGATGGCGGAGGCTGCGCTTGGTGCCAGTGTGGAGGTGCCACTTCTGAAGGGGACGATCTCCATGAAGGTGCCGCCGGGGACTTCGAGCGGCAAGCGACTGCGCGTTGCCGGTCGCGGTATCGCGCCAACGATGGGCCCTCCCGGCGATTTCTATGCCGTGATTCAGGTCGTGGCCCCGAGCGCTCTCTCAGAGTCAGACGCTTCGGCGCTGCGCGACATCGGCACACGACTCGGAGATCCGCGACAGAACCGCTGGCGGTAGTCGACTCAGCGGTAGCGCGTGATGGCCGCGAGAATCGTTCGACGAATCGCCTCGCTCTGTCGGATCACGGACCATTCGAGCGTCGGATCCACGCGGACTTTCGGCACACTAGGCCCACCCCGACCTGCCTCGCCGGCGATGCGCCCCGACGCGACTCGCCTCGCGCGGCGCACGCGCTGCGATGGCCCGCGCATGACGGCGAGTGAACCGGTATCGGCGAGCCGCTCGATCCATCGGCGCGGCTGTCCAATGCCAGCGACCTCGTTGAGCATGCATTCGTAGACCTCGGGAATCGCCCCGCGACGGACGACGATGCGCCGGTCGGTCAAGATGTACACGCGGAGGAACCAGTCCACGGCTTGCCAGGCGCCACGCGCGACGAGGATGGTGAGCGACGCGAAAAGCGCGCCCACGACATCCCATGGAATCGCCTTGTCCAGCGTGGCGACCGCGAGTGCGGCGCCCGCAGCCACGGCGGCCGGAAGCGCGTTCGCGGTGGTGGCCACAATGAACCATGGACTCGGCCGCACCATCAGCAGAATCGTCTCGTCTTCGCTCACGATGCCGGTGGCGGCGCGCACGGACTCGGAGAACCCTGCGACCGACTGGAGCTCGGTCAGCGGATCGGCAAGCGCGGGACTCACCCAGACCTCGCGCGGATCGCCGCTTGGCCCAGCACACCGACAAACGGCATGTTGCGGAACTCGTCGTTGAAGTCGAGCCCGTAGCCCACGACGAATTCGTCGGGGATGTCGAAGCCGACCATCTCGCACTCCGTCGAGAGTGCTTGCGCGCGTTGCTTGCGCAGGAGCACGCACACCCGCAGCGAGGCGGGGGCGAGCGCACCGATTTCGCGCCGCAGCAATCGAACCGTCGCGCCTGAGTCGAGGATCTCGTCGACGATGACGACATGCTTGCCCGTGATGCCCTTGGGCAACTCTCCGGCGCGAATGGCGCCTTGGCTCGTCGTCGATGCGCCGTAACTGCTGACACTCACCATGCCGATGCGCACTCGCGACGGGATGGCGCGCATCAGGTCCGCGGCAAAGATGATGGCGCCCGTCAAGACCGGAATGAGAACGATGTCCTTCCCGTCATTGATTTCGCGGGCGAGCTGCGCGCCGAGTTCACGGACGCGGCGCTGAATGGCGGCCTCATCGACCAAGAGCCGTTCGACGCCCTCGCGCAGCCAGTACTCGGGAACAGCGTGATCGCTCACGAGGTGCCTCGCAACCGTTTGACGATCGCCTCCTGCGCCGCCTTGCCGTCAACCGAACCTCCGGCTTGCTTCACGACCGCTCCAACGATCCTCCCGATGGCCGCCATCTTGCCCGCGCGCACATCGCTCGCGGCCTGCTCGTGGGCGGCGATCGCCGCATCGACCCACGCTTGCAATTGCCCCTCGTCGCGCTGAACGAGTAGCCCCTCGCGGCGCGCGATGGACTCGGGGTCCTCGTCCGTGGCGCAGCAGTGACCAAGGAGTGCGTCGGCGCTCTGCGCCGAGATGAGGCCGCCCTCACGCAGTGCCGCGACCTTCGCCACCTGCACGGGCGTGATGCCGAGACGCTCGACAGTCGTCCCGACCTCGTTCGCTCGTCGTGCCGCAGCGTTGAGCATGAGTTTGGCGACCGCTTGCGTGGCGGCGACACCACCAGCGGCGTCGACGCACGCGTCGAAGAAAGTGCACAGCGCCGGCTGGTCCATGAGTTGCCGAAGATCCTTCTCGCCGATTCCGGCGGCGGTGTATCGCGCACGCCGCGCGTGCGGAAGTTCGGTCATTCGCCCCCGGACTCGTGCGAGCCACGCCTCGTCGACCTCGACTTCGACGAGATCAGGATCCGGGAAGTAGCGATAGTCGTGCGCGTCCTCCTTCTCGCGCTGAAGCACCGTCTCCATCGCCACGTCGTCCCATCCACGCGTCGACTTCATTCCCCGGCCCTGCACGCGGCCGTCGGCGATCCAGTCTCGCTCCTGCCGCTTTGCCTCGAACTCGATCGCCCCCTTGAGCGCACGGAACGAGTTGAGATTCTTGACTTCACTGATGGGTGTTCGCACTTCAGCACCGCCCTCGAGCGTGAGCGCGAGATTCACATTGGGCTCGAAGCGCATGTGTCCCTTCTGCATCACGCCCTCTGTGACGCCGAGGAATCGGCAGATGTCGCGAAGGTCCTGCGCGAATTGCACGACCTCGTCGGCGCCCGCGAAGTCGGGTTCGGTCACGACCTCGAGAAGTGGCGTCCCCGCACGGTTGAGGTCGACGAGCGACCCTGGATACTCGCCGCCACCAGGGAGTTCGTGGCCAAGTTTGCCTGTGTCCTCCTCGAGGTGAGCGCGCACGATGCCGATGCGCTTGGTTCCGCCGGAAGCGAGCGCGATTTCATGCCAACCCCCAACGCACAACGGCCGGTCGTACTGACTGATCTGGTAGCCCTTGGGAAGGTCCGGGTAGAAGTAATTCTTCCGGTCCCACTTTGAAACGCCCGCGATTTCGGCGTGGAGCGCCAGGCCAACCATCATCGACATCTCGACGGCCGCCTTGTTCATCACCGGCAGCGATCCAGGCAACGCGAGCACCACCGGGTCGAGAAGTGTGTTGGGGGCCGCGCCACCGAACTCGGGATGCGCCACATTCGGAGCGCTCGTGAACATCTTCGACCGTGTGGCCAGTTCGATGTGGATCTCGAGCCCCACGATCAGGCGGCGACCGATGATTGCCGGGCGTCCAACCGTGCTCATGGTCGAATCATACGGATGACGGCGCCACGCATCGCGGGACGATCTCCCTGTGATAGCGTGACGAGCGCATCCATGAGCCGCAACGCCCATGCCGCACTGCTCACGATCGTCGCCGGCTGCGCCATCGCCATGCCAGTGAGCGCACAGGATCAGTCCGCACGCGCGCGGCCAGATGCGAGCGACGCTGCGGTGCAGGAGCGGTTGCGTCGTTACCGGAATTCGGTCGACCAGCAAGAGCGTGATCGTGCGACGCCTCCGGCCACGATGCGTGCGGCGCGCCTGTACACGGGCCCGACGGCACCGATTGAGGTCGTCGTGCGCGGCGCGCCGAACAGCGAGTCGCACACGCTTCTGCTACTCGACGCGCAGGGCGAGGTGCTCTCGCTCGCGCGCATCGAACCGGGGCGTGTCGACCTTCGCGCGGCGCTTCCCGCGATCGCCTCACTCGCACAGGCGGCGTGGGTGCAACTTGCGCAGGACGAAACCCCGATCGGCGCGCCGCTCGTCGTGCAGCCGCTTCGTGAACCGCCACCGGTGCGCACGATGCGGGCGACGCGACCAACCGGCGGCGACTCCTACACCAAGGTTGTCGGCTGGGGCACCGACCCGCTCGATCCCGCGGACGAGACGGTGCAGTCGCTCCGAGCCGCGTGGATCGAGGGCGATCCGCCAATCTCCTCTGGCTTTCGCACCTACACCGAGATGGACGCGATCATTCGCACTGACCACGGCGAGGTCCGCATCGCCTTCTCCCCCGATGAGGCGCCGTCGACAGTGTGGAACTTTCGCACGCTCGCCCGCGAGGGGTTTTTCGACGCGGGAGGATTCCACCGCGTGGTGCCGGTCGATCGCGAGGGGCGACCGTTCGTCATTCAGGGTGGCGACCCGACACAGACGGGCAATGGCGGACCCGGCTATGCGCTCGCCCTCGAGCCCAGCAGACTTCCGCACGACTATGGCGTGATTTCCATGGCGCGAGCGGACGAACCGCATTCGGCGGGTTCGCAATTCTTCATCGCACTCGGGCGCGAAGGCTGTGCGCGGCTCGATGGCCAGTACTGCGCGTTCGGATACGCGGTCGATGGGAATCGAACGATCGACTCCATTGCGGCAACACCGATTGCTGATGTGTCGTCGGGCCGCCCCGAGGCAATCCCGAAGATCCTCACCATCCGACTCGTCGAGGCGCCGTCGAGAATGCCCGGTATTGACCGGCGGCAATCGCGCGTGGCAGCAAGCGCTCCCGCTGGAAAGTCGGCGCCGACGGGTCGTTGAAGCACTCGAACCCTCGCAGGACGCAGACGGCACCGAGGAGTGGTTCGTCGATCGCGCCTCGCGACACGGGCCCTCCAGCAACTTCTCGAACTTCGACTTCTGACTTCGGCTGACGGGGTCGTGCTAGAGCGCGTCGTACTTTTCGCGGCGGCCGCGCGACTTGTCGCGGGGATACTTCGTTTCATTGGCGGCGAGCTTTTTCTGTGCAGCCGCGATGAGGTCGAGTCCGAATGCGTCAGCCACCATCACGCAGTACAGAAAGCAATCGGCGATCTCCTCTTCGACCTTCGCGCGGGTGGCGGGATCTTCGGTGAGCGCGCGCGATTCCTCGGTGGTCTTCCATTGAAACACCTCAAGCAACTCCGCCGCCTCGAGCGTGAGCCCCTCGGCGAGGTTCTTGGGGTCGTGGAATGGCTTCCACTCACGCGCATCACGGAACGCGAGCATCGCACTTCGAACTTGCTCGAACCGACACGCGCCGACCGCGCCGTCGGTCAAGAGGCAGTCACCTTGGTCATCTTTGGCGGCGTCTTCGGCATGCCGTTGCGATCGCAGTCGAGTGCGGCGATCTTCTTCACAGCATCCATGCCAGAGGTGACACGGCCGAATCCGGTGTACTGACCGTCGAGGTGCTTGCAGTTCTCGCGGGTTAGGCAGACAAAGAACTGACTGCCCGCGCTGTCTGGATGCGCCGAACGAGCCATCGAGAGCACGCCGGGCTCGTGGAGCCGATCATTGAATTCCGCCTTGACCTGCCAACCTGGGCCGCCGGTGCCTGTGCCATCGGGGCAACCACCTTGAATCACAAAGTCCTTGATGATGCGGTGGAAGGTGAGACCGTCGTAGAACCCCTTGCGTGCGAGCTTCAGGAAGTTCTCGGCGTGCTTGGGGGCGACATCATTCCAAAGCTCGACCTCGATCGGTCCGAGTGTGGTCTCGATGCGTGCGGTGGGATACTTCGCGGTTTCTTTCTTGGCCATGGGGGGAAAGAGGATAGCACGAAGGTGCCGCGACTCGCCTTCAGGGTCCGATGCCCTTGCCCGCCTTGAGGCGTTCAAATCTCGTGGGGCGCAGGTAGCCGCGCCCCTCGTAGTGCTCGACATCACCGGTGATGAGGAGCGCAACATTCTGCGTTGTTCTGGCCTGCGAGATCAGCGCGGCCAACTGCGCGCAGGGAAGCACCTCGAGCGCCGTGTCGCCCTCGTCGCGACGACCCGCTGCGAGGATGAATCGCCATGTTCCCGTGATGGGATCTCGCGTGAGTGTGCCCCGGCGGCGATGGAGGCGTCCGGAGATGGCGGCGATTGGCTCATCAGCGTTTGCGGCCATCGTGGCCGGTGTGGGCGCGGTATCGATCATCGGCATCGCAGGGACTGGACTCTCTGGAACGCTCTCGATGCGCGAGTCGAGCCTTCGCTCCAACTCCGCAGCGAAGTGCTCGGGGTCGACGCGCGCCGGAGGCATCCCCGAGTCGGTCGGTGCAGGCGCGGCTGACGGGCCTTTGAGCGCGGGCGCCGACCCGGGCGCGGGTGGCAATGCGTGCTCAGGCCGTTCCTGCTCGCGGCGCAGTGGCGTGGCGAAGCTCGGGAGCAAGTAGTTCGTCCCCTCGAACGCGAGGACAACCGAGCTGAGTTCGAACGAGCGCCCCGCGGGTGACTCTCCAACCATGTCCGTGAGCGCGGGCGCGGGAAGGAGTGCGATCGATCGATGGGCCGCGCCCGCAACTCGGTCGTCGAACTCGAAGGTCCAGAGCCCGCGCGATGCATCGAATCCAATGTGTCCCTTCGCACGGACGAGGTGGCCGCCCTCGGGAATGAGCGGTGCCGCGAACTTGCCCGACGCGGCGATCTCACCCGCGTCCTGCGCGATCACGATGGGGGCGCCCGAAAATGCGGCAGCGCTCGCGATGATCTGGGCGGCGCGAAGGCTCACGCGCGCTCGACGGTTGCCGTCAGGCCGCGCGTGCGAAGTCGATCGCGGATGAGTTCCGCGTGCTCAAGGTGCGTGCACACCACGGGCGACGCACCTTCGTCGTGGATCTCCTGCGTCTTGGCTGTGGCCTGCGGGAGCTCGAGCCGCGCGACCTCGCGCAGACAGCGGATCACGAAGTCGAATGTGTTCACGGTGTCGTTGTGGACGATCACGGACCATGGTCCGAGTGGACCCGCCTGCAACGGAGCAGGCGTGGTGACGGGTGCAGTCTGTGTGGCGTTGCTCATGGTGTGACTCCGTGCGCGGGGTGCGCTGGGGAAGTCTAGTGCGGGGACCACGACGAGAAAACAGAAACTGGCGTTTGACGCACCGCCGAGTTCACGCCACCATACGCCTCCTTGGCCGAGTACCCAAGTGGCCCAAGGGGACGGATTGCAAATCCGTTATTCGTGGGTTCAAATCCCACCTCGGCCTCTCGCAGCCGCCCCAATCCGGGGCGGCTGCTGTTTTGGTTGGATAGCCTCACGATGTGCGGATTCTGAGGATCGCAGCCTTGGCGACGCGCATGGCGGCATTGGCGGCGGGGATCGTCGCCGCTGCCGGGTGTCGTGCTCCACCTGAGCCATCCCTACGGGTCACGCGAACCGCGTTTGAGGATCGCCCGGCGATGGTGCTGATTGAGAGCCGTCGTGTCTGCGCGGTTTTCGACCCGCGAACCTGTGATCTTGTCATGGTCTGGCGTGGAGGATTGGATCAGCGCGGGAAGGTCCACGACTTTTCGCAGCAGACGAGCCGCCCGAGATTGGCTGACCGCGACGCCGTACTCCTCGACCGTCATGACGACATGCTGCTTGCCGAGACCATCAGACTCGACGACGATCAGCCCGTGTTCGAGACCACGCTTGGCCTTGCGGGGACCAGTGATGCATGGCTCTGGTTCGAGGAAACCGGGAGGACGGCCGCCCGCTTCGACATGACGAGCGGCGACGATGGATCCACATGCTCATGGTTCGAGAGCGCGTGTCACATCACCAGCGACACCGACTGGCAGTGGAACCTGAAGCGCCTGCCGCGCACTCAGAGCGCGCTCCAGATGCGAGTGACTTCGGCGGCGCATCCCAAGCTGATCCGGAACATGAGACTCCTGCGCGAGACCGTCGCCTGGACGACTCCAACCGGGCTCCCCTGCCCCGTCCGCTGGCGCGGCTACTCGCTCCTGGCGGATGGATCGGTGGCGCTTCGCTTCGACTTGGTGCCAGCAGCCGGCGCCGCCACGCGGCTCGTCCAGCGACTCTCGCCGCGTGCAGACGGTGGCATCGACAGCGCATTCGCGGATCCACCGCGCACCGGCGTCCGCCTTCACGGCGAGATCGCTGGATCGATGTCGTTTCCGGGGAGCATCGACGCGCCATGATCGCCGCCGCCATGGTCGTCGCGCTCGGCTTCGCGCAGGCTGCGCCGGCGACGACGGAAGCGGGGCTGACGCTCGACCTCTGGCAACTAGATGGACCACTGCCGACCTGGCCCACCGTGATTGAAGGGCAAACCCCGAACCTCTCGCGCATTGTGTCGAGCGTCTCGTCGATTCGTGATCCATTGGCGGGCCCCGATGGCGAGCACCACGATCACTTCGCCGGAGTTCTGCGTGGATGGCTTGTGGTCGACCACGATGGTGGGCACAACCTGCGGCTCGTTGGCGACGACGGGGCGCGGCTCTTCATCGACGGCACGCAAGTCCTCGACACCGAGGAGAAGCCTGGCTTCGTGGACGAAGGCGGGATCGAACTCGCGGTGGGACTTCATCCAATCCGAATCGAGTTCTACGAAGACGCGGGGAAGTTTGCGCTCTCGCTCGAGTGGGTGCCGCCGGGCGAGGTTGCCTACCGGGCGATCCCTACGACCTCCCTCCGGACCGATGCGGGACAGTCGTTCGTAGTCAGCCCCGG
>SYGQ01000220.1 GCA_005799475.1 Planctomycetia bacterium | reverse complement strand
CGTCGGCCGAGAAGGAGAAGGCGAGCGTGCCTTGGTCGATCCAGCCGTCGACTCGAAACCCGTCATGGAGCTCACGCAGGAGAAACCGGCTGCGCGAAGGCGTTGCCTCCTCGGGCTCCAGACGGAACTCGCCGGAGTACGCGCCGGTTGGCTCAGCACCCGCGGCGCCAAGTCGCTCGAACGACAGCGTGAGCGCCTCGATCGACGCACGGTCGATGATCGTCGACGACTCACCTCCCTTGGATCGGTCGCGGCCGGCCGACGGCGTCAGCGTCTGGAAGTTGTAGATCGATCCGCGCGACGGGTCTTCGACGAGCGTGAGAGCGACCGCCGAGATGGAGAGTTCGTGCACATGAAGGGGGCCAGCGGCGAGCGACCACGGATCGAACTTGAGGGTCACCCGCTCGACACAGGCCACCTGCGCGCCGGGCGCGTCCCAGTCCGGCGCGGTGAGGGTGACTCCGCGGATCTCGGCTTCGCCCCACCCTGTCCACGCGAATGTGTCGATCGTCACGCGGCCGCCAGCCGTGCGGCCGATGGTGCCCGCCAGGAGCGACTTCGCGAGACGGCCTTCCCACACGCCCATCGCGAGCGCCACCACCACGAGGAGTTGAAGTGTGAAGAGTGCGAGGACGCGCATGCGCCAAGGCGATCTTCGGCGTCCTGGCAAGGACGCGCGCGCAGCGTTGGGCAGGGGCGACTCTCTCCCTGAACTTGCCATGAGGCGATGGTAATACTCAGGCAATGGTCGAGGATGCGCCCGAATCGGTCCGGGGCACGGTGCTCGTGGTGGCGCTGTTGGTGATCCTTCTGGCGATCCCGCTTGTGGCACTGCTCATGAGTTGGATGCGCCGCGCGCGCTCGCGATGCAGCGGCACGGTGGCCCGTCGCGGGCGCAACGCCGTTGGCGACGCGTGGGTCGAAGCCGGTCGTCGTGGGCGCACGCCGTCGGCGACAGAACTTGAACGGCAGTTCGGCGAGGGGCGAGAGGGAGGCGACCCGTGACGATGCCTCGAACACTGGTGACCGGCGCGGCGGTCCGCGTGGGCCTCGCATGTTCGTGCGAGTTTGCGCGGCGCGGTCATGCCGTTGTCATGGCGGTGCACCAGCGTGACGAGCGGTCGCGGAAGGCGGTCGATGAAGTGACCCGTGCCGGTGGGGGACGGGTCCCCGAGGTCGTCGCGTGCGATCTCTCAAGTCCGAGCGCCCTCGCGACGCTCGGCGCCCATGTGGCCGACGGTGCGCTTGATGCATTCGTGCACTGCGCGGCGCTCTATGAAGCGCAGCCGCTGGGTGCGGTCGAAGCCGAACGAGCACTCGCTCACTACCGAGTGAATGCGCTGGCGCCGCTTCTCCTAGTGCAGTCGTTGCGCGATCGGCTCTCGGAGAGCCAACTCAAGGGCGGGGGTGCGGTCGTGCTCTTCTCAGACATGCACACGCAGGGGCGCTTCTACGGCCGACATGCGTCGTACTTCGCGTCAAAGGGGGCGGTCGACGCGCTCGTGGGCGCCCTTGCCGTTGAACTTGCGCCAACCATTCGTTGCAATGGAGTCGCGCCGGGGGCCGTCGCTTGGCCCGAGGGCGGCGACGAGGCTATGAAGACGCGCTATGTCGAGCGAACGCCGCTCGGTCGGGTGGGGACGCCCGAAGAAGCCGCATCGTGCGCGGCGTGGCTCGCGCTCGATGCGTCATTCGTGACCGGCGAGATCATCCGCGTGGATGGCGGCCGGTGGCTGCGCTAGCGCCGCTCGGCCGCGACGCGTCGCCAACTCGCGGCTTGGACCGCGTCGCCGGCGGCGTCCCACGCTGTGGCGGCGTCGAGTGCTGACTGCGCGGTGAGTGATCGCTCGGCAAACGCTGCGCGTGCGCGGGCGGCGCTTCCTCGATCACCCATCGCTGCGTGCGCGCTGGCAATCTCCCATGTCACCGCCTCTGTGAACCGGCTCGACTCTGGAAGCGCCAAGAGCAGCGAGAGGACTTCGGCGTGGCGGTCGAGTGCGCGCAGGGCCTTCGCTTCCGTAACGCGCAGTTCATCGCATGTGGGATCGAGTTGGCGCGCCTGACGGACCAGTTCGAGCGCCTGCGGGGCGTCGCCGTGGGCAAGAGCGATCGACGAGAGCGCGGCGACGGGCCAAGGCGAGTCTGGGTCGATCAGCGCAGCTCGCATCAGCGCGGCGCGCGCCTCGTCATCACGAGCAAGCGAATGCAGCGCGAGTCCCGCGAAGAGCGGGTGCTGAGCACTCTGCGGGTCCGCCTTCTCGGCACGGAAGAAGAGTTCGACCGCGGCGGCTGTGGCCCCGGCGCCCTGGGCTGTCACCGCGGCCGCATTGAGGAGACCGGCGCTCGGCTCGCCCACAGCGATCGCCCGTGCATAGGCCGCCCACGCCGCGACGGCGAAGGGTTTGGCGGCAACAGCGTCTCGCTGCTCTGTGGATTTCGCAATGAGGGCGCGGCCGAGGAGTTCGTGAGCCTGCGCGGACGCGGGGGCAACTTCGACAAGGCGCTGGGCGATCTTGAGGGCGTCGTCGACGCGCGCCGACGCAAGAGCCGACTCGATCGCGACCATGGCCTGTCGTACCGCGGCAGGATCGTCCTTCGCCGCCGCATCTTCGCCTCGATCCCAACACGCACCGAGCAAGAGCCCCGTCACGCAGCACGCCGACGCGAGAGAGGCGCGCATCGACCTGTAGACTCGATCATTCATGGCCGTCACGCTGGCGAAATCCTACTCCCCAAGCGAGAACGAGCCCGTCATCACGGCGCGATGGGAAAGCGCGAAGTGCTTCCATGCCCAAGCGACAGGACCGGGTGAGCCGTACTCGGTGTTCATCCCGCCGCCCAATGTCACCGCGGCGCTGCACCTTGGCCACGCACTCAACAACACACTGCAGGATGTCCTCGTGCGCGTGGCGCGAATGCGCGGAAGGCGCGCGCTGTGGATGCCCGGGACGGACCACGCCGGGATCGCCACGCAGGCGGTTGTCGAGAAGCGGCTCGCCCAGGAGGGCAAGCGGCGCACGGACTTCACCCGCGAGGCGTTCGTCGCGCGCGTGCAGGCGTGGAAGGACGAGTACGAGTCGGTGATCCTCTCACAACTTCGCGCGATGGGAGCCTCCTGCGACGAAGCCCGCACCCGCTTCACCATGGATCCCGTCTGCACGGCAGCCGTGCGCGAGGCGTTCTTTCGGCTCTTCCGTGAGGGACTCATCGAGCGAGGGAAACGACTCGTCAACTGGGATCCAGTCACGCAGACCGCACTCGCCGATGACGAAGTTGAAATGGAGGAGGTCGACGGGCGCTTCTACTACCTGCGCTATCCACTCGAAGACGGATCTGGCCATGTCACCGTCGCGACAACTCGTCCCGAAACGATGCTCGGCGACACCGCCATTGGCGTCAATCCGCGCGACCCGCGCGCGGCGGCGCTGAAGGGGAAGCGCGTGCGTCTCCCCATCGTTGGACGCTCCATCCCCATCGTCGAGGACGACTATGTGGTGATGCCTGTCACGCTCGGTGGTGATCCCGCTGACGCGAAGGCGCAGTTCGCCACGGGATTCCTAAAGGTCACGCCCGCACACGATCCCAACGACTGGGAACTGGGCATCCGCCATGGTCTCTCGGCGATCAATGTGATGGCGCCCGACGGTTCCATCAGCGATCGCCATGGATGGACGGATGTGTCCCCTGACGCGAGGCCGTTCTGCGGCCTCTCTCGGGAGAAGGCTCGTGTGGCCATCGTCGCGTGGTTCAAGGCGAACGGATTGCTTGAAGGGGAGAAACCCTATCGCCACTCGGTGGGTCACAGTTACCGCAGCCTCGTCCCCGTGGAGCCCATGCTCTCGGACCAGTGGTATGTGAGGGTGACCGACCCGAGACTCGCCGGATCCGCGCTCGCGGCGATGGTCGACGATCAGTTCGACGGAGCTCGGAGTTCGGCGGCCGCGCGCGAAGGCGACGGATCGCTGCGGTTCTTCCCCGCGCGATACTCGCGCACCTATCAGCAGTGGCACGAAGGGATCCGCGACTGGTGTATCTCGCGTCAGCTCTGGTG
>SYGQ01000044.1 GCA_005799475.1 Planctomycetia bacterium | reverse complement strand
GAGCCCGGTGCCGTGCGAGACTTGATCCCACTCCTCATGCATCTCTTGGATGTGCTGGAGATACGCCTGCTGTCGCGCGTTGAGCGCAGCGTTGGCCGCCTTGTAGCGCGCGATCTGCTCCTTTCGCTTGGCTGCCGCGTACGAGGGGGCCCACTGCTGATAGCCCACCAACTCGCCCTTGGACTGGAGATAGGCGGAAATCACTGCGATCTGCTGGAATCGCTGATTCTGCGAGTCCCAGGCGGCATGAGCCTGATTGGTGGTCGCGGACACTTCCCGCGCGAGCAAGCCGAGGTCGTGCGACGATGGCTTGGGTGTGCCGTTGAGTCTCTCGGTGTCAAGGGCTGTCTGGTAGCCCTGGAGGAATGATGTCACTGGTGGCGCATTGACCGTGGCTTGGTACGCCGCGAGGTCGCCGTCGAGTTGCTTCGACTTCATGTACGCGTTCATGGCCGCGATCCGGTCTTCAGAGTTCGTGCGCGCATTCCCCATCGCGTCGATCATGGTGTGGAGCGCATTCATCTCGATCGTCATCGAGATCGCGGCGGGGCTGGGTGCCGTCGCACCAGCGTTGTCGGCGGGAGTGGACTGCGCAGCCGCAGCGGAGGCGTGCAGCGCAACAGCAAGAGTCAGTGTGGAGAGAGCCATCACCCTATGCTAGCGTCCCCAACGCGCGAACTCGCGCGTCACGCCACCAACGGCGCACGCACCCATGCTCTCCCGCCGTGAAATCCTTCGCCGTGTGATCGCCGCGGCCTCCGTGCCCCCACTCGGCGCTCTGGGCGCGTGTGTGGCGCGTCGAGAGGTCGACGCGCAGGCACACCCCGAACCCGCTGAGGCGCACGCGATGCACACAAACCGAGTCAGCCTCGCGCAGTGGTCGCTGCACCGCTTCATCAAGGACGGCGGTCTCGATCCCATGGACTTCCCGCGTTACGCGCGCGAGCGATTTGGGCTCCGCGGCGTCGAGTATGTCAGCCATTTCTACAAGCCGCAGCCGGTTTCGGGCGAGTGGGCGCTGGAACTTCGGCGCCGCGCCGATGATGAAGGTGTCCAGAGCATCCTCATCATGGTGGATGGTGAAGGGACGCTCGGGAGCCCCAATGCCCTCGAGCGTCAGAAGAGCGTGCAGGCGCACCAACGGTGGCTCGACGCGGCGGCCGTCCTCGGGTGCCACTCCATTCGCGTGAATGCGCACAGCGAGGGTGATGCCACCGTGCAACGAGACCTATGCGCCGACGGGATTTCGAGCCTCTGCGAGCGCGCGGCGCCGCTGGGGCTCTCCGTCATCATCGAGAACCATGGTGGGCTCTCGTGCGATGGCGAGTGGGTGGCCTCGGTCGTCCGCACGGTCGGTCTGCCCAATTGCGGCACGCTCCCCGACTTCGGAAACTTCAAGTGCCTCGACGGGACGATGGCGGACCGCTATGCGGGCGTGGCGGCCATGATCCCCACCGCGCGCGGCGTGAGTGCGAAGAGTTACGACTTTGATGCCCAGGGCGAAGAAACCACGATCGACTTCGCGCGCATGCTCGGCATCGTTCGCACTGGCGGCTACCGCGGGTGGATTGGCATCGAGTACGAGGGCAAGCGTCTCACCGAGCCTGAGGGCATTGAGGCGACGCGCGCACTGCTCATCCGGCTCGGTTGCGTGGCGTCGTAGGCCGCGCCCATTCCTATACTCGCAAGTCCATGCCACGCACGAGTTCTCACGGCCACCACACCTCCGCACCGACGGGCCAGCAGCGCGCCACGGCCATCCTTGTCACGGGCGCCGGTGGGGAGATGGGCCACGGGCTCCTCGAGGCGCTCGACGCGAGGCGAAAGCGCCACGCGGAGTGTTCGTGCGGCAAGGACCATGGACCCGCGCCGGTCATCGTGGCGATGGATATCCGCGAGCTCGCACCGGAGATCGCCTCCCACTGCGATCACGCATTCGTCGGTGACATCTGCGATCACGCGCTTCTCGAGCGGCTCTTGGCCATGTTCGAGATCGCTGAGATCTACCACCTCGCGGCGCTTCTCTCCACGCGTGGCGAGTTCGCTCCCGAGACCGCGCATCAGGTCAATGTCGGCGGCACGCTCAATCTCTTGCACCTTGCGGCGGAACAGGCTCGTTCGCACGGCCGCACGGTGCGCTTCTTCTTCCCGAGTTCGATCGCGGTCTACGGACTCCCTGATCTCGCGACGAAGGCGAACGCGGGGCGCGTCAACGAGGGCGAGTGGTGCGAGCCACAGTCGATGTACGGCTGCAACAAGCTTGCGGGAGAACACCTCGGTCGCTACTACGACAGGCACTACCGCTCGCTGGCGAAGGATCGCATCGGGCATCCTGTCGACTTCCG
Source organism: Planctomycetia bacterium (assembly GCA_005799475.1). GTDB lineage: Bacteria > Planctomycetota > Phycisphaerae > Phycisphaerales > SM1A02 > F1-60-MAGs104. Next base: position 5,291 of record SYGQ01000044.1, on the reverse strand, counting down.
TTCGATCCGGTTCCCTGGGATCATCTCGTCCGACACGATTCCGTCTGGCGGCACGAGCGACTACGGGCCGGAGATGATTCATGCGGCCGCGGCGGGCCGTCCCTATGCGTGCTTCGTGCGCGGCGACTCGCGGATCCCGTTCATGACGATGCCCGAGGCCATCGAGGCGACCCTGTCGCTCATGAAGGCACCGAAGACTTCGCTCACGCGCGCGGTCTACAACATCTCGAGCTTCTCGCCGAGCGCCGACGACTTCGCAGAGCTCGTGCGGCGTGCCTTTCCATCGGCGGCAATCTCATTCGAGCCCGACGCCGGGCGCCAGTCCATCGTCGACTCGTGGCCAACCGACTGCGACGACGCCGCGGCACGAGCGGATTGGGGTTGGCGCCCCGTGCACACGGTGCAGTCCGCGTTTTCCGAGTACCTGTTGCCGCGGATCGCAGCTCGGTATGCGCCGTCGTCGCACGCGCGGGCGTGAGCGCTCGGCGAGATAGGCTCCGGGAATGACGGCGACGCTTGCACCAACCTTCCCGCTGCGCACCAAGGAAATCCTCGACTCGCTGGCCGCCACCGGTCAGTTGAAGTTGCTCCAGACGATCGAGGGGCCCATGGGTGCGACCGTACGCATCAAGGGCCGGGGCGAAGTGGTGTGCTTGTGTTCCAACAACTACCTCGGCCTCGCGAATCACCCAGAAGTTGTCGAGGCCGGGATCGCTGGCCTCCGAAGATATGGCGCGGGCACAGCGTCCGTGCGCTTCATCTGCGGCACATTCGATTGCCACGAGCGCATCGAGTCGCGGATCGCGTCGTTTTACGGTGTCGACGCGGCCTACACCTTCACGAGTTGCTGGAACGCCAACGAGGCGATCTTCCCAACACTCTGCGAGGCGGGGGACATGATCGTCTCGGACGAACTGAACCACGCATCCATCATCGATGGCATCCGGCTCGCGGCGTCGATCAAGAAGGGATTGCTGCGATGCGTCTACCGACACAGCGACCTCAGTGCGCTGCGCGAGCGCCTTGCTGCGGCGCGCGCCAATGCCGAGGTCACTGGGACCATCTGGGTGGTCACTGACGGCGTCTTTTCGATGGAGGGCGACATCGCGAACCTCCCTGGGATCCGTGCGCTTTGCGACGAGTTTGGCGCGCTCCTCGTGGTCGATGACTCCCACGGCACCGGCGTCATGGGCTCGACGGGCAGGGGGACCCACGAGCACTGGGGGATGACGGCCACGAAGGTGGACTACTTCACGGGCACGCTCGGGAAGGCGCTCGGCGGTGCGGCAGGTGGCTATGTCGCTGGGAGTCGCCGTGCGATCGACCTCCTCATCCAGCGGGGTCGGCCGACACTGTTCTCGAATGCGCTTCCGTGTTCGGTGGCGTGCAGCGCCGACAAGGCAATCGAAATCGTCATGCGCGAGCCCGAGCGCGTGGCGAAACTGCGCGACAATGTGGCCTATGCGCGAGCAGGCATCGCAAGGACCGGATTTTCGGTGCTTGAGAGCCCTACCGCGATCTGTCCGATCATCGTCCATGACACGGCGAAGGCGATCCGCTTGAGCCGAGAGCTCCTCGATCTCGGGGTGTTTGTGATCGGCTTCGGGTACCCCGTCGTTCCGGAAGGTCACGCCAGGCTGCGGGTCCAGATTTCGGCGGCGCATGAGCGGCATCACCTCGATGCGCTGTTCAAGGCGCTCGCCACGGTGAAGCCGGCGTAGTGCGGGACGCGGGGGCGTCAGCGGTATTCTCGATTCCATGATCGTGCGGCGCGTGACCGAGCCCCTGATCGCGCAGTGCGCGTACCTCGTGGCATGTCCGCGGACCGGACAAGCCATGCTGATCGACCCAGTGCGTGCGGTCGAGAGGTACGAAGCGGTCGCGAAGGAAATCGGGGTCACGATCATGTTGGTCCTCGAAACTCACACGCCCTCGGACTATGTATCCGGAGTGCGCGAGATGCTTCTCTCGACCGCGTGCAGGGCGGTGCTCTCGGGCGAGACCCAGGCTCCCCAGTGGTGTTCGCTGCACGCCGACGACTGGGCGGCGCGGGTCACCTTCATGAAGAACGGCCAAACGATGAGCCTTGGAGATCTGTCGCTCACCGCCATCTCCACGCCCGGGCACGCGGAGGGCGGACTCTCGTACTTCATCGAGGATCGTGTTCGGGGCGTGCGCGTGGTCGCCACGGGGGATGCGCTGCTTGCCGGCGGCGCCGGTCGCGTGGACGGCGGAACCATTGAGGACCTTCGCGACTCGCTCGTCCGGCTCGCGGCGCTCCCCGACGAGACGGTTGTCCTTGCAGGGCACACCGCTGGGAGCGCCTGCGGTCTCGCGGTGGCGCTGCCGGGCGAGACCACACTGGGCATCGAGCGCCGGTTCAACAAGGTCTTGCGGGTCGTGGAGGATCCCGAGGCGTTTTCGCTCGCCACGCGCGCCACGCAGCCCGCACGGCCGTCGTACTTCGAACGCGTCGAGCACATCAATCAGGGAGAGCGCACGGTGCTCGTTCGCCAGCTCGCGGCGCCGCGCGAGATCGACGCCGACACTTTCGTGCAGTTGCTCTCGATGCCGCACACCGCCATCGTCGACATGCGGGCGTGGTCGGAGTTCGCCATCGACGGTGCGCTGGGCGCGCTGCACGCGCCGCTCGACCGGTTCTTCGCGTCGCTCGTCGCGCCCAGCGTCAGCCCCGACGACCGGATCGTCCTCGTTTGTCCGCGTGGCGCGGTGTCGAAGGCGGTCGACGCGCTCCATCTCGTCGGCCTTGATCGGGTCGAGGGGTTCATCGACGAGGCGACCTACGCGCATATCGATGAAGCGCTGCTCGACTACGCGGATATCGAAGAGATCTCGCAGGCCCGCGCCCGGGCGGTGGATCTCGCGGGCGGGGCGCTCTTCGTTGATGTGCGCACGACAGCGGAATGGCTTCGCGGGCGGATTCGTGGTGCTCGGCTCATGACCCTCTCGCAACTTCCCGAGCAGGCGCGAACGATCGATCCCAAGACCTTCGTGATCACCTATTGCAAGACGGGCGTGCGCAGCGCGCGCGCATGTGCGTTCCTCAAGCGGCTAGGCATTCCGTGCGCCGTCCTGCAGGGGGGCTATTGGCCCTGGTTTGGTCGCGGATTCCCCGTCGAGGGAGCGGATCAGCCTTTCTGATGGCTGACGACGCTGAGCGTGGGCTGCACGAGTTGCCCGCGCGCCGCGCGAATCGAGAGTTCCGACGCCACTCGTGTGCAGACTCCGTCAAGAGCGTTCGCCACAGCGGGCGACGCGTCCCAGTTCGCGAGCGGTATCCCAGCATCGGCGTTGCGCCGAAGCTCCATCGAAATCGGGATCGCCCCGAGGAAAGGGAGATTCATAGAGGTGGCCATCGTCTTCGCGCCATCCTTGCCAAAGAGGTCATACTCCTTGCCGTCGTCGCCGACGAACGATGACATGTTCTCGACGACGCCGAGCACTTCGACATTGAGTTGTTGGAACATGCGGATCGCGCGGCGCGCATCGTCCTGCGCGACTCGCTGCGGCGTGCAGACAATGACGGCGCCCGACAGCGGAACAAGTTGCGCCAGCGTCAACGGGACATCGCCGGTTCCCGGCGGAAGGTCGACAATCAGGTAGTCAAGCGTGCCCCAAAGGGTCTGCGTGATGAGCTGCTTGAACGCACCGTGCGCCATGGGGCCGCGCCAGATGAGCGCCTTGTCGGGATCAACGAGTTTTCCAATCGTGATCGCCTTGATGCCGTGAACCTCGAACGGGACGAGCATCTCGCCACGGATTTCCCCGCGAAGGTCGTCGAGACCCAGCATGGTGGGGAGGCTCGGGCCGTAGATGTCGCCGTCGAGGAGGCCGACCCTTGCACCGAGACGCGCGAGACCGACCGCAAGATTGACGCTGACGGGGCTCTTGCCCACGCCACCCTTGCCTGCGCCGACCGCGATGACATGAGCGACGCCCTCGAGTGGAGTGCCTTTGCGCGACGCAGAAGCAGAACGGACATGCGCGGTGAATTCGACGGTGACCGCGGGCGTTGCCGCGCCCTCCGCTCGGGCTGCCGCAGCGACCTCCCGCTCGATGTCCGAGCGAATTCGGTCTTTCATGGGGCAGGCTGGTGTTGTGAGCTCAACGGTCACTCGCACCCCCGAACCGTCGATCTCGACGCCCTTGACCATGCCGAGCGTGACAAGATCCTTGTGAAGATCGGGATCCTCCACACGCCCTAGGGCGTGCATCACTTCATCTCGCGAGAACGGCATTGGAAAATGGTACGGTAGATGCTGTCCCGCGCGCCTAGCGAGGGGTCAACAACGGCCGAAAGGAACTCCTATGACACTTCCACTTGCTACATCAACCTTCGTTCTTGTCGCCGCCGTCCTTGCCGCGGGCTCGCCTTCGACGGCTTGGGCCATTGACGATGACGCCATGAAGTCGCCTCCCGCGCCCGCGAAGACCGCGCCGCCGACTCAGCCCGGCCAAGGTGGGTTCCTCTCTGGCCCGTCCGTTCCCGCCGACGCTGGTAAGGGCGATGGATCCTTCGGTGCAGGTGATGGCAAGCGGGGCGCGCCCGGCGACCGCTTCGTGATGGTGGCTCAGGAGGCGGGAGTGTTCAGAGAGGCAATGGCCAGCGTGCTGCCATCACTTTCAGAGGACCAGCGAACCCAGATCGAGAAACTCGGGACGGACTTCCTCGCCGAGGTGCAGACTTGGCGTACCGCGAACGCGGACAAGATCAAGGCGATTCAGGACAAAATGGGTGAGATGCGGTCCGGTGGAAAGCAAGGTCGTCCAGCCAAGGGTGCACAGCCCGGAGATGCGCCACCCAAGGGACAATCCGGTCAACCAGGTCAACCCGGACAATCAGGTCAGCGGCCGGACCCAGCGATGCGCGAGGAGATGGAGAAACTCAAGTCGACGATGCCGAAGTTCGAGCCGGTGCGCGAAAAGATCATGGCGCTGTTGACTCCCGAGCAGCAGACGGAAGTGAAAGAGACATTCACCAAGTTGCGCGGCAAGAGGGGAGCTGAAGGTCAAGGTCGTCCCGGCAAGGACGGCAAGAACGGAAAGGGTGGGCCTGACGCTCCGGGCAAGGCCCCGCCCCCAGCGGATCCACCCAAGGGCGATTACAAGTTCAACGACTGAACTGACCCGAGAGGGTCACCGGTCATCCGCCGCCGAAGACGACGACATCGTTGTAGGTTGTAACGACATCGGGCTTCGTGGCGAGTGGGCTCGTGTAGCCGAAGGCGCCCGTTGACGCCGTCGGACCGTCGCCTGCCCTTGAGAAGTAG
>SYGQ01000219.1 GCA_005799475.1 Planctomycetia bacterium | reverse complement strand
CGGGCCCCGATGGCGAGCACCACGATCACTTCGCCGGAGTTCTGCGTGGATGGCTTGTGGTCGACCACGATGGTGGGCACAACCTGCGCCTCGTTGGCGACGACGGGGCGCGGCTCTTCATCGACGGCACGCAAGTCCTCGACACCGAGGAGAAGCCTGGCTTCGTGGATGAAGGCGGGATCGAACTCGCGGTGGGACTTCACCCAATCCGCATCGAGTTCTACGAAGACGCGGGGAAGTTTGCGCTCTCGCTCGAGTGGGTGCCGCCGGGCGAGGTTGCCTACCGGGCGATCCCTACGACCTCCCTCCGGGCCGATGCGGGACAGTCGTTCGTAGTCAGCCCCGGGCCAAAGGGCCACGACACTCGCGGCGGACGGCGCGACGCGGGCGACGGACGACCACTGGTCGAAGTGCATCCTGCCTACACGCTCGAACGCTTCCGTCCCGAGTCGTTCCTTCCGTCAGTGGGTGCGCTGTGCGCCATGCGCGACGGCCGCATCGCGGTGGCGACATGGGACCCCCAGGGCGCGATCTGGATCATCGACCCCAATGACGCCGATCCGGCTGCGCACCTCTTCGCACAAGGGTTGGGCGAACCGCTCGGGATCATCGAGTGTGATCGCGGCTTCATCGTGACGCAGAAGGGTGAACTCACGCGCGTCACCGACGAGGACGGCGACTCGCGCGCCGATCGCTTCGAGGCCGTCGCACAGGCATGGCCGCACTCGGCGAACTACCACGAATTCTCGTTCAATCTCGAGTCGTGGCGCGGAAGACTCTGGTTCGCGACGAGCGTGCCCCTACGCGGCGGATTGACGGACTACCTCCCTGGTGGCGAGGGGGACTTCCCCGTCTGTGACGGTCCGGGATCGATCTGGTCGGTGGACCCCGCGACGGGAGAACTTCGACGGGAGGCGCGCGGACTCCGGACCCCCAACGGCATGGGTCGCGGTGTCGACGGTGAACTCTTCGTCTGCGACAATCAGGGCTCATGGCTCCCGTCGAGCCGCATGAACCGCGTCATCTCCGGCGCGTTCTATGGTCACCAAGAGAGGCGCACGGGGAACGAACCGGCGGTGCCGCCGGTTGTGTGGTTCCCGCACGGCGAGATCGGCAACTCACCAAGCCAGTGTGTGCTCATCGACGACGGACCGCATCGTGGACAGATGCTCGTGGGCGATGTCACCTACGGCGGCATCCAGAGAACTGCCGTCGCGCAGGTCGAGGGCGTCTATCAGGGAACGGTGTTCATGCACTCGCAGGGTCTCGAAGCTGGAGTGAACCGGCTCGCATGGGGGTCACGAGGCGACCGGTCGCTGTATGCGGGCGGCATCGGTTCCAACGGAAACTGGAACCACAAGGGACACACCGCCGGACTCGAGCGACTCGTTCCTGCGTGGTCGATTGAGTCTGGACCCGACGCGGCACGGGCCGCCGCGTTCGAAGTGATTCGCGTCGACACACAGCCACACGGCGTGCTGGTGACGCTGAGTTCCCGAGTTGATCCAGTGCAACTCGCCCAGGCCCTCCATTACCGCGCGCTCGCGTGGCGTTACGAACCCAGCGAGAAGTACGGCGGACCAAAGATTGGGCTCCACACTGTCGCGGTGACGAGAGTGGAAGCGTCGCCTGCGGGCGATCAGGTGCGGCTCACGCTTGACCCATGGCGCGAGGGAGAAGTTCTCTCCCTCCAACTGCACGACCTGCTCGATGCATACGGCCGAACGCCCTGGTCGACCCAGTCGTGGACGACGGTCAATCGAATCCCCAGCGAAGAACTGCCCTTCACGGCGTTCATCGGATCGCCGAAGCGGCCCGTCGGTGCGACCGCGCCCCTTGACGGCGAGGGTGGTGACGCCGCCTGGGAGATCATCAACGGTGAACTCATCACTCCCGACGCCGACGCGATCGGCACTCGCGATCTGGTCGCGGGGCAGTCCCACGGCGACTGCTTCGTGCATGTGGAGTGGTTCAGCCCACCCGGCGGGGACATCCGAGATGGACAGCAAAACGGCAATGGCGGTGTGAAGTTGCAGTCGCGATACGAAGTGCAGATCATGAACACGCCTCGGGCGCCCCATCGGTGCGCGTTCAACGAAGCGGGCGCGATCTACCGACAGCGTGCTCCCGACTGCAACGCATCAACCGGAGCCGGGACCTGGCAGTCCTACGACATCTGGTTCACGGCACCGCGCTGGAACGGTGAGCGCAAGACCGCCAACGCGCGCATGACTGTCCTTTGGAACGGCATCCTCGTCCACAACGATGTCGAAGTCGTGGACAAGACGGGGGCGAGCCCGCCAGAAGCGCCGGGCGATCACCCGCTTCTGATCCAAGCACACCCGAACGCGGCGGAAGGGCCCGTCAAACTCCGCAATCTGTGGATGGCACAAGCGGGCGCGATCCCGCCGCGTCCCTAGCCATCGCGCTGTCGACCTACGGCTTTGCGGTCGCGGCCATGCGCGACACGGACTTCTCAATCTCCCAGAGGCTGCTGGCGATGCAGGTCAGCAGCCCCGCGATGATGAGCTTGAAGACCAAGCCACACAACTTTCCCTTGCAGCAACTACTCGTTGAACATGAATTCTCTGTACCCATGAGAGCTCCATTTCTCGCGTCAGTGTGACGCGCCTGCTTTGCCGGGTCCAAATCCACAGTCCTTCAGGAACTTCCTGATCGCGGAAATCTCGTGATCCCGCGAAAGCGTTCCGCCATGCGGGATCGGGAAACTCATTTCCTTGCCCGCGAGAATCACCTTGAGATGCTCGTGCTTGGTCGACTCTGCCGTCGCCCCAAGATCAATGAACATTTGGACGACATCGCGCCAATGCAGATTGTGAGTGGTCGGGTGGGCGAAGACTCGGTCGAGCGTCTGGTGATGATGATGCGACATCGATCGTGATGATAGCGGTCAGCCCGCGTCGGGTGACGCGCGCACGACCCGTCTGGCACAGGACCAACACCACAAGCCGCTGACGAGCGCGACGATCGCTGGCCACAGGACGACATTCAAAAGCAAGAGTCGCTGACCGAGCGCTTCCACGCCGCTGCGCAGTTCGAACTGCACACTTCGGAGTTCCTTGCGGTACTCGTTCATCGTCTGTTGGAGTTTTTCGAGCTCCTTCTGTTGCGCGTCGGACAGGAGCATCGGCCCTGACTCGCTTGCTCCCCGCTCTCCCTGGAGCTGAGCGATGGTGATCTCGGTCTTGCGCACCTCCCACTGCAAGTTCTTCTCGCGTGCGATGAACTCCGTCTCGGCCTGCTTGCGAAGCTCCTCGACGCGTTCGAAGGGCCGCTGGAACGCACCGCGCGAGCGCAGCGTGGCCACAGCGGGATCGCCAGCCATCAGCTCGAGGAGGCCGATCACGAGCGGGCCGTTATCGGAAAACGCTCGCTTCATGCCGGTCTGCGGATCGTCGCGGACCCATGTCTCGTCCCACAGGAGATCCGCATCAGCGATGATGACGATGTTCGCCCGTCCGGGCGCACCAGAAACGGCGCTCATGATGGGACCCGTGATGCGGGCGGCCAGCGTGCGTCGGACGCCGTCGGGCTTGCAGTCGCGCAGGAGTTGCTCAGCGTCTCCGAAGTATCCGAGCTTGAGAGTTTGGATGAGCTGCGATCTCGCGCTCGAAAAGACGAGCGGCTCGATCGACGGGTTGATCGCCGGCGGCCCCCCGTCAATGCGCTTGATCTCGCCGGCGCTCTTCAGGTTGATCGCCGCAAGGCCGCCTGTCAGTGGGTGCTCGTCGCTCAGCGCCGCGGGCGTGAGGCTGAGCCAGGCGACATAGTTGAGTTCGCGCATGATGCCGCCCTGGGCGGCCGTCTGAATGCGTGTCGCATACTCGAGGTCGCCGACGGCCATGTCTGTCGGGATCGAGATCCCCCACGCGGCAAGGAGTGGGAAGTCGTGTGCTGTGGCGGGCACTTTGGCGCCCATCTGTATCGAATCTGGACTCGTGTCGCACTCGGCGAATGGATCCGCAAGGACGACCAGCGGCTTGCCCGCAACCGCCCACGAGTCGATGGCCCTGAGCATCGGCTCCGAGAGTTTGCGCGGCTGAACGAGCAGGAGCGCCTCGATCTCCGGTGGGAGCTCATTCGCGCTCGGCGAGATGTCCACGAGGCGGAACAGTTCGCGCATCTGGCGAATCGCATACGGTTCGCCCCCGGACCCGCCCATCGGGATGCCGCCCATTCGCGTCTGGTTCGTCAGCGGCATCGTGGAGAGCACGCCGACGCAGGGCTTGTTCGTCCTTCCGACCGTGGCGATCGCCTTGGCCACCTCGTACTCGAGGAACGAGTCGCGCTCGGGTGAAAACACCGCGATGGACTTCTTCTCTCCCGTCGGCCCGTTCGCCACGAGGCCAAGGATGGCGGTCGTGCCGGAATTGTTGAGCGCCTGCACGATGAGCCCGGAGGCCCGGGCGTCGTCCTCTTCTTGGCTGAACGGCTGCGGGTTGATGACACGAAGCTCCAGTGAGCCGTCGGAGAGTCGTACAAGTTCATCGAGGTACTCGAGCACTCGGTGCGCATGCGCGCGGAGCGACGGAACATCAGCGAGGGCCTCGCGAGAGAAGTAGAAATCCAAGCGGACGGGCTCTTTGAGCGAACCGAGGATCGCCCGTGTTCCCGCGGAAAACGAATAGAGCCCCTCGTTCGTCAGGTCAATGCGCCAGCCGATCAGGCCAAATGCGGCTGCGGCGTTGAAGAGAATCATCCCCGCGAGAATCGCGAGAATGCGTGGAACACCACCGGAGGTGTCGCGGGCACTCATCGTGTTGCCTTCCAGTGCAAGAGCACCGCGTTGATCCAGAGCATGCCGCAGACCATCGAGATCGGATAGAGCATGTCGCGCACATCGAGGACGCCACGGACGAGCGCCTCGTAGTGCGACAGCGCACTCATGGACACGATCGCCTCGGTCGACCAGCGCGGCGCCCACTGCGCAAAGAAGTCAAGGACGACGCTGTAGCCACTCATCAGCAGGATGAAGCACGCCGCGACGCCAAGCACGAACGCGACGACGGCATTTCGTGTGCACGCCGAGAGGCAGGCGCAGACACAGAGGAGCGTGGCAAACAAGAGCGCGGTGGCGATGTACGAGGCCACGATGACGCCGTGATCGGGTGCGCCCAGCCACGACACCGTCATCCAGAGCGGCGTCGTCAGAAGCAGCGCCACACAGGAGAATCCCCACGCGGCGAGGAACTTCCCAACGACCATGTCAAAGGTGGACAGAGGCAGTGTGACAAGAAGTTCGAGCGATCCGCTGCGCCGCTCGTCCGCCCAAAGTCGCATGCCCAACGCCGGCATGAAGAAGAGAGCGAGCCACGGCTGCCACTGAAAGAGCGACCGGAGATCCGCGGAGCCGCGCGTGTAGAGACCGCCCGCTTGAAACGCCAGAAGCGCGGAGAGCGCGACGAACATCACCAGGAACACTGGCGCGAGCGGCGTGGCGAAGTACGCCGCGAACTCGCGCCGAGCAACGCTCAGGGTGCGCGAGGTCTTGCCCGGTGTCGGTGGCGGCCCGAGGCGCTCGCTCATCGCGACTTCCCATTGGCGGCCTTCGCCAATGTCAATGTGCGAAAGACATGGTCGAGCCGATTCGCCGTGACATCCCTCGGCACGCGCGAGTCGAGGTCCTTGGGCGATCCATCGAAGACGGTTTCGCCGCGCGTGATAATGATCGCGCGCGTGCAGACGGCATCGACTTCCTCGAGAATGTGGGTCGAGAGGACGATGGCACGGGTCTTTCCGAGTTCGCGCACGAGTTGGCGCACCTCGAACTTCTGGTTCGGGTCGAGCCCGTCAGTGGGCTCGTCCATGATGAGGACGGGCGGGTCGTGCAACAGAGCCTGCGCGATGCCCGTCCGACGCTTGTAGCCCTTCGAGAGCGTCTCGATCCGCTGCCCACGGCAGGGCTCGAGGTGGACGCGGCTGATCGCGCGGTCGACGCGCTCGCGGATCGTTCCCCCTCGATAGCCCCTCACGCGAGCGACGAACGCGAGAAAGTCCTCGACGCGCATTTCCATGTAGGCCGGCGCCCCCTCGGGGAGGTAGCCGATGTTGCGCTTGGCTTCGAGTGGGTTCTCGTCGAGGTTGATGCCCGCGATCTTCACCGAACCCGCGTCGCGCGACAGATACCCCGTCAGCATGCGCATCGTCGTCGACTTTCCGGCTCCGTTTGGACCGAGAAACCCAACGACTTCGCCACGGGCGACGCACAAGTCGACTCCCCGAACAGCCTCGAGCGTCCCAAAGGACTTGCGCAGCCCCATCGCATCGATCAACGCGTTCTCGGAGCCCACGCGAGAATAGTAACTAGGAGGCCCACGACGCGAAGAGCCGCGTCAGGTCGCTCGCGCTCACAACGCCGTCGTTGTCAATGTCGCTTGCGGCGTGTGCCGTCCCCCACGCGCTCAGCAAGATCGTCAGGTCGCCTGCACCGACGACGCCGTCGCCGTTGATGTCGGCAGGATTTGACGGCGTCGGTGTGTAGATCACGATGAGTTGCGGCTGCGTGTTCGGCCCCGACTCACGGGCGTCGAAGCGCTTCACTGCTTGGAGCGTGACTTCGTTGCCGATGACGGCCCAACCGAGATTGATCGAGGGCTGGTCGACCCACGATTGCACATCGGCGACGAGTTGCGGCGTCGAACCCCATGTGTACCAACCAACTGCGCCAATGCTCTTGGTCGCGCTCGCGGTCGTTGCGTACGACCCCCCAGGCGTCGGCCATGGGTCACTCGGAAAGTAGCGGTAGGTCCATGTGGCATCGCCGACCGACGGTGCGGCCCCCCCTCCGCCGAAGGCGAAGGAGGTGCCCTCGCCCCACGAGAGGAGCGCGCGATGCAGCCCCACCGTGAATGTGCCTGACTGCGTCGCGCTCAGATTCAAACTGAGTTGCACGCTCGTAACGACCGAGCCCACCGGGATGGGCGCGGTATTGAAGTAGAGCAGTCCCCGTCGAAGCGTGCCACCCGAGTTTTCTCCGACTCGCCCCGCATAGATGTTGTAAGCCGCACCCAACGCGAACTCGCCGTTGGGATCCTGGATGAGCGTGGCGTCTCGAGAGGTCGTGAGGACGACTGTGGTCGCCTCGGCAACGACCACGATGGCGAGGGCCACACAACACGACGCAACCTTCAGCATCTTCAACCTGTCCATCCTGAAATGATGACGGTCAGATCGAGCCCGCCCACCGTGCCATCAAAGTCGAGGTCGCCCGCGCCACTTCCGCCCCAGTTGCCCAAGACCACCGCCAGATCCATGCCGTTGACAATGCCGTCGCCGTTGGTGTCGGCATCACTGAGCACACGACTCGTGACAGAGATCGTCACGGTCTTCGTGACGAAGAGCCCTTCGGCATCGGTCCCCGTGAGCGTGATCGCGTGGTTCCCCGGAGCAAGGCTCGACACGAAGATCTGCCGCCCGGTACCGATGGCCCCGGCGATCGAGGAAGTCCAGGTGAACGACGAATCGGGCATGTACTGCTGCTCGAGATCCCACCCCGATGCGTGCAAAAGCACCGGGGCTCCCTGCGGATAACTCTGGTTGGCATTGGGATGGATGAGATGAATGTCGGGCGCGTTGTTCCCAAGAAGATCGCTCCAGTCGCCGGATCCGGCAATCGAGCCCTCGTCGGCCGCAACGAATTCTCCGAGCGCCGCAGGCATCTCCGCGTCCGAGACTCGCAGGCCATCGCTGACGCGCACTTTCACGATGCCCTGTCCGGGGATCGCCGCAGGAATGTCTGTAAGCGAAAACCTGATCGCGGTGCCTTCGACATTGACTGAGATTGGCGACCACGACACGCCCGCGTCGCGGCTGTAGAGCACATCAGTGCGGAGCGTGTCGCCATCGGCGTCCGAGGCGTTCCAATGCACTTCAACGAATGGCCCCGTCCCAGCGTGGCTGGCGACATCCTTGCCGTCGATCCGCATGGACCCGAGCGACGCGATCATTGGCGCAGCTTTGGTGGCCATTCGCGACGCGAGCATCCGGCCGCTCTGGAGGTCGCGCAACTCGACGCGCGCGACGATCTCGCCCGCGACCGCATGCGGCACATACACGGTCACGGGCGACCGCGCGTGCTGCCGAACGCGCCCTGACTCCGACGCGCACGACTCGCGTGTCGTCGCAGACTTCCACCGGAGGCTTGTCAAGAGCGCACCGCTACGAGCAAAGGTCTGAACGAGCACATCGCCCGAGGGATCGTCCATGGTTGGCGGCGCCGCGTCGACCAAGTTCGCGTGGAAGAGTTCGATCGCGTGCCCGTGGTGGTCGTAGGCACCCGAGAGGTGGAGGCACCTCTCGGAGTCACTCGCACCGTCGTCGTCGGAGGACCCGTCGCCACCGGACGCCGCGCTGCACTGCGATCGAGAGTCCGTGAGGCAGTCGTTGTAGGTGCCCGAGTCGACCCACGCCTGATTCGTGAGCATCCCCGCGACCATCACATCGTATTGACTCGTCGCGTGCGTCTGGCCAAGGTTGAGCGGACTCGTCAGATGGTGTTCCACATCGAAGCCGACATACGCCGCCGTGTTGCTCGTGTGCCCGCGCCCCCAGCAGTGGCCGATCTCGTGCGCGCAAGTGCGCTGGAATCGCGTCGACTCGGTGTTACCGAATGCGGCGTCGCCGGGAATGCCGTTCGCCTGGCCGTTGCCACTGAACGGATTGCCCGGCAGCCAGCCGTAGATGAACTCGGGGCGTGCATAGCCCGCTGCAGGGATCGTCGTCGTGCGGATCGTCGAGAGCGAACTCAGAAGTGCCGCATCACTCGAGTTGATGGCACTCGACCATGTCAGTGGACCCAGCGGCGAGCGGTGGTAGTTCAACTCGCCAAGCGCGTAGATCCCGCGCATGAATGCATCGCCCGTACCGGGTTCGATCGTCGCCGCCGCGGGTTGCCCCCCGCCGGGGGTGTAGTTGATCGAGACATACGCGATGTCGAGCGTCTTGCGACAGACGAAGTTCTTGTTGAGCACCGAGAATGTGTTGTTCGCCTCGTTGGTCTCGGCGACGCGGTTGAGCGGATCGAGCACGATGACGAAGTCCACATCCGCACTCACCGGCGCGACCACATTGAAGTTGATCGTGTCGTTCACGATGAACGAGTTGGGGGTGATCGGCGCTGTGATGGGACCATTTCGGGATCGCATCGGCGAACCGGCGACCTGCACACCGCCGACATACATCCGCAAGATCGCATCGACATTCGCCTGCGAGGTGGTCTGCCCGGTCACCGCGACCTTGACGCGGACGACGGTCGGTCGCTGGGCAACGAGCGTCGTCGTCCCGCCGAACTGCGCGCCCTGCGAGACCTCGACGCTCGAAACCGCAAGGTCCACCGCACCCGCAACCGACGCAAGAACGAGGGAGGTCGCAATCTGTGTGAGTCGCGTCGCATCGAGGAGTCTCTGGGGCATCGGCTTCCTCTACGGCTGCAGCTAGCCCCAGTTGCTCAGGAGCATGCCAAGATCAATCCCATCAACGATCCCGGAACCATTGAGGTCGGCGATCCCGGACCCGCCCCACTGCGCGAGCAAAACCGACATGTCGGTCGCGTTCACGGTTCCATCGCCGTTGAGGTCTCCCTGGATTGGCGGCGGTCCCGCCACGGTGATCGCGAGCCCGAGCGTGAGCGTCATGGCCCCTGCGCCGGGGATGTTCTCGTCGCTGGCTTGGACAGTCGCGTTGACCATCGTCATGCCGCTGGGAAGGCCTGTGGAGTTGATGCGCACGCGGATGACCCCCGGGGTCGAGCCGATCGCCGTAGGCAACGGCGCGATCAACTGGACCGGGCTTCCCGCTGGGGTCGACCAAGAGTCGGCGTCGAGCTTCGACTGGGTCGCCGAGTACCCGTAGTTGAAGAGCGAGATATCGACCTCGAGCGTGGTCGCCGGATCGATGAAGATCGACTTCGTGCCCGCCTGATTGATGGCATCGACTTGCCACGATGGTCGCGCATGCGAGACGACGGTGAACGACGACACAAGCGGAGTGGACGGGTTCTGCGCGGCCTCGGACGCCGTCGTCGCGAGTGCCTGTGGCGCGAATGATCCCACGGTGCTCGTCACGAGCGCGAGAGATACCGTCGCCACCGAGGGAGCGAGCGGCGCGATACCTGTCGATGTTCCCGAGAATCCGGCGCTACCGACGACCGAGTAGTTGAGCTCGTCAGCGCCGAGCACGGTCACCACGCTGGCGCCATTACTGACGAAGACCTGCGCGGAAACGACGGCCCCTTGAACGACGCGCGCGGGAACAGCCCCGAGCGTGGCGAGCATCACGGCAGGCACCTGGTAGTCGACGATCACGGGAATGTGGTCAGACGCTTCGTGGAGCGCATCAGCAAGCGCGTTGGATCGCGCGATGTCGGCGGGATAAAAGGTGTTGTTCCCCGCATTGATGTCCGCGTCGAAGTGGTTCCCATCGTTGCCCAGGGACCGGTAGGTCCCCGCAATCTGCGCGATCCCCTCGCCATCAGTCATCGCTGCCGTGGCCAAGTGAAAGTCGAAGCGGTCGTCCATGCCACCGCCGACGAGTCCAGTCGATACGAGCCGAGGGCTCTGGGTGTGCTTCCACGCATTCGAGGCGCCGTTCCAGGCTCCCGTCCCGAGTGCATCGAATGCCTGCCCGTTGCCCGTGGCGAGGAACGCGGCGTACGCGGGTTCGGAGTTGTTGTAGATGTTGAAATCGCCCACATACATGGCGCGCACTCCGACACCGAGAGCGTTCGAGTTGCCGCGGACGGCGAGCGCACCGACTTCGCGGTCAGCCTCGAATCCCTGCGAGGCCTTCAGGTGCATGCTGTAGGCGTAGAAACTTGCCTGCGTCGAGGAATACCCGTTGAGCTTGAAGAGCCAGCGGTCCGCGTTGCGCCCGGCGCCGGTGAAGATGTCTGTGTGGCTCGCGACCGTTTCGGCGAGCGTCTGGATCCGGTAGAACGCGCACTGGGCTCCGGATGAGCTGTCCTCGCTCCCCGAAGTCGTATATGTTGCGCGCGCGTAGGTGGCACCGGCAGGAGCGGAGGCGTGGATCAACGACTCAAGGGTCGCCACGGTGCTTGCGCTGACCTCTTGAAACATCACAAGGTCGACAGGCTTCGCCCAACCCGCACTGTTATCGGCATGTGCGGCCGCGAAGACGGCCTGAAGTGATGCCGGATCGCCCCCCAAGTGCGCGTAGTTGTAGTTCATGATGCGAATCTGCGCCATCGCCTCGCTGGCGGTGGCTACAGCGATCACTACCGCGAGGAGAGTGGGGCGCACCAGCACGCGACTAACCATATCCCAACTACGGCGCCGTGGGAGCGGATCACCAACGAATCGCCTACAAATACCCATTCCCCCCCGGATCCATCTCACACCGGAGTCCCCATGAAGCCACTTGCCACCCGTCTCGCTACCGTTGCCTCGTTGATGGTCGCTGCTGCCGCCTGCCACGCGCAGCAGCTGACCCCCGAGGTTTTCACCCTCGAGAACGGTATGAAGTTCATTCTCGTACCGCGCTCCGACGAACCCAACACGATCTCGGCGGGTTGGCTTGCGAAGGTCGGATCAGTCAACGAGCGACCAGGCATCACCGGCATCTCCCACTTCTTCGAGCACATGATGTTCAAGGGGACCAACACGATCGGTACCGCCGACCGCGAACGAGATGCGCAGTACCGCGCCGAGCAGAAGAAACTCCGCGACGCGATGAACCTCTACACCTGGACGACCCAGTACCAGCGGTTCTTCCTCGGCGAGATCGACGACGCGTGGAATCCGAAGAACGACACGCCAGTCTTGGCGAAGCTTCGCGCGGACCTCAAGCGCTCGATGGACTCGCAGCAGGGTCGGCTTCACACCACCTCGATCTCCGAACTCAAGAAGCAGCTTGCGCAAGTCGATCGCCTCGCACCCGAAGGCGGCGACAAGGCGAAGGAGCTTGAGTCGAAGGTCGCTGAACTGGAGTCGCAGCAGAAGGCCCTCGCATCCATCAACAAGGACGAGTTCGACAAGATTTACACCAAAGCCGGCGGCGCGCGAATGAATGCGTTTACTTCGTTCGACTTGACCTTCTACTTCATCCAAGTGCCCAGCAACAAACTGGAACTCTGGTGCTGGATGGAGAGTGATCGACTCAATGACAGTGTCTTCCGCGAGTTCTACAGCGAGCGCGATGTCGTTCATGAAGAGCGGCGTCTTCGCACCGAGTCAACCCCGACCGGCCCATTTCAAGAGCAGTTCGAGGCGATGTTCTGGATGTCCTGTCCCTATTCATGGCCGGTGATCGGGTGGACCAGCGACCTCAACTCCTACACGATGGATGAGGCGATGAAGTACTGGAACATCTACTATCGCCCGAACAACCTCGTGGGAGTCCTCGTCGGTGACTTCAAGCCCGACGAAGTGAAGCCGATGATCGAGTCGTATTTCGCGCGCCTCCAACCGGGCGCGATGACGCCGCCACCAGTGATCACACTTGAGGCCAAGCAGATGGCCGAGCAGCGGCTCAATGCCGAAGCCGAGTGCCAACCGCAAGTGGAGGTCCGCTACCACACCGTCCCAGCCAAGCATGTGGACTCCTACGCGCTCGACATGATGGCCGGTGTCCTCAACGGCCGCACCGGCCGTCTCTACAAATCGATGGTGGAAGGCAAGGAGATTTCGAGCGGAGCGGCAGCTCGGCAGGACAGCCGCAAGTACGCCGGCGCCTTCTCGTTCAGCGGCGAGACCAAGGGCGACGCGACCCCCGCGCAACTTGAAGAGGCGTGGTACGCCGAACTCAAGAAGCTTCAGGACGAACTCGTCGGCGACGAGGAACTTCAGAAGATCAAGAACAATGTCGCGGCGGATCAGTTCCGCGGACTGCAAGCCAACTTCTCCCTCATGCTTGGGCTCGCGGTCGCGGAGGCCTACGGCGGCTGGGAAGAGATCAACGACAATCCGAAGAAGCTCCAAGCGGTGACCGCCGCCGACATCCAGCGCGTCGCGAGGCAGTACTTCGACGCGAGTAATCGGTCAGTCGCCACCTTCGTTCGCAAGGCGGGTGCTCCCGCGGGCCCTGAAGACCCGGAGATCGCTGCGCTTCCCGCGCCAATGCAGGCGCGCGCGAAACAAGCGATCGCGCAGGTCATGCAAGAGACCGATCTCGAAAGCCTGCAAACGGCGCTCGAACAGATGGAGAGTCAGGTCGCGCAAGTCCCCCCGCAGATGAAGCCCATGTTTGATCTCATGTTCAAGAAGATGAAGGAACGCGCCGCTCAGCTTGAGGCTGCCGGAGGTGCCAAGTGAATTCGACGAGTCACACCACGAAGGAGATTGCCATGAACCTCGCGTTCGCTGCCGTTGCCGCTCTCCCGCTCGCCCTGGCGCAAGGAGTTCAAGCTCAGGGAACCCTTCCCGGGCGACCCGAGTCGCTGGTTTT
>SYGQ01000005.1 GCA_005799475.1 Planctomycetia bacterium | reverse complement strand
TCGTCGTAGCACTGCCCAGGAGTGAAGTGGAAGCTCCCGGCGATCTTTTCGTCGAAGAGGGTGTCGAGCATCGGATGCAGGATCGACGGATTGAAGCCGAGACTGAACTCGCCGATGTAGCGGGCACCCTCGTCGGCATCGAGCACGGCGTTGAGGCGCTCGGAGTCGCCGTCACATGACGCCTTCACGATCTTGCCTCGCTGAAACTCGAAGCGAACATTGGAGTAGACCGTGCCCTGGTAAAGGGTCGCCGTGTTGTACTGAAGCACACCCTCAATGCTGTCGCGCACTGGCGCCGAGTAGCACTCGCCGTCGGGAATATTGCATTGGCCTGAGCATGGCACCGCACCAACGCCGCGGATCGAGAAGCGGAGGTCGGTCTGGCCTGGCCCCTTGATGTGGACCTTGTCTGCCGACTTCATGCGCGCCACGAGCGGCTGCACGGCTCGGTCCATCGCCGCGTAGTCGACACAGCAGACGGCGAAGTAGTAGTCCTCGAACGCGCGCGTGGACATTTTTGCAAGCTGCGCCATGCTCGGGCCGGGCCAGCGCAGCACCACCCACTTCGTGTGCTTCACTCGCTGATTCGTGTGGACCGGCGTGTGGTAGAGCCGACCCACCCGCTGGAGTTGCGCGGCAGGGACGCCAGCCATTTCACTGGCGTTGTCCGCGCCGCGCAGTCCCACATAGGCCTGCATCAGCTTCATTCGATGCAAGTCACAGTCAGCCCACGCCGCCAGCGAATCCTCCGCAGCATCGTCCTGGAGTGCACGCATGATCCGCGTCGACCGCTCGGCGACATGGGGGTGACCCCCGGCGCGCTTCGCCTCCTCGACGAGGGCGATCACCATCTCCGCGGGGATGTCGAAGGCCTCGATGAGCATGTGTTCGCCCGCTTGAAGACGGCAAGAGTGGCGGACGATGATGGTGGCGAGTGTGGCGTAGCGCGGATCGTTCATGGTGTGATCACCGATTGGAGCAGGGCGGGCGAAGACTCGTCAAGTGCGCGCCGGGCGCACCGCCTTGGCCACAGCTTCTGCGGCGCGAGCGACGACATCGTCGGGCACATCGAGGTGCAGCACAGCGCGCACGCGCTTGGGTCCCATCGCGATCATGTCCACGCCGTGCCGTCGCAGGCGACGGCAGAACTCGTGGGCCGTCGAGCCCTCGGCGCTGAGCTGGAAGAACACCATGTTCGTCGCGATTCGTGAAGGCCCTGGGCCGACGACGATGCCACGGATCCGCGCCAGCTCGCGCCCAAGTTGCCGAGCCCTCGCGTGATCGACGGCCAATCGTTCGATGTGATGATCGAGCGCGTACATCGCTGCCGCGGCGAGAAGCCCACTCTGCCTCATGCCACCGCCAAGACGCTTGCGCAGTCGACGAGCCTCGTCGATCACATCGCGAGATCCCACGAGCGCGCTCCCGACCGGCGCGCCGAGTCCCTTCGAGAAGCACACCGAGACAGTGTCAGCGTGCGCGGCGAAGTCGGCCGGCGAGTATCCCTCCGCCACGCACGCATTCCAGAGGCGCGCGCCGTCGACATGCACGGCGAGTCGAGCGCGGCGCGCGGTCCGCGCGACGGCCCGAAACTGCGCGAGTCCCCACACTGTCCCGCCTCCGCGATTGTGGGTGTTCTCGACGACGACAAGTCGCGAGCGCGGCGAGTGCACATCGGCCCCGCGCACGGCGCCGGCGCATGCGTCTGGCGCGAAGAGTCCGCCCTCGCCCTCAAGCGGCCGGATCATGCACCCGGACAACGCCGCTGGAGCCCCCGTTTCGTAGTGGATGATGTGACTCTCGCCGTGGGCGATGATCTCGTCGCCCAAACGACAGTGGCAGCCGATGGCGATCTGGTTCGCCATCGTCCCGCTCGGGACGAACACGGCGCTCTCCTTCCCGAGCATCGCCGCGACCCTCCGTTCGAGCGCGCGCACAGAAGGCTCGTCGCCGAGGACATCGTCGCCAAGGGGCGCTCGGCGCATCGCGTCCCACATCGCCGCTGTAGGGCGCGTGACCGTATCGCTGCGCAGGTCGATGAGGGCCATGGAACGCGATCCTAGCGGGGGCATCCGAGCTACTCTCCGATGGCGATGGCAGAGAAGGCAGTCGTGCTTCTATCCGGTGGCATGGACTCCGCAGTCGTGCTCGCATCCATGCAACGCGACGGGTTCGAGTGCCACGCGCTGTCCTTCGACTACGGGCAGCGGCATCGCATTGAGCTTGAGTGCGCGCGCGAGATCGCGACGCACGCGGGCGTCGTCGAGCATGTGATTCAGGCGATCGACCTGCGCGCATTTGGGGCGAGCGCGCTGACCGCCGAGATCCCGGTGCCCAAACAAGGCGGCGTGGGCCAGGCGCCCGCGGTGCCCGGCGTGATCCCTGTGACCTATGTGCCTGCGCGCAACATGCTGTTTCTCAGTTGCGCGCTCGCCTTGGCCGAAGCGCGTGGCGCCCGCGATATCGGGATCGGCGTCAACGCCGTCGACTACTCGGGCTACCCGGACTGCCGCCCCGAGTTCATTCGCGCGTTTGAGCAGACCGCCAATCTCGCAACGAAGGCAGGCATCGAGTCACTCCGCGGGCCGTGGTTTCGCGTGCACACGCCGCTCATCGACCTCACGAAGGCGCAGATCATCAGGCTCGGGCGCTCCCTTGGTGTGAACTTCGACGCGACGATCAGCTGCTACGACCCTTCGCCGTCGGGGCTCGCGTGCGGCGAGTGCGACGCATGCCGGTGGCGTGCCATCGGCTTCGCGCAGGCGTCGGACTAGTTAGACATCGAGGTTCTTGACATCGAGCGCGTGGCGTTCGATGTAGGTCCGCCGTTGCGGGACATCCTCGCCCATCAAGATGGCGAAGAGCTTGCTGGCATCCGCTGCGGCATCGACTGTCACGCGCACGAGTGTCCGTCGCGCCGGGTCCATGGTGGTTTCCCACAGTTGCTCCGGCTCCATCTCGCCAAGGCCCTTGAACCGCTTGATCTCGATGCCGCGTCGGCCGCACTCGTAGAGCGTGCCGAGGATCGCCGGGACATTGCTCGCCTCGAAGATCGTCGGGTCGCCCTTCTCAGGGGTGATCTGCCACGCGTAGCGTGACGGAAGCGTCTCGCCGGTGACGGCTTCTTCCTGAACGAGGGCATAGTCGTCGATGTCGATGCCCGACTGCGACAGTTGCCCAAAGATGCGGGCCAGTTCGCCGGTCTCGTGCATCTGCCGGATGGTGGCAATCGTCGATGCAGCTGTTCGCTCGGCACTGGCGAGTTCGTCGAGCACCATGCCGCGTTTGGCCACCGCCGCGTGCGCCTCTTCTTCGCTCCACGCCAAGAGGTCGCCGCCGGTCCATGACACATGATGCGAGGGCAGGCGGCTCTGCTGCGCAGGATCCTCGGAGCGCGACTGGAGCAGCTTCACGAACGGGATACCGCGCCGTTGAACGACCCCAGCCAACTCGTCGAGCCGGTGCAGCGCCTTGAGCGTGCGGCGCAGTGGGTCGCCCGAGAGCGTCGTCGTGACGACCCCGGCACCGTCGCGGACCACAAGGGCTGCATTGCGAAGCGCAAGGTCGGCGAGCGTGTCGTTCATCTGGCGGTCGTTGAGCACATACTTGCTCTGCTTGCCGCGGATGACTTGGTAGAGCGGGGGCTGGGCGATGAACACCCGCCCCTGTCGCAGGAGCTCGTACATCTGTCGGAACAGGAATGTGAGCAGCAGTGTGCGGATGTGGCTGCCGTCGACATCGGCGTCAGTCATGATGATGACGCGGCCGTAGCGAAGCTTTGCGATGTCGAGTTCGGTGCCAATGCCGCACTGCAGGGCCTGAACGAGCGTCTGGATCTCCTCGAAGGCGAGCACCTTGTCGAGTCGGCACTTTTCGACATTGAGGAGCTTGCCACGAAGCGGCAGGATGGCCTGATGGATGTGGTCGCGACCGCCCTTGGCACTCCCGCCGGCGCTGTCACCCTCGACGATGAAGATCTCAGTGGACTCGACATCGTCACTCGAGCAATCCGCCAACTTCTGCGGCAGGGCGCTGTCGCCGAGTGCCCCCTTTCGCTTGATGAGTTCACGGGCCTTCTTGGCTGCCTCGCGCGCCTCGGCGGCAAGGATGGCGCGCAAGCAGATATTGCGGGCGTCCTTGGGGTGTGTATCGAGCCAGGCGGAGAGCTCTTCGGAGATGGCCGCGCTCACAAAGCTCTCCACTTCCTCGTTGAGCAACTTCTCCTTGGTCTGGTTGTTGAACTGTGGGCTCGGCAGCTTGACGCTGACGATCGCCGTCATCCCTTCCCGGAGATCATCACCTGTCGGGACGAGGTCCTTCAGGATGCCCTCGCGTTTCGCGTAGGCATTGATGACCCGGGTGAGTGAGACCTTGAATCCCTGCACATGAGTGCCACCGTCGGGATTGCGGATGTTGTTTCCGAACGCGAGAAGATTCTCGGCGGTGGCATCGGTGTACTGCAGCGCAATGTCGCAACGAAGTCCGTGCTCCGCGTCTTCGCGCCGGATGGAGATGCACGGACTCTGGATCACCTTGCCTTCGTTGAGCCACCGAACATAGGCCGCGATGCCCTCGGCGTCGCAGAAAGTGATGTCCCGTGGCTTGCCGTCGGAGCCGACATGTTCGTCGACGAACCGGATGCTCACTCCAGAGTTGAGGTAGCTCAGCTCGCGCAGCCTGGACTCAAGGGCATCGGCGCGGAACTGTGTGTCCGGAAAGATCTCAGTGTCGGGGAGGAATGTCATCCGCGTGCCGTTGCCAACTACGCCCGACTCTTTGACGACATGGAGTGGTTTGACGAGGACCCCGCGCTCGAACGAGATGCCGAACGAACGCCCCGACTTGTGAACCTCGACTTCCGTCCACGCGCTCAGCGCATTCACGCATTTGATGCCCACCCCGTGCAATCCGCCGGAAACCTTGTAGGCGTTATTGTCGAACTTTCCGCCGGCGTGAATCTCGGTCATGATCACCTCGACCGCCGGCCGCCCGTCGATCTTGGGATTGTCGCTCTTCATCGGGTCGACGGGCATTCCGCGGCCGTCGTCGATGACGGTGCAAGAGCCGTCGACGCCGAGTCTCACGAGCACGGTCGTCGCGAACCCTGCCATCGCCTCGTCGATCGAGTTGTCGACGCACTCGTACACAAGGTGGTGGAGCGCATTGAGCCCGGTGCCGCCGACATACATGCCCGGGCGCTTGCGGATCGCCTCGAGCCCCTCCAGAACCTGGATGTCCTCGGCGGTGTATCGGGGTGCCTGTTCGGTCGGTGCAGTCATCGTTCTCGCCGGCGAAATCGAGCCTTTTCATCCTACCTGAACCCGGCCTGCGCGGCGTCCGTAATCTGCACCCTACGGATGGATCGGGTCGATACAAAGGCTCTCGGCATGGCGACTGGCATCCCCCCAACACCGGATCCGGCGGCTGCCCTGTCGGCGCAGCCGATTCCCCGTCGGCACGCCCTCTTCATGGGACTGGGAATTGGGATCGGACTCATCGCCGGCTGCTCGACGGCACCCACACAGCGCGTCAGGATGCCCGAGCCACTCTGGCCCGAAGACCGGTTGCTCAAGTCCAGTGGGCCGCAGACCGTCGTCGCAACGGCAACGACCAAGGCTCAGGCACCGATCTTGGAGCGCGTCATTCCGCGAACGGGCTGGACCCGCGGGCTTCCCGACAAGGGTGAGATCAATCCGATGCTCCCCATCGGATGGGTCACTGTCCACCATGACGGAATGGATGAGTTCACGGCCACGGACTACAACTCTTGTGCTGGGCGCATCGAGCTCATCCGCAACGGGCACCGGGGCAAGGGGTGGGCCGATATCGGCTACCACTTCATTGTCGATCGTTCGGGGCGTGTCTGGGAGGGCCGTGACCTTTGTTGGCAGGGAGCCCATGTCAGGAACTGCAACGAAGGAAATATCGGAGTGCTCTGCCTCGGAAACTTCGACCTCTCGAAGCCCAGCGCGGCCCAGATGGAGTCCCTTGAGCGGCAGATCCGGCTGCTCATGCGTCACTACAAAATCCAGTCATCGCATGTGCGCAGTCACAAGGAGTGGCCAGAAGCCGCCACGGCCTGCCCGGGTCGTCATCTCCAGTCGAAAATGAGCGGGCTGCGGCGCTCGCTGGCCTAGTCGACGCTACTTCCGACCCTCTCGGCCCTTCCGCGCTCGCTCATCGTCTTCATCGAGCTTCGCGTGGAACTTGGTGTCGCCGCGTTCCTGCGCCGACAGCATCTTCCACGCGATGAACCCTATGGCGGCCATCGAGGTCATCGCGATGACGATCGTGATCAGGTCGGTCATTGGGCGATCAATCCAGCGACCTGAGCGTAGCGGGACGCGATGCCCTCCCACTCACGCGCCGATGGAGACGGCGAGGAGATCGGTCCGCACGCGGCGCGTTGCGCGGCGATCTCGACGGAAGGAAGATGTCCGGCTCCCACGAGTGCAAGCAGCGCAGCGCCGTGCGCGGCGCCCTCGTGGACCACCATGACCTGCGTGGGACATCCGAGCGCATCCGTGATGAGTTGGTTCCACCAGCCGCTCCGAGCACCACCTCCCGACAGCCGCACGATATCGGTCGGCACACCACACGCTCGCACGGCATCCATCGTCTCGCGCAGCGAGCAGGTGACACCCTCGATGACGGCGCGGATCAGGTGCGCGCGCGTTGTGGAGTTGGAGAGCCCTGCGAACGCGCCCGCGGGTCGGCTCACCACACGCGGCGTTCGCTCGCCGCTCAGATAGGGAACGAATGTCGCCCCGTCGCAGCCGAGGGGGGCGCGCTGCGCCTCGGCCATCATGAGTTCGTACGGATCGACGCCGCGGGCCGTCGCGAGTTGGACGATATCGCCACACATGGCGTCGCGTATCCATTGCAGGCTGCCCCCCGCACTCAGCGTGACGCCCATCAGGTGCCAGGCATCCGGGACCGCGTGGCAGAACGAATGGAGCACGCCACGCTCGGAAGGACGCCATTGTCGCGTTGCAGCGAAGATGACGCCGCTCGTTCCGATTGTGCACGAAAGGGTCCCTTCATTCACGATCCCACTGCCGACGGCCTGCGCCGCTTGGTCGCCCGCGCCGGCGACGACCGGCGTTCCCTCTGGAATGCCCGTGGCTGCGGCCCCCTGAGCGTCGACGCGCGAACTCGGCGTCGATGACTCGAACGATTCAGAGAGGTGCGAGATGGGCAACCCGATCGCGCGGCACATCTCTTCCGACCAGCGCCGCCGCGCGCAGTCGAAGAACAGCGTGCCGGAAGCGTCGGAGACATCGGTGTGGGCAGCGCCTGTCAGCATGAGCCGCACGAAGTCCTTCGGAAGCAGCACACGCCAGACGCGTCGTGCATGTTCGCGCTCGTGCCGAAGCAGCCATCGCCACTTGGCAGCGGTGAACCCCGCGAGCATCCGGTTGCCGGTCATCTCGTGGATCGCCGCGGGCGTCAGCTCGCGCTCGAGTGCGTCGACCTCGGCGACGGTTCGCTGGTCGTTCCACATGATCGCTGGACGGATCGGTTCGTCGGCGCGGTCCAGCACAACGAGTCCGTGCATCTGCCCGGTCAACCCAACCGCACAGATGGGCGCCTCCGCCACGCGAGGCATCGTGCGCAGCTCGCGCAGCGCCTCGCAGCAGGCTCGCCACCAGACTCGCGGGTCCGTCTCGCTCCATCCAGGGCGTGGCGTGTCGAAGGTGATCTCACGGCTCGCGCTCGCGACGACCGCGCCGCTTGAGGCGACCGCGATCGCCTTCACCGAACTCGTGCCGACGTCGACGCCGATCGCGAGCGGGTCGACCATGCCTATGGATCTGTGGGACAGGGCGCGAGGACACATCCGATGGCGATGGTCTCGCGCGGCGCGATCGCATTCCCCCCGGCAAGCGCATCGGTCACCGCTTGAAGGTCGCGCTCCGACGGCGGACCGAATGTCGTTCCGAGGGCTCGGTAGCGGTTGTCGATGCGCCCGCGGTACACAAGTCGGTCACGCGCGTCGATCACGACGACCGACGGGAAGGACTTGACGCCGAGTTCGCAGCACAATTCGGTGGAGCCAGCGACGATCAACGGGAGCGGCAGTGAGTAGTCCCTTGAGAACTTTGTGGCCATCTCGACCGTGATGTCCTCCTCGGGGAAAGCCATGACCCACTCGATGCCGCGCGCACGGTCGGTCTCCACCAACCGCGCCACATCCGGCGCATACGCGCGCGCCATCGGGCACTCTGGTCCCGCGAAGTAGTAGACCGTCCCCTTCGAGCCGCGAGGCACCGCGCGACCTTCGGCTGTCGTGGTCGGAAGCGCTTCCGGATTCACTGCGGCACCGAGGCCGGTCGTCATTGGCAATGGTCCTTGACAGCCCACCACCGCGAGCATCAGCGCGCCCATCGAAGCTCGGTTCGTACGGTGTCGCACTGTCGCAAGCATATCCCCTCGCTGAGAGCAGCCCCTACTCTCCCGACATGATGCCCTCGGCACTGGACTGGTCCATCGTCGGTGGATTCGTCTTCGTGCTCCTCGCGACCGCATGGTTCGCGAGCACTCTCGGTCGCGGTGTCGCTGGGTTCCTCAGCGCCGATCGGTGCGCAGGGCGATACCTCGTCACGGTCGCGTACAACATGGCGCAGGTCGGGGTCATCACTCTGGTGTGGTACTTCCAGGTCGGATACGACGTTGGATTCACGCAGATCTGGTGGGGATACATGGAAGGGCCGTCGTTGATCCTCCTGGCCATCACGGGGTGGGTCATCTACCGATTCCGTGAAACGCGGGCGATGACGCTCGCGCAGTTCTTCGAGATGCGCTACTCGAGACGGTTCCGCATCATGTCCGGCATCGTCGCCTTCGTGTCGGGCATCATCAACTACGGCATCTTTCCAGGCGTCACAGCGCGGTTCTTCATGGCGCTCTGCGGGATGCCCGACACCTGCACCATTGCGGGCGCGGCGATTCCGGTCTTTCCCGTGATCATGGCGATCCTCCTCGCGCTGGCGATTTTCATGATCTTCGCCGGAGGCATGGTGTCGATCATCCTGACAGACTTCCTGCAGGGAGTCTTCTGCTTCGGGACATTTGTTTTCATCTGCTTTTGGCTTCTGGCGCAGTTCCCGTGGCCCGTGCTCGAACGCGCGATGCTCACGATGCCCGAGGGAACATCGTTCGTTGATCCCTTGGGTCTTCGCGACGAGAAGAACTTCGATGTTCTCTACTGGGGGATCTCGGCGTTCATCCTCTTTTATGCAGCGCGTGCGTGGCAGGGAGATCAGGGCTACAACTCTGCACCACTCAACGCGCACGAAGCGCGCATGGCGCAGATCCTCAACGGTTGGCGCTACCGCGTGTTGATGTTGGTGACGATCGTCGTGCCGCTGGCGGTGCGCGCGTTTCTCACGCAGCCCGAGTACGCCGACGCGGCCGCGCCGGCCACCGCCGCGCTTGCGCAGATCGACTCGGACTCATTGCGGGCAGAGCTCAGGACGCCGCTGGCGCTTGCGCTGATGCTTCCCACAGGGATCCTCGGGCTCTTCATGGCGGCGATGCTCGGCGCGGCCGTCTCCACCGACGAGGCGTACTTGCACTCGTGGGGGTCGATCTTCATTCAAGATGTGGTGCTGCCGTTTCGAAAGCGGCCATTCGAACCAGCGGCTCACATCCGGCTCCTCAAACTCTCAGCGCTCGCCGTGGCGCTTTTCGCCTTCGTGTTCTCGTTGCTGTACAAGCCCAACCAATACATCGCGATGTTCGCGTCGATTACGGCAACGGTGTTCGTCGGTGGCGCTGGCGCCGCGATCATCGGCGGCCTCTACTGGCGCCGAGGGTCAACACAAGCAGCATGGAGCGCAATGCTCACGGGGATGACGCTCGCTGCGCTCGGTGTCGTCGTGTTCCAACTCGACGAGGCGAGCATGCGCGAGGCCGCCGGCAATGGTGGCCCACTCGGCGGGCTCGCTGCGGGTGCGCTGTGGTTGCGCACAACATTTACGGGGCAAGAACTTAGTTTCGTCGGCATGCTCAGCGCAACGGTGATCTATGTCCTCGTCAGCCTCGTCGGTCCGCGCACAGACTTCAACCTTGATGCGCTCTTGCACCGAAAGCGCTGGCGTGTGGAGGGCGATATCACGATGGACCGACCGCCCACGACGCTCTTGGAAAAGATCGGTTTTGACGGTCAGTACAAGGGCTGGGACAAGGCCGTGACGCTCGTCACGCTCGCGTGGCCGCTCCTTTTCACGGCGGTGTTCCTTGCCGGAACCGCATACGCCCTCTGGCGACAGCACAGCGGCAACCCGATTGCCGCGGCCACTTGGGCTGGATGGTGGTTCTGGTGGATGTGGTTCATCCTCGGCACGAGCGTCGTCGTCGTCGTGTGGTTTACGAGCGGCGGGATCCGCGATGTCGTGCGAATG
>SYGQ01000004.1 GCA_005799475.1 Planctomycetia bacterium | reverse complement strand
CGACCTGCCGTGGTCTGGCCATCGGTCGAAGTGAACTCGAGCTTGCTCGGGAGCGTGCCGAGGAGTTTCGCGAGCGACTCCGTCAGCGACACGACCTTCGCAGCCCCCTGCGGGTTGACCGTGTGGCCCCGATCAGTGGGCTTGTGGTAATCGCCGTGCGATCCCGTGAACAGAAAGAGCACTGGGATCCCCGCGCGATAGAAGCTCGCGTGGTCGCTCGGACCGCGACCCGACGGGTCGGCGCGAATGGTGAGCCCGCTCGCCTCGAGCGTGGGCTTCAGGTGCATCATGAAATCCTTCGCCGTGCCAGTGCCGCCGAGCGCCAACTCGTCGTTGCGCATTCGCCCCACCATGTCGAGGTTGATCATCGCCTGCACCTGCTCGTTCTTCAGCGTCGGATGCTTCGTCCAGTAGTCGCTGCCGTCGAGACCAACTTCCTCGGCACTGAACGCTATGAAGAGCACCGAGCGCAACTCTGTCGGTGCGTCCTTGGAACGATAGAACTCCGAAAGCGCCTTGGCGGTACAGAGCATCGCCGAAGTGCCCGATGCGTTGTCGTCGGCGCCTGGGTGAAGCGTGCCTCGATTCGACGGATCCGCGCCGTAGTTGCCGAAGCCCACATGGTCGTAGTGCGCGCCGACGATGACCCACTGGTCAGCGAGCGTTCCCTTCCCGCGCAGCACCGCGCCGATGTTGTCGGTCTGCACCACCCCGTCGGACAACTCCGTGTCGAGCGACACCGTGACCGAGTCCTTGAATGCCATGGGGCGCATCGACCCGCCGTCAGCGACCTCGCGCAGCGCTTCAAGTGATCGCCCCTGAGGGTCTGCCGCCTTCACGAGGCGATCCGCTTCCTCGCTCGACATTTGGATCACGGGAATGTCGAGGCGCCCTCCGAATCGACTCGTCTCGCTCGTCTCCAGCGTCCGCTTTCCGTCGCGCGCGCCCGGCGGATTCACCATGATGATGGCGGCCGCATGGCGCGCTGCGATCGAGTCCATCTTGGGAGCCACCGCGGCGTGAGGGCTGAATCGCCGATCGGCCCAGCGACTGCGGCCATCCTTGTCGAGTGGCTCATAGCGAAGGAACATCACCGCGCGACCCTTGAAGTCATCGCTCGGACCGAACGATGTGTAGCCGTCCTTCCCCTCTTCGATCGCGTACCCAACGAACGCGAGGGGGCCGCTGAACTTCGCCGTGCCGCTGTTGCCGAGCACCGCGTATCCCTTGCCTCGCGTGAGTTCCCCTGCGGGCGCGGAGGCCGCGCTGTCACTCCACGCCACCTCGCTGCGCACGAGTTTGGGACCCGCGCCCGCGAGGTCGAACCCCTGTCGCCACTGCGTCCACTCCGGATGAGACGACGGCGAGTCTGGGGGCGGCGTGCCACCTTCGGTCGACGCGGCCACCGCCGGGACCGGCGCGGGCTTGGCGGGATCGACCTCCGGCGCCGGGAACGCCGGCTCAAGCCCGTACTGCTTGAAGTAGAACTCGATGTACTCGCCCGCGATGACGCTGCCACGGGACGCTGGGACGCGCCCCTCGAAGAACGGATTCGAGAGCGTCATCACATGCTGGTACCACTCGATGGCGACAGGCCCAAATCCTTCGAGCGTGCCACGAAGGTCGAAGTCGGTGTGCCCTTCGGTGTTCTTCGGGCTGTAGCCGTACGGGTTGACCGGACCCTCGATGATGCGCGACGCTGGCTCAGTCGGTGCCGCGTCCTGGATGGCGTGGCCGGCGAGCGCGAAAGCCATGGCCGCGAGAGCACTCCCAACACCCGCGCCGTTCCGAAGCGTGAAGAGGGTCATGCCTGCCACTATAGATGGATGACGGCCGTTCCTATACTCGGCTACCCCATGTCCATGCTCGAATCGCCGCGACCCAATCTCGCCTCTCGCACCCACCGGGACCCGCTCGATCCCACCGACACATTCGCGCGCCGGCACCTCGGTCCTCGCGACGCCGATATCGCGGGCATGCTCGCGGAACTCGGGTTCGGCTCCGTCGACGAACTGATTGCGGCCACGATTCCTGCGTCGATCCGCATGGCGGCGCCCCTGCAACTAGACGATCCGACCAACACCGGTCAGTTCCGCGAGCGCGGCGAGCACGAAACGCTCGTGGCGCTGCGCGCGATCGCCTCGCGCAACGAAGTTTGGCGCTCGTTCATCGGAATGGGCTACTCCGGCACGATCGTGCCCGGCGTCATCCTTCGCAATGTGCTTGAGAGCCCCGCTTGGTACACGGCCTACACCCCCTACCAGCCCGAGATTTCGCAGGGTCGGCTCGAAGCGCTCCTCAACTTCCAGACGATGATCACTGAGTTGACGGGACTCGGCGTTGCGAACGCGTCGATGCTCGACGAAGCGACCGCCGCCGCTGAGGCGATGACGATGTGCCGAGCAATCACCGGCGGGCGAAGTGCGTTCTTCGTCGCCAACACATGCCATCCGCAGACGATTGCCGTCGTCGAGACTCGAGCCAGCGGCGTCGGCATCGAAGTCGTCATCGAAGATCCCATGACCGCGGACTTCACCGCGCGCGAGTATGCGGGCGTCCTCGTGCAGTACCCCGACACCAACGGCACATTGCACGACTGGACAGCACTCGCGGCGCGCGCTCACGCCGCGGGCGCGCAAGTTGTCGCCGCGTGCGATCCACTTGCGCTCACGCTCTTCGCCCCACCGGCATCATGGGGAGCTGACATCGCCGTCGGCAGCGCTCAGCGCCTCGGCGTCCCGATGGGTTTCGGCGGCCCGCACGCCGGATTCATGGCGACGAGAGTTGAACATGTTCGCCGGATGCCCGGACGATTGATCGGTGTCAGCCGCGACCGCCACGGTGCGCCAGCGCTGCGTCTGGCGATCCAGACGCGCGAGCAACACATCAAGCGCGACCGCGCCACAAGCAACATTTGCACGGCGCAAGTGCTCCTCGCTGTGATGGCTGGCCTCTATGGCACCTATCACGGCCCGGATGGCCTCGTGAAGATCGCGCGGCGTGTTCGCCATGCGACCGCGACCCTTGCGAACGGCATCACGGCGCTCGGCCACACCATCGCCCCCGGCACATGGTTCGACTCGCTGCGCATCACGCTCGCGGGAACGAATGCGGCGGCCGTGACCAGTTGCGCCTCAAGTCTCAAGATCAACCTGCGCTCCTTTGCCGATGGATCTCTCGGCGTGACGCTTGACGAGACCGTCGCGTCCACCGACATCGATGATCTCCTTGCGTGCTTCGCGGCGGGGACGAAAGGCTCCCGATCGAACGCGAGTGGCCCCAACACAACGCCCGCGATCCCCTCGGCACTTGAACGCCGCGGCACCTTCATGACGCAGGATGTGTTCAACACCCACCATTCCGAGACGGATCTCCTGCGCTACATCAAGCGACTTGAGTCCAAGGACCTCTCCCTTTGTCACAGCATGATTCCGTTGGGATCGTGCACGATGAAGTTGAATGCGACAAGCGAACTCCTTCCGGTGTCATGGCCCGAGTTTGGTGCGCTGCACCCGTTCGCGCCGCGCGAACAGTGGAAGGGCTACGGCGAACTCTTCAAGACGCTGGAGTCATGGCTCGCGAGCATCACTGGATTCGCCGCGGTGTCACTGCAGCCCAATGCCGGAAGTCAGGGCGAGTACGCAGGACTGATGGCCATCCGTGCCTACCACGCATCGCGTGGCGAGCGCGCGCGAAATGCCTGCCTCATCCCGGAGAGCGCCCACGGCACCAACCCAGCGAGCGCGATCGTCGCCGGCATGAAGGTCGTCGCCGTCAGGTGTGACGCGCAAGGCAACATTGACCTTGCCGACCTCAAGGCGAAGGCGACAGAGCACGCCTCAGATCTCTCTGCGTGCATGGTCACCTACCCGAGCACGCACGGTGTGTTCGAAGAAGGCATCCGCGAACTCTGCGACATCGTGCATGCCGCAGGAGGACAGGTCTATCTCGACGGCGCGAATCTCAACGCGCTCGTTGGACTCGTCCGTCCCGCAGAACTCGGTGCCGATGTCTGCCACCTCAATCTCCACAAAACCTTCTGCAGTCCGCACGGCGGCGGAGGCCCCGGGGTGGGACCCATCGGCGTGGCGAAGCACCTCGCGCCGTTCCTTCCGGGCCATCCCGTGGCGACGCCACTCAATGCTGGCGACTGTTCGATCGGTCCAGTGAGTGCCGCGCCCTATGGAAGTTCGAGCATCCTTCCGATCTCGTGGATGTATGTCGCCATGATGGGAGCGGCGGGATTGACGCGCGCGACGCAGGTCGCCATCCTCAACGCGAACTATGTCATGAAGCGGCTCGACGGGCACTACAAGGTCGTCTACACGAACCACAACGGCCGATGCGCGCACGAGTGCATCATCGATTGCCGCGAGTTCGAAGCGACAAGCGGTGTTCGCAACGAGGACATCGCCAAGCGATTGATGGACTTCGGATTCCACGCACCGACGATGAGCTGGCCCGTGCCCGGAACGCTCATGATCGAGCCCACCGAAAGCGAGTCGCGCGAGGAGCTCGACCGTTTCTGCGAGGCGCTTCTCACGATCCGCCGAGAGATCCGCGCGATCGAGGCAGGCACATGGCCCCGCGACGACAATCCACTCAAGGGCGCGCCGCACACCGCCGCCGAGGTCTCATCCAACGAATGGAAGCATCCGTACCCGCGTGAGGTCGCGGCGTATCCCGCGCCATGGCTCAGGCAGTTCAAGTTCTGGCCCGCGGTTGGCCGCGTCGACAATCCCTATGGTGATCGCAACCTCGTCTGCACATGCGACGGGATGGACGCGCACAAGTAGCCGCCCGACGACACGCCCCGTCGACTTGCTCTCCGAACTCAGAACGAGAAGGACAATCTCAGATCAAGGAGATGCTGACCATCGGTGTCGGTCACCGCATCCTTGCTGTAGCTGTATTGGGTGCGCAGTTCGACGCCGGTCGTCACGCGCCACGCGACCGAGGTATCCACCCGCCAGCGATCGAGTTCCCAGTGCGTTAGAAACGGTGTCTCCGGCGACGCGGAGGCCTCCGCGCGATCAGTCCAGGGCGCAGCGACCCACCAGATCGGTGTGAAGGAGAACTCGAGCGCGCCGGTATCGATCGCGCCGCGCAGCCCGACTGGCTGCGGAGCATCGCCACTCCCGAGGTCAGAGTCGAAGACGCGTCGATTCGGTCCATCGCGCCAATGGCTTCCAGAGACCACGGAGTCGAATGACACTTCGACTCCCTCTGCGGGCGTGAAGGTGCCGACGTCCGCGACACCCTGTACGAGGTCTTCAATCGGGTCGCCCGCGTATGCGCATGGCGCCACGCAGAACAACGCCGCGACGCAAAGCGATCCCTTCATGGCACTCGTCGACTTGCGCACGGAGGCGATCCTATCGCGCTGCCGCGGGCTTCCGCTCGATCACGACAACCGTAATGTCATCGCGCTGATACCCACCGCTGAACTGTCGCACGGCGCTGAGGAGGTCATTCATCGTCTCGACGGGACGGGTGTGCCCGCGCGTGCTTGATGCGGCGAGACATTCGAGGACTCGAGCCTCCCCAAACAGCACCGCCTCGGCACCCGCAACCAACTCTGGTCCAGCTTCCGTCACACCATCAGAGAGGATGACGATCCGTTCGCCTACGCCGAACCCGACTTCGCGCGATTCCCACTTCTCATCGAGCGCGATACCGAGCACGGTGCCCGTCGACGGCATGGCTTCGCTTGCCGTCCCATCAGAGCGAAGAACGATGCCCGTGGGATGACCGGCATTGGCGTACTGCACGCGGCCGCCCGCGGCATCGATCGCAAGGATCAGCGCGGTCGTGAACGATGACTGCGGCGCCTGTGTCGAGAGGTCGAGACTCACGCGTGTGAGAACCGCTGCAGGATCCTCGAGTTCGGTCGCGGCCCGACGGAAAAGCGTTCGTCCCACGGCCATGAGCATGGCCGCGGGCATCCCCTTCCCGCACACATCGGCGACGACCACAATGACCCGCCCATCATCTCTGCGGAACCAATCAAAGAAGTCCCCGGCGATTTCGGCGGCGGGGAAACTTGTCGCAGCGATCGACAGTCCTGCGAAGGCGTCGGTGGTGCGCACATCGCCCGAGTCATCACCGTCATCGCTCGACGGCAGCAGTGCGCGTTGGATCCCGCGCGCGGCGGACACCTGTGCCTCCACCGCCACCCGCGCTTCGATGGCGCGCTCACGCTGAGCGATCGCGCCCGTGAGCGCGTCGCCCATTGCATTGAAGGCCCGCGCCATGGTTCCGATCTCATCCTCGTGCACCGGCACCGGCGCCCGGGCGGCAAGGTCGCCCTTGGAGAACCGTCCGATCGCTTCCACCACGCCCGCGAGCGGTCGCACGGCTCTGCCGGTCGTTCGCCACACAAGAGCGAGCGCGACCCCCGCGCCCACGAGCAGCAGCCCCGGGCCAAGGGCGAGTGCCCTGAGGATCGCAGGCATGAGGTCGTCGTCGTCAAAGGAACCTGCGAACACCCAGTTGGTCGTGGGAACGCGCACAAGAACGACGCGCGTTGCACCAAGGCCCAACCAGTTGGGCTCGCCGACCGTTGCGAAGCTCGTGCCGGTCCGCAAGAACTCCGCCGACGCCGCGAGGATGGCTCGACGCTCGTCGTCTCGCGTGAGATCTGCCGCGACCTTCATTTGCGACCCATCGATCGAACTGGCGATGTATCGCCCCGCTTCGGAGATGACGGACACCTCGAAGGGCGCGCCGAGGCTCGTGCGCGTGACCCCGCGCACGATCTCGTCGAGTCGCACATCCGCGGTCGCGACACCCGATGGCAGATCGCGCGTGGCCGCGAAACGCAGCGAGTAAGTGGTCATCGCGACATTGCCGCCACCGTTGTCGAAGTATGGCTCGCTCCACTCGCCATCGGCCGAAGCTGCGTCCACGAACCAAGGCTGTCTCCAGTAGTCGTACCCGGTTACCGTCGCAAGATCGACTTCGCGCAGCGGACCCGCAGCCGTGCGGCAGACATAGGGGGCGAAACCACCCGGGGCCACGCCCGGCTGCCCCGGCGCGAAGGCCACCGCAGAGCCGAACGCGAAGGAGTTTGCCGCCAGGACCGACGAAAGGAGCGTGTTGAGTTTCGTGCGACTCTCCCCCTCCCCGAGCGGCACGAAGTTGCGCGCGCCCGCACGGAGCAATTCGGTCTGCAAGCCCACCGAATGCTCGATGCCCAACAGATCCGACTCGACTCGAAGGCACGCGATCTGCGTCTCCGCGCGGATCCGTTGGCGAAGCGACTCCGTCACCAAGTCGCGGACGAGCTTGTACTGAATGGCCATCACCACGAGAAACGCGATGGCGAGCGGCACGCCAATACCGAGCGCGAGGCGATTTCGCAGTGACTCGCGCGGCGTGTACGACTGGGTCAGTGGATCCACCGTGAGAAGAGGCTGACGAGGCCAAGGAACACGAAGAAACTCATGCTGTCAGTGACCATCGTCAAGAAGATCGTTGAGGCCGTGGCCGGGTCATGACCGAACCGTCTCACGAGAATGGGCATCGCGGATCCCGTCACGCAGGCGATTGTGAGCGTCGCCACCATGCTGACGCCCACGACGACACCCAAGTGCCACTGGCCATCGGTCATCGCTTTCAGCACACCCACCACGACGCCCACGAGCACGCCGCAGATGATGCCGTTGAGCATCCCCACCATCATTTCGCGGCGGATGTGCATGAACGCGCGCTGTTCCTGAATCTGGTCGAGGACGAGACCGCGGAGTGTCACCGCCAGCGACTGCTGCCCGGCGTTGCCCGCCTGATTCGCGATGATGGGCATGATCGCGGCGAGCACCGCGACCTCGGCGATGATGCCCTCGAACTGCAGAACGATGAATCCCGCGATCGCGCTCGTGAAGAGGTTCACGATGAGCCAGGGAAATCTTCCGCGGAGCTTCTCGCGCACCGTTGAGAAAACGCCCTCTTCCTTGCCCGCGCCCACCATGCGCTGGGTGTCTTCTGTGCCCTCGGCGCGGATGATGTCAATGACATCGTCGACGGTCACGACGCCTAGGAGCCGCTCGGACGCGTCGATGATCGGGAGTTCGAGGTAGTCGTACCGCTCGAACTCGTGCGCGAGGAGTTCGCGGTCAATCTCCGGACGGACGGCATCGACACGCCGTTCGCAGATGTCGCCGATCAGGTCGCTCGACCGAGACACAAGCAACTTGCGCAGGCCGATCACTCCCTTGAGGCGACCCTTGCGATCAGTGACGAACGCCTGCTGTGCCGTCTCGATGGGCTCGCCCC
Source organism: Planctomycetia bacterium (assembly GCA_005799475.1). Taxonomy (GTDB): domain Bacteria; phylum Planctomycetota; class Phycisphaerae; order Phycisphaerales; family SM1A02; genus F1-60-MAGs104. Next base: position 14,064 of record SYGQ01000004.1, on the reverse strand, counting down.
GGCGAATGTGCTCGATGGCCTCCGCGACCGTTTCGTGCTCGCGCACCGAGAGGTACTGCGTCGTCATCATGCCGCCGGCGCTCTCGGGCGGATACACCATCAGTTCGCGCAGTTGGTGCGCTGGGGCAGTGCCCATGAGTGAGAGCAGGCGATCACGGTCGGCGATGGGCAGTTGTTGGAGCAGATCCGTCGCGTCATCGGGGGCCATCTCGCCGAGGATCCGCCCCGCCGATGCAGGGTCGTCGAGAATGAGGTCTTCAAGGACGCTGACCGCGAGCGGCCCAGTCATATGACTGAGCGCATCGGCGGCCGCATCGACATCCATTTCGCTGACGACATCGGCCGCCTCGTCGCCGGGCAGACTCTCGAGCGTGTCGGCCGCATCGGCTGGCTCCTGCTGCTCGACCGCTTGGGCGATCGCTTGGGGCGCAGCGTCTTCTTCAAGGAGTTCTTCGACGCGCGCGTCCTCGGGGCTCTCGACGCGGGGATCCTCGATCGCCTGCTCGGGATCTCGTTCGTCGGCGGTCATCGGCGCCCCTCGATCGAGTCGACACGGTCCCACTGCCAGATCACTCGATTGGCGTGCTCGTAGCCGAACACGCTGATGGATCCAGCCTTCAACCCGAAACTCCGGCCGCGCGAGGGCGGGAGTTCGAGCCAGGTCGCTGCGAGCATGCGCGAGAAATGCCCGTGCGAGAAGAGCAGCGTGTCCCCGTTCGTCGTGAGGCAGCGGCCGAGCACGCGCCATGCGCGGCGCGCGACAGCCTCGATGGACTCGCCGCCGGGACACCCATCGCGCCAGAGATCCCAGTGCGGCCGCAGCGCGTCGATCTCGGCTGAGCGGAGTCCCTCGTAGTCGCCGTAGTCCCACTCAGAGAGGTCGGCGTCCACCTGCACACGCTCACCGAAGCCCGCCAACCGCGCCGTCTCGATCGAGCGGCTCGCCGGACTCGTGAGTACCTGCTCGAAGCGCTCGCGAGAAAGGATGGACTCGAGGCCGCGCGCCTTCGCCTCACCTTCGGCCGTCAACCCAATGTCCGTGCGCCCGGTGTGGCGCCCATTGACGCTCCACTCCGTCTCGGCATGCCGGACGATCCAAATGTGCTTGTTGGGCTGTGCCATTGGACTCACGCGGACAATACCCGCCCACCGACGCCCAAGGGCTGGGACAATGGACCGATGACCGATCCGGCACCGCTTCGATGGACCGACCCTGGACCTGATCGCTCGCTCATCCTCACGCTCGCGAGCAACTCGACGCGCAACGCGCTCTCGAAGGAGCTCTTCGCCGCGCTTGAGGTTGGCGTCTCGCAGGCGGAGGCCGCCGCGCGCGAGGATCGGATCGATGCGGTGCTCCTTCGCGCTGAGGGCCGTGCGTTTTGTGCCGGATTCGACCTTGCCGAATCGGCAGCGGAGGGGCGCACACTCGTCGAGTTCGTCGAGCGGCTTTCGGCGCTCGTGCGACGACTGCGCGACCTCGATGCCATCGTCGTCGCCAGCGTGCAAGGGCCAGCACTTGCGGGTGGCTGCGCCCTCGTGGCTGCGGCCGACATCGTGATCGCGAGTATGTCGGCCACCTTCGGATACCCCGTGCATCGCATCGGCGTCTCGCCCGCAGTGAGCCTTCCGACACTGCTGGCGAGCGCCGGCATCGGCGGCGCGAGACTCCTCGCGCTCGGGGGCGAGATGGTCACGGCCGAAAGGGCGCTTGCTCTTGGGATCGTGCACCGAGTTGTTCCCGACGAGCACACTCTTCGAGTTGAAGAAGTGGCGACACTTGCCGGCCTCGCAGCGAAGGGTCGCGTCGCGCTGCGTGAGACAAAGCGCTGGCTCAACCGAGTCGACGGCACCTCTCGCCACGGCGCACTTGGATCTCGTTCCGACGAAGCCGCTCGGGCGACCGCCGATCTCTGCGCCGGCGAAGAAGCGCGTTCGATGCTTGCGGCGGTGTGGGCCGCCCGACACGGGGCCCCGCGCGCGTGAATCCGATCCGCGCTCTGCTTCGGTCCAAGCGCGCGATCGAGTACCACTCGGCGCGAACGACGCACACACCGTGGACACGCGCGATGGGCTGGACCTTTCTGCTGGCCCTCGTGGCCGGACTCCCCTGCGCGCTCCTGGCCGACTCGTTCATTCACCGTGCGACAACAGTTGTCGTCATCGACGGCCGACTCTTCGTCAATGACCGGGGTCAACTCGACGGCTTCGCCCTGCATGGGGCTGGGACGCCCGAAGGCTGGGAGCAGGCGCGTCCGTACGGCGAGTTCGCGGTCACGGTGACCAACGACGCGTGGGGGTGGCCGAGCGCCTCGCGGGAAGATCCCGCCGCCACCCAACTGAGCGTGAAGCGATTCGACGCCCTCGGGGCGAATGTGGGCCGCGAGAGGGAGGCGATCAGGCGGGTCGTCGACCGCGCGCTCATGCTGCGCGTGGACATCGACCGCCGCCTCGTGCTCGCGTCGTTCGACGCGGCCACGGGCACGCGGAAGCAGCCTCCGCTCGAGCTGATCCACCTGGCCTTCAACACGCTCATCGCATGGCCGATCCTGTACGCCATTGGGAGTGTCGTCATCTTCATGGCGTGGGTCGCGCACGGGCTGCGAGCGCATGCACAGACGACGCATCGTCGATCCCTTCGTGCGCGCGGACTCTGCCCGGCCTGTCGCCACCGTGTCGATGGCAATCTCTGGAGCGCAAAGTGCCCAGAGTGCGGCGAACCCCTCTACTGACGCTTCGCGCGCGCGCGACTACCTTTCGCCCATGACCGCGTGCGTGCGAACTTCTTTCGATGGCGGCGTGGCGCGCATCGAGCTCGCGCGCCCCGAGGTTCGCAACGCCATCTCACTTGTGATGATTGGTGAGCTTCGCGCCGCCATCGGCGCGGTCGCCGAGCGTGCGGCGTCTTCACCCGAGTCCGTGCGCGTGACGATCCTTCAGGGCGAAGGCAGCGTGTTCTGCGCTGGAATGGACTTGAAGGCCGTTGCGAACGATCCCGTCGCCATGGGCCAGATGCTGCGCGACCTTTCGCGCGCGCTGCTCGAACTTCGTCGACTCCCGATGCCGACAATCGCCCGCGTCCAAGGAGCGGCGGTCGGCGGCGGTTGCGGACTCGCCGTCGTGTGCGACTTTGCCGTGACGCACGCTGAGGCGAAGCTCGGCTATCCAGAAGTCGACCTCGGGGTCTGCCCCGCGGTCGTCGCGCCGTGGCTCATGCGTCGCATCGGCGCTGGCCCGGCGCGCGCAATGCTCCTCATGGGCGGCACGATCACAGGCCGCGAGGCCCTCGCGCGCGGACTCGTCACGCACTGCGTCGAGGCCGCCGAACTCCCTGCACAGGTCGCGTCGCTCGCCGCATCCCTTGCCAGCGGCGGTCGACTCGCGCTTGAATGCACCAAGCGGCTCCTCAACGAACTCGACGGCTCACTCGACGAGCGCATCGCCGACGAAGCGGCCGAGCTCAGCGCGCGTGTCATCGCCGGCACCGAAGCGCAGGCGCGGATTTCGGCTCGGATCGGATCGAAGCCCCCCGCTCGGAGCCACTGACATGCTTCCACACGAACACGCCCCCTGCGGCACGGCCATCGTCAGCCTCATCCCAAACCCCGCCAAACCCCGCGGTGGCGTTGTCGTCCTCGACGGCTGGCTCATCGACGAGATCGCTCTCACGCTCGACGCGCTCAAGGCGAGCAACCCCGCCGGAATCATCCTGCGATCCACGAGCGAGCGCGTCTTCGTCGCCGGTGCCGACCTCGCAGAAATCGATGGCCTCGACGATGTCGCACTTGAGGCGTACTTGCGCCGAGGCAGCGAAGCGTTCGCGATGCTGCACAGCATGCCCTGTCCGAGCGTCGCCATCGTGCACAAAGCTGCCCTCGGCGGCGGCCTCGAGATTGCCATGCACTGCGACGGCATCGTCGGCGTCATGCCCGCGCCCGCGGACAGACCCTGGCGGGTTGGTCTGCCCGAGTGTTCGCTGGGTATCTGCCCAGGATGGGGCGGCACCGTGATGTACGCGGCGCGTGTCGACGCTGCACTCGGCATCGCCCAGACTGCCAAGGGTGAGACCAACCCAGTTCAGAGCGTGCCCGCAGGACTCTTCGATCTCACCGTCGCGCATGGCGACGATGCTGTGCTCGCCGCGCTCCGCTGGCTCGTCGCGCACCCGATCGACGCGCCGCGGAAGTCGCCTCGCTGTGTGGGACCCCACGATGCCGTGCGGCTGCACGCCGCGCTCTCGGCCGCACGCGCCGCCACGCCGCCCACCCCCGCTGCGGATGCCGTGTTTCGCTGCGTTGCCGCCGGCCTCGCCGGGGGCTTCGCCGCCGCCGTCGCCGAAGAACGCCGCTCACTGGTTGCACTTCGCCACACCGAAGCCGCGAGGGAAAAGCTCGCGCAGTTCCTGAATCCTGTTCGGTAGATCGTCCCTTTCCTTCGGGCGGCCCTTTCCGCTATTGTCTTCGTCTCGCCATGACCACCACCAAGATCGCTGACAACCTGAAGAACATCTCCGCGAAGGACCGCAAGCAGATCGAGGTCGCCGAGGAAATGCTCGGGCCGGATCCGGCGACCATGGGCGCGATCAAGAATGTGTTCTGGGGGAACTTCCGCGAGGATCTCTACTTCCCGTATCCGAAGATCGCCGCCGAAGAAACCGCGCGCTGCGACGAGTTGCTCGCGCGCCTCGACTCCTACCTGCGCACGGAGCATCCAGCACACCTCATTGACCAAGAGCAGCACATCCCCGACTGGGTGATCCGGCGGCTCTTCGAACTCGGCGTCCTCGGGATGACGATCGCGACCGAGTTTGGCGGCGGCGGCTTCGGCATCACCAGTTACAACCGAGTGCTCGCGCGCATCGGCCGCAGTTGCGGCTCGACGGCGGTGCTCGTCTCGGCGCACCAATCGATCGGCTGCCGCGCGATCATGCTCTTCGGCACCGACGAACAGAAACGCCGCTTCCTCCCGCGTCTGGCATCTGACGCTCTGAGCGCGTTCTGCCTCAGCGAGCCCAATGTCGGCTGCGACGCCAATGGTCAAGAGACGCACTGCGAGGTCTCCGAGGACGGCACGCACTACATCCTCAACGGCGAGAAGAAGTGGGCGACTTCAGGGGCGCTCAGCGGCCTCTTCACCGTGATGGCGAAGCAGCAGGTGACGGACCCCAAGTCAGGCAAGACAAAGGAGGCCGTCACCGCGCTCATCTGCACCCCCGACATCGAGGGGATCGAGATCTTCAGCCGCAACCGCGCGAAGTGCGGCATTCGCGGCACATGGCAAGCGCGCATTCGATTCACCAATGTGCGCATTCCGAAGGCCAACCTCCTTCACAAGGAGGGGCGCGGCCTCAATGTGGCGCTGTCGTGCCTCAACTTCGGGCGATGCACACTCTCGGCGGGAATGCTCGGCGGCGCCGAGTACGCGCTCGAGCAGGCGATGAAGTGGGCGAAGTACCGCTACCAGTTCGACCGTTCGCTCGCGGAGTTTGACCTCGTCAAGGAGCGCATCGCGCGCAGTGCGGCCTATGTCTACGCGGCCGACGCGATGCTCTACATGACCACTGGCTTCCTCGATCGCGGCGACGAGGACATCATGCTCGAGACGGCGGCGTGCAAGGTCTTCTGCAGCGAGTACGGCTATCGCACCGTCGACGACACCCTTCAAGTCATGGGCGGCGAGTCGTACATGACGGAGAACCATGTCGAGCGCATCTGGCGTGACTCGCGCATCAACACGATCGTCGAAGGCGCCAACGAGGTCATGCACTCGTTCATCTTCGCCTATGGCTCGAAGCAACTCGGGACCTGGATGATGGCCCTGCGCGCGCGTCCATTCAAGCAGCTCGGCGCGGCCGCACGCATCGGCGGCGAACTCTTTCTCGGCATGCGCCGTCCCGTGCCCAAGTTCGAGCGCATGCATCCCGCGCTCACCCGACAGGCGCAGGAACTCATGTTCCGGATCCGCGACCACTCCTACAACACAAAGATGATGTTCAAGGAGCACGAAGAGAAACTCATCAGCGATCAGTTCATTCAGGCGCGCCTTTCCAACGCCGCGCTCTGGATTCACGCCGTGGCCTGTTCGCTCAGTAAGTGCGATTCGCGCCTGCGGGCCGGACTCGCCGGCGCGTCGCTCTCGCACGAGCTGGCTGTCGTCAATCACCTGTGCGAACTCGCGTTCGCGCAGATCGACGAGGCCACGCGCGGGCTGCGCTGGAACACCGATGCCTCCGCCCGCACCTGCGCTGACAGCGTGATGGCCCAAGCCGACGCATACACGAATGCCGATTACTCGATTCCCGAGCGCACACCGATCATGGCCGCGCGCGGCACGGGCCGGCCGGCCTCGTCCAACGGCATTCCGCAATTCGGGTCTGGCAGCGCCTTCGCGGGCCGGCGGGTCGACTGATTTCCTCCACCCGCTTGGATCCGCCAAGCGCAGCAGATAGCCTCTTCCCCCGTCGGATTCACTGATCGTTCTTTCCACAGCACTTCCTTTGGAGTCTTGAATGCACACCCTTGAGAGCATGGTTCACCACGGCCACGAGCGCGTTTCGTTCCTCAACGATCCGGCGACCGGACTGCGAGCCATCATTGCGATCCACTCGACTGTCCTTGGCAATGCTCTCGGTGGGACGCGCCGCTACTTCTATGCCAACGAGGACGATGCGATCTTCGATGTGCTCCGGCTCTCGGAAGGCATGACCTTCAAGGCCGCGGCCGCGGACCTCGCGCTCGGCGGCGGCAAGTCGGTCATCCTTCTCAACAAGCAAGGTGAGCAGCCCACCGAAGCGCAGGGTCGCGCGATGGGCCGATTCGTGCAGAGCCACAACGGCGCGTACATCGCCGCCGAAGATGTCGGTGTGAGTCCGCAGTTCTGCGACTGGATGGCGCAGGAGTGCAAGCACATCATGGGCGGCGAGGCCGTCAGCCACGGTGGCGACCCGAGCCCGTGGACCGCGCAGGGATGCTTCAATTCCATGAAGGCGTGCCTCAGGCAGTCCGGCCGCAAGCCGGATTTCTCCAACCTCGCCGTTGGCGTGCAGGGTTGCGGCGCGACCGGCTACAAACTTGCGAAGTTGCTCCGCGCGGCGGGGGCGGCGGTCATGGTCACCGATGTCCATGTCCCCACGATGAAGCGCGCGGTCGAGGAACTCGGCTGCGTCGCGGTCGGCAACGACCGCAATCTCTTCACCGAGAAACTCGACATTCTCGCGCCGTGTGCGATGGGCGGCATCCTCGACCACGCGACGATCGAGAAACTGCACTGCGACATTGTCTGCGGCACGGCCAACAACCAGTTGCTCAATCCGCACAGCGACGGCGCATACCTCAAGCGGCGCGGCATCCTGTACGCGCCCGACTTCATCTCCAACGCCGGCGGTCTCATTCGCTTGGGCGGCCTCTACCTCGGCATGACGGAGGCGCAGGTCGACCAGAAGGTGGCCGCGATCGAAGAGACGATGGCCGCTGTGCTGCGCGAGGGCGAGAGTGCGTCGAGCACTTCCGATGCTGCGATCGCCTTCGCGAAACGGCGCATCGATGCGTCGCGCGCGAACAAGAACGCCAAGTCGGCGCAGGTCGCCTAGGCGAGACGCAGTGGCCGAAGCCCAGTCAACGACCAGCCCCTCCGGCAGACGCCGGGGGGGTTGTTGTTCCTGCTGTGGGTGTGGCGGCGCTCTGGCGCTCGTGGCAGTGATCGCGGCGGCGATCTGGTTCGCACCGCGTGGGTGCGCGTCACTGAAGACTTGGATCTTGGAGAACATTGCGATCGTCCGCTCGACCGCAACCGCCACGCTGCAGTCGGCTCTGGGCGAACTGCGCGTGAAGGGCGGGCTGCAAGTGGGATGGAGGACGATCGACACGACGATTGAACTCGACCGCGCCACGAACCTCAATCTATGGATCTGGAAGCCAGAGATCGGCTCCGTGCACATCCGGCTCGCCGTCGAGGGCAACCGCGCGCTCTATGTGATTCCTGCCGAGCCCGCGTGGACGATTGACACTCTCGACGAACGCACCTTCATCGTGACGGTGCCGCCGCCGACGATCAACGCCGATGTCGTTGAAGTGCAGTCGGACCCGTCCAAGTACCGCGTCAGCATCGACAACGACTGGGTGGAGCATCTGATTCCAAGCGGCCGCGACATCGACGATGCCAGGCGGATGGTGCGCGACTCTGTCATCCACACAGCGACCAGTGCGCCCGCGCTCGCGGAAGTGCGCGTCGCCGCGCGCCAGGCCGCCGAGCAGTTCCTGCGTGGCGTCCTCGATGGCGCGGGAATCAACGGAGCGCGCGTCATCGTGCGCTTCGCCGACGAAGACAACGCGCGCACCGATCCCCTACGCTGACGGCGTGATCGACGCCGCGTTCGCCTGCTCGTCGGAACTCCCCTATCCGTCCGTGCGGCAGCCCGTCTTCGGCTCCGCGATGGTGGCGACGAGCCAGCCACTTGCCGCACACGCGGGACTCTCCATGCTCGATCGAGGCGGGACCGCTGTCGATGCGGCCATCGCGACGGCGGCGGCGCTCACCGTGCTCGAACCTACGACGAATGGACTCGGCGGCGATGCGTTCGCGCTCGTGTGGGACGGGTCGCGCGTCGTCGGTCTCAATGGATCCGGCCGATCACCCGCAGCGTTCCGACGCGAGATGATCAAGGGTCGAACCTATCCAACGCGCGGCTGGTTGCCCGTCACGGTGCCCGGTCAAGTCGATGCGTGGGCCGCGCTGCACGCGCGCTTCGGGAAGCTTCCCTTTGCCGATGTCCTCGCACCCGCAATCGCGTACGCGCGCGACGGCTACTTGCTCGCGCCACTGACGGCCGCGCTCTGGGCGAAGGCCGCGCCGGCATTGTCTGCGGGTCACGATCATGCCGAGAGCTGGCGCGCCGCGTTCCTTGTCGGCAATCGCGCACCCGCAGCGGGCGAACTCGTGCGACTGCCCGATCACGCGCGAACGCTGGAGCGGATCGCCGCATCGAAGGGCCGCGACTTTTACGAGGGCGAACTCGCGCGCACGATGCACTCCCACTCGAAGGCCACCGGCGGTCTCTTCGCCGAATCCGACCTCCGCGAACACGCGTCGGAGTGGGTCACGCCGATTCATGTCGACTACCACGGCGCGCGTCTGCACGAGATTCCACCCAACGGTCAGGGCATCGCCGCGCTCATCGGGCTCGGGATCCTTCGTGAACGCGACCTTGCCTCGCTGTCGCCAGACTGCCCCGACGCACTCCACCTCGCCATCGAGGCCATCAAACTCGCCTTCGCGCGGACGCATGCCTGCGTCGCAGATCCGTCGCACATGCGCGAACGCGTCGAGTCGTTGCTCGCGGAACCCGCGCTCGCGCAACTCGCAGCGCGCATCGACACACAGCGTGCACAGGACTTCGGCGCGGGGATCCCAAAGCCCGGTGGCACCGTCTACCTCTGCGCTGCCGATGCGCACGGCATGATGGTTTCGCTCATTCAATCCAACTACACCGGCTGGGGCAGCGGCATCGTCGTACCCGGAACCGGCATCGCGCTGCAGAACCGCGGTGCGTGCTTCACGCTCGAAGGCGGTCATCCCAACGAAGCTGGCCCGGGCAAGCGCCCCTACCACACGATCATCCCGGGAATGCTCACGCGCATCGGCGGCGCGGGCGAAGATCTTCCGGGAATGACATTCGGTGTGATGGGTGGCTTCATGCAGCCTCAGGGTCATGTGCAGGTCGTGACTCGGCTCATCGACGCGCACCAGAATCCGCAGGCCGCGCTTGACGCGCCGCGCTGGCAGTGGACGGAAGGGCTGAAGGTGCAGATGGAGCCGGGATTCAGCGACACGACGGTCGCCGAACTCACACGACGAGGCCACGCGATCACGACCGCCGACTCGCGCTCAGTGGCCTTCGGCCGGGGGCAGGCCATTCTGAAGATGCCCCACGGTTGGATGGGCGCGAGTGACCTCCGCGCCGACGGCCTCGTCGCCGCGCGCTAGCGCACCGCTGCGCCGCGTGCGCCCCTGCGCGATGACAGCCGCCCCCGCTACACTTTTTTGAATGCCCAGAAATGTCGTTCACAAGGTCGAGATCGAGCGCGTCAGCATCCTTGACGAGCACGGCAACTACGACGCCAAGCTCGGCGATGGCCTCATCGGCGACGCGGACCTTGTTCGCCTCTACGAAGCGATGTCATCGTGCCGTTACCTCGACGAGGTCGCGTTCAAACTGCAGCGATCCGGCCGGATGGGCACCTACCCGCAGAACATGGGGCAAGAGGCTGGCAGCCTCGGTGCCGCGTTCATCCTCGACAAAGAAGACTGGCTCGTCACCTGTTACCGCGAAAACTGCGGCCTTTTCTGGCGCGGCGTGCCGATGGAGTCGATCCTCCTCCACTGGATGGGCGACGAGCGCGGCAACGCGATGCCGAGGGCGCACTTCGCCACGCCGATCGCCGTGCCAATCGGCACGCAGATGCTGCACGCCGCCGGTCTCGCATGGGCGTCCAAGTATCGAGGCGAGTCGCGGATCGCGTGCACATTCTTCGGTGACGGCGCCACCAGCGAAGGCGACTTCCACGAGGCGGCGAACTTCGCGGCCAACCTTGACCTCCCCGTCGTCTTCTGCTGCCAGAACAATTTCTGGGCGATCTCCACCCCAGGACGCATCGAGTGCAGCGCACCGACCGTGGCCCAGCGCGGCGTTGCCTACGGCATGCCGTGCCTTCAGGTCGACGGCAACGACCTCTTCGCGTGCGTGTACGCGGTCAAGTGGGCGGCGCAGCGCGCCCGCCAGGAGTGCAAGCCATCCTTCATCGAGATGGTGACCTACCGCCTCGGTGACCACACCACCGCCGACGATGCGCGTCGCTACCGCGATCAGGCCGAGGTCGACATTTGGAAGGAGCGCGATCCACTCATCCGCACGCGCAAGCATCTCGAGCAGAAGAAACTCTGGGACTCCTCGAAGGAAGAGGCGATGCAGGCGCGAGTCAAGATCGATGTCGATGCCGCCGTCGTTCGTGCTGAGGAGATTGCATCGCCGGCGGCCGCCGACCTCTTCAACTCGATGTACGCAGAACTTCCCGCACAACTCGCGCACCAGCGCGACACGATGCAGACGCACTCGCTCGCCTCCGAACACGGCGTACGGACCACAGGACACTGACATGGCCAACCTGAACCTTGTGCAGGCGATCAACCTCGCGCTCATCCAAGAGATGGAGCGCGACGATCGCGTCATCGTGCTCGGCGAGGATGTTGGCACCAACGGTGGCGTCTTCCGCGTCACCGAGGGACTCCAGAAGCGCTTCGGCGAGAAGCGCGTGGTCGACACGCCGCTCGCCGAGAGCGGCATCATCGGCACCTCGATCGGGCTGGCGATGGGCGGACTGCGCCCGGTGCCCGAGATCCAGTTCGAGGGATTCCTCGGGCCCGCGTACGACCAGATCTGCAGCCACGCCGCGCGCATGCGCACACGCACGCGCGGCGCATTCACCGTGCCGCTGACGATCCGCGTGCCCGTCGGCGGCGGCATCCACGCGCCGGAACTCCACAGCGACTCGCCCGAGGCGATCTACTCCCACCAACCCGGGATCAAGGTCGTGATGCCGAGTTCGCCCTATGACGCAAAGGGGCTGCTCATCAGCGCGATCCGCGATCCAGACCCCGTCATCTTCTTCGAGCCCAAGCGCGTGTACCGCGCCGTGCGGGAGGAAGTCCCCGAGGACGAATACACGATCCCGATCGGCAAGGCGCGCGTCGTCTGTGAGGGCGGCGACCTGACCGTCATCAGCTGGGGGGCGAGCGTGATCCAGTGCATGCAGGCCCTGGAGAAGTCTTCGCGCAGCATCGAGCTCATCGACCTGCGCACGATCTATCCGCTCGACCTCGACACGATCGAGGCCAGCGTGAAGAAGACCGGCCGCTGCGGCGTCGTGCACGAGGCGCCGCTGACGGCCGGGATGGGCGCCGAGGTCGCCGCGCAGGTGATGGAGCGATGCTTCCTGCATCTGGAGGCGCCGGTCCAGCGCGTGACGGGCTTCGACACGATCATGCCCTACTACAAGCTCGAGCTCAACTACATGCCCGACGCCGCGCGCATCGCGCTGGCGATCGAGGACGCTGCGACCTACTGACGCCGATCGCCAGCCCCCACGCGGTTGCGGGCAGATTGTGCGCTCTAGGAAGCACAATCTGCCCGCAACCCGGGGCAAAGGGCGATTATCCTCTCCCCATGGCCGGACTCAAGCAACCTGCGGACAAGAGCCACTTCCTCCTTCCCGATCTCGGCGAGGGACTCGTCGAAGCTGAGCTCATTCGCTGGCTCGTGAAATCCGGCGACGCCGTCAAGGAGTCGCAACCCATCGCCGAAATGCAGACCGACAAGGCGCTCGTCGAGGTCCCGAGCCCGTGGGCGGGCACGATCAGCGAGCTCTGCGGCAAGGACGGCGACATCATCAAGGTGGGTGCAGCGCTGGTTCGCTACGCACCACAGGGTGCGAAGGCGCCTGCAGCAGCGACCGCCAACGCCACGACCGCCCCCGCGAAACCCGCGTGCGTTTCCGCGCAAGCCGCCTCCGGCGCAGGCGAAGACCAAGGCACCGTCGTCGGCAGCATGTCGGGCACTCTCGATGTCTCGGGTCGCTTCGCGCGACGCGCCGATGAGCACACTTCAGGTGCGACGCCAGGCAAGTCGCTCGCCACGCCGGCTGTCAGGCGCATCGCCAAGGACCTCGCCATCGACATCAATCGCGTCGACGGCACTGGTCGCGGCGGTCGCGTGACCGCCACCGATGTGGCGTCCTTTGCCGAGTCGGCCGCGGGCTCCACGCTCGCCGCCACCGGCATGAGCGCGCGCGCGGCACCGCTGCCCACGCCGCTTCCGTCGGTGGACAAGGACGGCGTCTCCCAGCGCATCCCCTTCCGCGGCGTGCGCCGCAAGATCGCCGAGGCGCTCGCGCGCAGCGTGCAGACCGCCGTCCACTTCACCGCCGTCGATGAAGCCGACATCACCGCGCTCGACGCCAAGCGCCGCGAGTACTCGCGCGTCATTGGCGAGAAACTCTCGACGCTCCCGTTCGTGATGCTCGCGGTCTGCCGCGCACTGCGCTCGTTTCCCAACCTCAACGCCAATGTCGACGATGCCGCGAGCGAGGTCCTTATCAAGGGCGTCATCAATCTCGGCGTCGCCGTCGATACGCCCAGCGGCCTCATGGTGCCGGTGATTCGTGACGCCGATCGCAAGTCGCCCATGGAACTTGGCATCGCGATCAAGTCGCTTGCGGCTAAGTGCAAGGACCGCTCGATCACGCGCGAAGAATCGCTCGGCGGCACCTTCACCATCTCGAATGTCGGCTCGTATGGCGGCATGTTCGCCACGCCGATCATCAACTACCCCGAGGTCGCCATCCTCGCCGCGGGCCGCTCGCGCGAACGGGTCCTCGTCAAGGACGGCAAGTTCTATGCGGGCCTCGTGCTCCCGCTCTCCATCTCCTGCGACCACCGCGTCGTCGATGGCGCCGAGGCCGTGCGGTTCCTCTCTGAAGTGATCCGCCTCCTTGAACACCCAAGCGAGTTCACCAAGTAGCGCGCCGCCTGCGGACGCGGCGATCATCCGCGACGCCGGCGACGCGCGGCTCGATGACTACCGCAACCTGCGCGAACGGGACCTCTCGGACGCGCGCCGCGCTGAGGGACTGTTCGTCGGCGAGACGATTCACATCGTCGAGCGCATGCTCGCGCAACCGGGACTCGCCCGCAGCGTGCTCGCATCCGAGCGCATGGTCGATCGCGTCGCGGCGTTGATCGCCGCCAGCGCGTCGCCGACCACGCCGCTTCTGGTCGCCACCGAGGCGATCATGGAGACAACTGCCGGCGTCCATGTGCATCGCGGCGTGCTGGCCATGGGCCTGCGCGCCAGACTCGACTCGCGTGCACCACTGTCGGCGCCGTTCGTGAACGCCCAACTCCTCCTCGCACTCGACGGCCTCAACAACATGGACAATGTGGGCTCGATCTTCCGCGCGGCTGCGGCCTTCGGCGTCGGCGGCGTGCTCCTCTCGCGCACGAGCCACGACCCGCTCT
>SYGQ01000043.1 GCA_005799475.1 Planctomycetia bacterium | reverse complement strand
TCCGCACGGCGCCGCCGGCGGGAGTCCGATGAGTCCACGAGGAGGTTTGCATTGACGATGAGCCGCGAGACAGTTTTGTGGAAGGTGCGCGAAGTCTTGGTGGATGCGCTCGGGGTCGATGACGACGAAGTCACGCCGACCGCGCGCTTGACAACGGACCTTCACGCGGAGTCGATCGACTTCCTCGACATTGTGTTCCGTCTGGAGAAGTCATTCGGTTTCAAGATCGCTCCGGGTGAGCTGTTCCCAGACAACATCAACGACCCGAAGTTCGTGCAGGACGGCAAGGTGACCGCGGACGGCCTCGCGCTGCTCAAGGCGCGCATGCCGCATGTGGATTTCTCCGGGTTTTCTGCCGATCCGCGTCTGGAAAAGGTGTCTGAGGTGTTCACGGTCGGCAGCCTCGTCGACTTCGTCAGTCGGAAACTGCAGTCCACGCCGGCCGCCTAGAGCGCCGCATGCGCTGGCTCTGGATCGATTCCATTCTCGAACACGAGCCGCACCGACGGCTCGTGGCGATCAAGAATGTCAGCCTCGCCGAAGAACATCTCCACCAACACTTCGATGCCGACGCTGCTGGCCCCGCGCAGCCGATCATGCCCGCGAGTCTCATGCTTGAGGGGATGGCGCAGACGGCGGGAATCCTCGTCGGCAGCGTGCGCAATTTCTCGGAGAAGGTGATCCTCGCCAAGGTCACGCATGCGTCGTTCGATAGCGACGTCGCCCCTGGCCAGTCGATTCGTTATGACGCGACAATCGATCGCATCGACGGTGCGGGCGCGTCGACACTTGGCACCATCAGTCGGTTCGATCATCGCGGGGGCGGATGGGTGGAGATTGGTCGGGCCGAGATCCTGTTCAGCCATGTCGACAAGAACATGTCGGGGATCGAACTTCCCGAACACAACTTTGTGTTCGGCGAGAACTTCCGCGCCATCCTCGGGCAGTTGCTGCCGGCACCGGCCTGAGCCGCGCGAGCTCGCGCGTCGTCACAATGAAAAAGGCCTCGCTCGGGGAGGCAGTTCCGAGTCGAGGCCGATCCAGGGTTGTCCATTGCGGGCTTCCTTGCGGTGCCCTCATCCGCCTCCTCAGGCCGCGCACATCCGCGACCGCACGGACATCATTGGATTCCCGAAGTCCCACGCAAGTGACTTGAGCAAGTTTTTCGCCGCAAGTCCGCCCCCTAGACTTGGTGCATGCCCGTCTCCCACGCCCGCCACCACCTTGCGGTCTATCCCGGATCGTTTGACCCGGTCACGCTCGGGCACCTCGACGTCCTCGCGCGCGCGCGCGGCCTGTTCGACGAAGTTGTTGTTGCCGTGGGACGGAACCCCGACAAGGCGGACTTCTTCTCGGTCGAGGAACGAGTGGCGCTCCTCGAGCCGCTCGTCGGCGAGATCGTCCGGCGCGAGCCTGACCTCGCGCGAGTATCCGTCGCGACCTACTCGGGCCTGACGGTCGACTTCGCGCGCGGCCTCGGCGCGGCAGGCATCATCCGCGGTATCCGCCATGTCACGGATCTTGCCAGCGAGTGCCAGCTCGCGATCACAAACCGGCAGGTGGCCGCAATCGAGACCGTCTTCGTGGTCACCGGAGAGGAGTACGCCTTTCTGAGTTCAAGCCTTATCCGACAGATTGCGGCCTTCGGGGGTTCGAGCGAGAAACTTCGCCCCTTCGTGCCTTCCAGTGTCGTCGACGCGATCCGCGCAAGAATGGCCGACCCGGCGCGGCCGCTCAAGCGGCTCGCGATCGAAGTCCAGAGCGACTGAGGCAGCGCCATGGTGCAGTTCAGAGTGATCTCAATCGGCACGCTGGGCGCGAACCCACTCTGGGGCGAGCGCGCGCCCGCACGCGAGGCGCACGCGACGACCACGCTCATCGAGGTCGGCGACCGAAAGATCATCGTGAATCCGTCGCTGCCGCCGCAGATCCTGCTGCCACGCATGCAGTCGAGAACGAATGTCGTGCCGGACGCGATCACCGATGTCTTTCTGACGAGCCGCGATCCGTCGCACTACCTCGGCATCGCGCTCTTCGCGAAGGCGGCGTGGTGGATGTCGGAGTCCGATCGCGCGCAGCTGAAGGAAACGAAAAAGGTAAGGGATGCGCCGGACTCATTCGGCCAGGGAGTCGATCTCTTCCCACTGCCGGGCGTGACCTGTGGGACCACGGGACTGCTGTTGGCGACGCCTTCGACGACGATCCTCATCACAGGGGATGCCATTGCGTCGCAGGATCACCTCGAGCAGGGGCGAGTCCTCTCGAACTGCGAGGATTTTGAACGGGCGCAGGAGTCCTTCCGCGAGGCCATCGAGATCGCCGACCTTCTTGTGCTCGGTCGCGACAATGCAGTTCTCAATCCGATCCGCGGATCGGTCGGACGGTTCGCGGCTGGCGCCCCCGAGGCGTGAACTGCTACTTTGACCGCGTCGAAAGCCACCCCGCACATGTCCGCACCACGCATCCCGCAAACTCGTGAGTCAGGCTCCCCGAACGCGACCTGTACCCCCGCAACGCTGCGGTCGATTGCCCGGATGGTGCGCGAGGGCGAGCCCTTCGCGTGTCTGACCTGCTACGACGCGACGACCGCGCGATGGCTCGAGGCCGCGGGCATACCCATCCTGCTCGTCGGCGACACCGCGGGCGAAGTCATCCTCGGGTTTCCCGGCACCATGCACACGCCGCTCGAGTTCCTGATTGCCATTACCGCGGGGGTCAAGCGCGGCGCGCCCAACTCGCTCGTCATGGCTGACATGCCATTCATGAGCTATCAGGCCGATGATGCCGAGGGGATTCGTAATGCGGGTCGCTTCATGACCGAAGGCCTGGCTGACCTTGTCAAACTTGAAGTGGATCGCTCCTTCGTACCGCTCGTGGCGAAAATGGCACGCGCTGGGATTCCGGTCATTGCGCACATTGGATCTCGTCCCCAGCACGCGAAGTTGCAGGGCGGCTACTACGCCGCTGGCAAGACCGCTTCGGCGGCGCTTGCGCTCCTCGACGATGCGCGCGCGCTCGCCGAGGCTGGCGCGACGATGCTCCTCGTCGAGGCGGCGCCCGCCGAGGTCACGGATGCGATCGTGCGCGAGTCTCGGATTCCCGTCATCGGTTGCGGCGCGGGTCCGTCGTGTCACGGGCAGGTCATCGTGCTGCAGGATCTTCTCGGGATGACGCCGTGGCAGCCAGCGTTTGCACCTCCGGGGGCCCAAGTGGGTACTGCGATTGCGCAGGCGGCGCAGGGCTGGAGGCAACGGGTGTCGACGAGAGACCTCGGCGCGCACCCGTACGCGATGAGCGACCGTGAACGCTCCGAGTTCTTGGAGGCCGTTGAGGGGCGCGGCGGGTCCGCCGCGGGACGACCTGCATGAGGATCCAGACGCTTGTCCCCGCAGCGATCGTGGCGGTTGCTGCGCTCCTGGTTCTCTTCGTGACGCCGAGGCTCGTGCGCGAGTCGACGAAGGCTCGCATCGACGCCGAGATGATGGCTGCGAAAACGCGCCTGAGCAAGACCACGGTGCTTGAGGAGCTCAACCAGGCCACGCGAGATCTCGCGTCGGCTGTCGAGCCGTCGGTCGTCTCGCTGCACGCGAGCGGCCTGCAGGCAAGCCGCTCCGGACCTCGAACCTTCACGACTGCGGGCTCTGGATGGATCTACGACCCCGACGGTCACGTCGTGACGAACGCGCATGTTGTCGACGGTGCCAACCGCATCGAAGCGCAACTGAGTTCCGGAGAGATCGTCGAAGCCGACTTGATTGGTCTCGACCTAAAGACCGACATCGCGGTTCTGCGCATCGAGGCCGATGACCTCACGCCTGCGCAGCGGTCGCTCGACATGCCCACACAAGGCGAAATGGTGTTCGCGTTTGGATCGCCCTTCGAGTTCCGATTTTCCATGAGCGCCGGCATCGTCTCAGGGGTCGGGCGCAGCGCGGGCCTCTCGGATGTCGACTACGAGAACTTCATTCAGGTCGACGCGGCCATCAACCCAGGAAACTCCGGGGGTCCGCTCGCGGATGTGTATGGCCGAGTGATCGGCATGAACACGGCAATCGCGACGGGTCGCGGGAGTTCGCTTGGGCAGGGGCAGTTCGGCGGCATCGGCCTCGCGATCCCGATGGACATCATCGAGTTCGTCGTCGCACAACTCATCGAGAAGGGCGAAGTCGAGAAGGGTTTTTCCGGCATCTCGGTCCAACCCTTGGCCTCGCTCATCCCGCCGCAACTTCGCGACGCGGCGTTTCGCTGCGCCGTCGAACACTACGGAGCCGACGGCGCGATCATCACACGCGTGACCCCGGACAGTCCCGCATCGCGCGCGGGACTCCAGAGCGGCGATGTGATCGTGTCCATCGATGACATCCGCGCCACCGAGCCCGAGCGCGTGTACTCGCTCATCGGGATGCGCGCGCCCGGCCAAGCGATCCGATTCGAGGTCTGGCGACCCGTGCCGGCGGAGGGGCGCGGCGAGACCGTCACCGTCAGCGTGCTCCTCGCGAAGCGCGATCCGCGCCTTGATGCCGGAGAGATCGCCGACACGCTGCGCCGATTCGGGTTCGAGCGGCTCGTGACCGCGAACGAAGCCGCGTGCGGCGCGCGCGGCGCACCGTTCAAGCGCGGCGTGCTCGTCGATGCGGTTGCCCAGGGGAGCCAGCTTGACGGCGTGATCCCTGCGGGTGCGGTGATTGTGGCGATGGGCGGCCATGCCATCGGAAGTCTCGAGGAGTTCTATGTGCGGTTGGGGCGGCTGTACGAACTCTCGCACGGGCGCGGCCGACTGGTGACCGTTCTGTCGATCGCCTTCCCCGATGGAACGCAGGGCGATTTCGAGGTTCCACTTCGGTAACGGCATGTCAGCGACCACCACTCCACCACTTCTTGAGGTGCGCGACCTCAAGGTCCACTTCCCGGTGCGCGCAGGAGTCCTCCAGCGTGTGGTCGACTACCGCAAGGCCGTCGATGGGGTCTCATTCTCGATCCGGCCCGGCGAGACGCTCGGCCTCGTCGGCGAATCCGGATGCGGGAAGACGACGGTGGGTCGGGCGGTTCTCAGGCTGATCCCGGCCACAGGTGGCAGCGTGCGGTTCGACGGCCACGATGTCCTCGGACTGCGGGCCACGAGTCTGCGCCGTTTGCGCCGACAGATCCAGATCATTTTTCAAGACCCGGGCGGGTCACTCAATCCGCGCATGCGAGTAGGAAGAATCATCGGCGAGCCACTTGAAGTGCACGGCATCGTCCCGAAGGAGCAGGTTCGCGAGCGCGTGGGATCTCTGCTTTCGCGGTGCGGTCTCTGGCCGGGCGCAGCGGACCGCTATCCGCACGAGTGTTCCGGCGGGCAGAAACAGCGGATCGGTATCGCCCGCGCACTTGCCCTTGAGCCGCGACTCATCGTCTGCGACGAGCCCACAAGCGCCCTCGATGTGTCCGTGCAGAGCCAGGTGCTCAATCTCCTGTCGGACTTGCAGAGCGAGTTCAAACTCTCGTACCTCTTCATCTCGCACGACATGGCCGTGATCCATCACGCGTGCCAGCGCATCATCGTCATGTGGAACGGGAAGATCGTCGAAGAGGGAACGCGCGATGAGATCATCAATCGACCGCAGCATCCCTACACGCAGGCGTTGTTGTCGGCAGTGCCCGAGGCCGACCCGCTGCGCGTGAAGTCGCGCGTCGTGCTTGAAGGAATGCGGATGTGACCGAGCCCGTGCGCGGCTCGTCACGCGCAGGTCGCCTGCTGCTCGTGGCGTTCTTGGTGGCAGCGATGGGTACATTCCTTTGGGGATTCTGGGTTGTCGGCGGCGTCCGTCAGAAGGCGCGCGACACGGACGCGGCGCTGCGCGCCCGTGCGTGGAGAACCCTGTGCTACCACTCGGCGGCGGGCGAGTGGCCCAAGTCCGACGACTCGCTGCGCACACTGGGAGAGGGCTGGCTTTGCGCGGCCGTGGCTGCGGCGCATGAGGGGAGCCCGGCGACGCTTGAGGGTGCCATGGCGGGACTCGTGCCGCCCGACTCGCTCGATTCGGCGCTGCGCCTCGCGCGAATCGGATACGCGCCCCAAGGAACTGGCGTTCCGCGAATCGACGCGCGTGGGAATCCCAGCGGAATCGGTACGCTCGGGGAAGTCAACGGATGGCTCGCCGCCGCCGGTGGCGCCACGGACCATCCGCCGACGAGAACTGGAGAAACGAATCCCCCATGAGTGCTGAGTCAGTGAGCGTCGAGGGAGTCATCCGAACACTTCCGGAAACGCCGATGGTTGATGTCATGGCGGGTGCGTCACGCATCGAGCAGCGCGTTCTGGACCACGGGTTCGTTGCGCTCGTGGACTGCATGCCTCGAATGGCGCCCGAAGGCAAGACCGCCGACTACTCGATCGTGCAAGCCGCGCGCGTCTCCTACGGCGAGGGCACCAAGCAGGTGAGTGAAGATCGCGGCCTCGTTCGGTACCTGCTTCGTCACCGACACACGACGCCGTTTGAGATGGTCGAGTTCAAGTTCCATGTGGCGATGCCGATCTTTGTGGCGCGCCAGTGGATCCGCCACCGCACAGCGAATGTCAACGAGTACAGCGCACGCTATTCGATTGTGCCCGACCGCTTCTATCGGCCGACGCCCGAGTCGATCCGTGCGCAGAGCCAGTCGAATCGGCAGGGCGGCGACGGCTGTGTCGACGCCGGTACTGCGGAGGAGTTTCTCGCGCTCCTCGAACGCGCCGAGGGGCTCTACAAGGACTACATGCAGTTCACGGAGAAGGGCGTTGCGCGCGAACTTGCGCGCACGGCGCTGCCGGTGTCGGTCTACACCGAGTGGTACTGGAAGTGCGACCTGCACAATCTCTTTCACTTCCTTGCGCTTCGCATGGATCCGCACGCGCAGCACGAGATCCGCGTCTACGCGGACGCGATGTACCAGCTCGTCAAGCCGATCGTGCCCATTTCGTGCGAGGCGTTTGAGGACTACCGGCTCGGCTCGATGCAACTGACGCGCCTCGAAGTGGAGGCCATTCGCACCGGCGCGGCGCTGGCGACGACCAACAAGCGCGAGATCGCCGAGTACGAGGAGAAGCGCGAGCGACTCGGATTGGCCAAGCCGCGGTAGCGTGCCGCGCACTCATGGGCCGAGTGCGAAGGTCTAAGACATCAGGGCGACAAGTCGGTCGCGCTTGGCCTGAGTGTCATCGTGCTCG
>SYGQ01000218.1 GCA_005799475.1 Planctomycetia bacterium | reverse complement strand
CGCCGATGACTTTGCTACCAGTGTCCTCGGCTACGAACCCGGCGCGAACCCCGCAGGTGGCTTCACGAATCCGACGCGCGCGCTTGGGCCGCCCGAGCGATTCACCGGCGAGGGGATCGCGCCCGGCGTTGTGTCGCCGTTCCAGCCGGCGTTCCTGCCTGCGGAACTCGTCTCGATCGGAAGGGGCGGATCGCTCACGCTCTCGTTCGACCCGCCGCTCGTGGATGACGCGCGCAATCCGTTCGGCACCGACTTCATCGTCTTCGGCAACTCGTTCTTCGTCGATGTGTCGCCGCCCGATGGCGTGGTCGGCGGGCTCGTCGCCGACGGCGGCATCGTGGAAGCATCGGCCGATGGCGTGACATGGTTCGCGTTTGCGAGCGGCCAGGCGGACGGTCTCCTCCCGACGCTCGGCTACGCCGACGCCGGCCCCTACGCGACGGCCGCAGGCGTGTTGCTGACGGACCCCAACCTCCCCGCCGATCCGGCGCTCACTCCCGATGCGCTCGTTGGACTCTCCTACGCCGAGCTCGTCGTGCGCTACGGCGGCAGCGCCGGTGGGGCTGGCTTCGACCTCGCGTCCGTCGGGCTGGCACACGCGGTGGCCATCAGGATCACGAATCCGGCAGGATTCGGGCCGAATGTCGAGATCGATGCCGTCGCGCGCGTGAAGGCGGCGCTGCCATCACCCGACCTCAACGGCGATGGCGTCGTCGATGGCTTCGATCTTGGGCAGGTGTTGAGTGCGTTCGGATCCAACGATGCCACATCCGACCTCGATGGCAACGGCATCGTCGACGGGAGCGACCTGACGGCGATCCTCGCGGGCTGGTCCTCGTGATGCAGCGGCGTGCGGTGACGCTGGTGGAGATACTCGTGGTCCTTGGCCTTGTTGCACTCCTCATGTCGCTCCTTGTGCCCGGCGTCCACGCTGCGCGTGAGGGCGCGCGCAGCTCGGAGTGCGGCTCGCGACTCCGCCAGCTCGGCATCGCCGCGCAGGCGTACGCAACGACATTCCGCGAGGTGTTCCCTCCTGCGATCCTGCATGAGGTCGCCGGAAGCGGCGTGCGCACGATCGCGTGGGACTTCGCCCACGACGGCGCGGGAGGCATTGCGCCCGGTCCGCTCTGGTCATTCACCGATGACCCGGGAGCGGTGCAGCAGTGCCCGTCGTTCGTGGGGCCGAGCACCTTCGGCTCCGATCCGTTCACGGGGTTCAACTACAACACGAGTTTCATTGGCGCCGAGGGGAGTTACCCCGTGCCTGACGCATCGGGGGCACTCGTGGGCGGCTGGGCAAGCGCGCGACGAGGCCTGACCGCATCACAACACCGACGACCCTCGCAGACGGCGCTCTTTGGCGACGGCGGCTGGAAGGGCGGCGCGAACAAGTTCATGCGCTCGCCTTCGTCGAGCGTCGAGATGGACCTCAGCATGACCTACGCGGGAGGCCAGGCGTTCAGGCACCTCGGCTGCACGAATGTCGCATGGCTCGACGGTCATGTGAGTGGTGTGTGCCAGTCGTGCCCAGGCATGCATGCGACCGACGCGCTGCTCGCGAGCCCGATGGATCACCCCCGCAACGGCTTCCTCAGCGACGACGACAGCGCGTACGACCCGCGGTGAGGGTGCGGCCGCGCCACGGGTGGTACCATCCGACGCGGCCGTGAGGCCCGGCGGGGAGCCCCGACACCGAACCCACCCGGAGGATCCCATGCAGTGTCGCGCGCTCGTTCTTCCCTTCCTCGTCGGTGCCGTCATTGCAGTCGGCCCGAAGGTCGCCGGTCAAGGCGGACCCACCCCCGTCTGCAACATCAAGGGTGAGCCGGAGTCGTGCTGTGCCCACTTCGCGAGCCGGATGGTCTGGTGCATCATGATTCAGCAGTGGTGCCCCTACCAGATGCTGTCCGACTCAACCATTCATCTAGGTGACTGGGGGAGTCCGGGATACTCGACGCCCCTCGCTCAGGATCCTTCGCTGCACTACTGCACGTACTACGCGGCCCTTTGCCCGCGGTCGTCGAACGGCTTCTGCATGACCGCCTATCCGGTCCAGAGCAAGTTCCGGTGTGGCTCGCTGATTGAGCCGCCGACGCCAATGGACTGTCCGGGCACGCCGTGATGCCGGACGCACTCGGAACGCTCTGTCTTTGCAGCGCCATTTTCGCGCAGCAGGGGCTTCCGCAAGCCGACCCTCGCCCTGCCTCCCATTCGCCCCCCTCACAGGACTCCGACATGCTCGGTCGGCCCTCCACGAAGGAGAATGGACTTCTGGGAGCGGTCGGCGTTGCAGAGACCGGGGCCCCGTTGGCCAACTTGCCCACGCCTGTCGCATGGCTTGCCGCGTGCGAAGATGTCGACGGACTGGCGGCGGACCCAGGCAGCGCCAAACGGGCCGCAATCTTGAGTGCGTTCGAGGTCTTCCGCACTTCGGTGCTTGAGCGTCGGCGCAGCACCTGGCAAGCGCGGTTCGAGGAAGTCAATGCGATGGTCAATGGTGACCTCGAGAACCCAATGGACGACGATCAGATCCGGAGGGTCGTCTACGCGTTCACTCGAGGGTGCGTACGGGAGTCCATTGCCACATTCGACGCGGAGCGAACCGCACTGCAACGGGCGCTTGAAGAGGCTGTTGCGCCGGCAGTGGCGGAGCACGCGATTGCCGCCGCGGCGCAGCGTCTGTGGCGCACCCGCGCCGCCAGCTATCTCCGAGACACGGAACCGGTCCCGGTTCCGCCATGCGTATCCGCCGATCTCCGGGCGGAGCTCGCGGGAGTAGCAGCCAGGCCAGAGGCTCGCGATGCCCTGACGGCTCGCCTCGCCGAGCATGATGCCGAGTTTGACGCGGCGCTTCGTGGCATGCTCGACTCGATCGCGACAGCCTTCTCGCTCCCCGAGGATCCTGTGCGCGTGCTGCGCCCGGTAGCGTCCCTGGCGGAGCGCATGGCCGACATCGATGACCGGACGATTGCCGCCATCGTGCCGCTCGTGGACGATCCGGGTGCGGCGTGGAGGCGGCGGCTGCTGGCATCGCGGTGCCCGCACGCCGCACCCGTGATCGATGCATGGCTGGCACTCAACGAACTGGCCGGGTCGTTACCTGACCCGGCGTTTTCGACACGAGTGAGGGAGGCCATCGACGCCCTGCATACGCAGTTCGATGCGATGCGAATGGCCCATCGCCTCGGCTGGCGCGCCCAGATTGTGTTGGGCGCCATGCCAGGCCATCCAGACCACGAGGCGTACCGCACGACGATGCGAAGCCTGGCATCGACGGCGCAATTGATCGCCGTCGCGCTCATCGCTGATCTCGACAGGTCGGAGAACGAACCCAAGGCCACCTTCGAGGAGTCGTTGGCGATGCGTGCCCGGGAGCCGACAGCGCCGCTGACCGGGGCATTGCCGCGCGGGGAACTTACCCCCGCGGCGATCTCCGAGGATTGGCCACCTCCCGTGATTGAGCGCAAGCGTGTGGCAATGCTGACAGCGGAGCGCGGCACCGACGCCATTGGCGCCGGAAACCGCTGAGCGCATCAGCGGCGGCCGAAGCGCCGCTCGATGTCGGCGATGGGGATGCGAACCGCGGTGGGACGGCCGTGCGGGCAGTTGGTCCAGCGATCGGTCGCGTCGCGCGAGTGGAGGAGCCGCGAGACCTCCTCGAACGAGAGTCGGTCGCCCGCCTTGACCGCGGCCTTGCACGCCATCATGTCGAGGATCGGCGCGAGGGCCGCCTCTCGTGCCGCATCCGAGTTCGATGACTCGAGCGCCGCGGCGATCTCGTCACTCGAGAGAGCACTGGCGACGAACCCGCCGGGATCAACGCCTCGGCCGAGCAGGAATTCCGGGAACGCCGTGATGACCACCGAGCACGGTCCAGCGTCTCGCGCTTCGATGCCCAGTCGTGCGAAGAGTCCTGCCAGGTCGGCGAGGCGCGCGATCGCCTCAGGGGTCACCGCGCAGTGCGCTCCGACAAGCAAGCGTTGGCTCGCGAGATCGCCGCGCACGATGCGGGCGCGGATCTCCTCAAACATCACCCGTTCATGCAGCGCGTGCTGGTCGACAATGACGAGGTCGCTCCCCTCGGCAAACACGATCCATGTTCGGTCGACTTGAAGAAACGATGGAGATTCCTGCGACGCCGCGAGCAGGCTTGGCTCGGGCACCGCGTCAATCTTGTCTTCGCGGAAGGGCCGCGCCGCGAGCAAGGTCGACTCGACCGCTGTCGCTCCTTCATGGTTCCAAGTGGACCGCGCTGCCGGTTGGCCCTGCCAGCCGCGTGAGTCGATCGCACCAAGGAGCGAGACGCCCGAGGCCGCAAGACCCGAGTGCGACAGCGCCGCCTGCACGGCGCGGTGCACGACTCGATGCATCGCAGCGCCGTGGCGCCATCGCACTTCGGCCTTCTGCGGATGGACATTCACATCAACAGCGCGCGGATCGATTTCGATGAAGAGCACGAACCGCGGTTGCATCGTGGGCTCGGCAAGACCGCGGTACGACTCCTTGACCGCGTGCTGGAGGGAGCGATCCACGATGGGGCGTCCATTGACGAACAGCCGCTGTGTCCGGCTCGCTCCGCGCATGGCCTCGGGGCGACACACCACGCCTGTGACCTCGACGCGGCATCCGTCTTCGAGCGTGGCCACCGACTCAACGGGAATCGGGCGATCACCAAGTGACTCACCGAACACCTCGAGGACGCGATCATGCCGTCCCCCGGATGGCGCCAGGTCGATCACCGACCGATCGTGGCTCGAAAGCGACACGGCAACGGTCGGGTGCGCCATCGCTGCGTTGATCACAACTTCTGTGACGCGCGCGGCCTCAGCCGGATCCGCGCGCAGGAACTTGCGCCGCGCCGGCACATTCGTGAAAAGCCCGTTCACTTCAAGCTGCGTGCCGGCGGTGATCGCCGCGGGTCGGTGCGCTTCCTGGACGCCGTAGCGCGAGCGCACAGACCAACCCTCTGAGGCGCCCTTCGTGCGCGAGGCGATCGACACATCCGCGACCGCCGCGATCGCACTGAGTGCCTCGCCGCGGAAACCGAACGATGCGATGGCCTCCAAGTCCGCCGCATCAGTGATCTTGCTCGTCGCATGCGGCGCCAAGGCGAGCGGAAGGTCGTCCGCATCGATGCCACGGCCGTTGTCGGTGATCGAAATGCGTTCGCGACCGCCCCCCTCGATGCGCACCTGAATGCGCGTGGCCCCCGCATCGAGCGAGTTCTCAAGCAGCTCTTTCACGACGCTGGCGGGCCGCTCGACAACTTCTCCGGCAGCGATCTGGTTCACGAGCGCCTGCGGCAGGATTCGGATCGCCATCGCAAACCTATCCTACGAGGGTGAGTGACACGGTCGTCATCGGGGATGTGCACGGGTGCGGCGAGGAGTTGTCGATTCTCTTCAAGAGACTTCGCCGCTGGGCGCCCCGATGCGGCATCGTGATGATTGGCGACTTGCTCACGAAAGGCCCTCGGCCTGACCTCGTGATCGAGGCCATTCACGCCGAGCGCGCCGCGGGCCGTCGCATCCGACTTGTGTGCGGCAATCATGAGCCTCGGGCACTCGCCGCGCTCAGAAGGGCCGGCGGCGACGGCCAAACGGCGCACATGCCCCCGAGGCTCGCGGCCATGGTCGACTGCCTCGCGGAGGCGGACCTCATCGACGACGCGATCACACTCATGCGCGAAGCGATGCGGACGATCCGCATCGGCGGCGCGCGACCGCGATGGCACGCGATCCACGCCGGCATCGATCCCGAGCGAGGACTCGCACGCACGCGGGCGCGCGTCATGATGGCGATCAAGGCGGGCCCCGACGAAGACGACTGGTGGTGGAACTACGACGGCACAGACGGCCTGCTGATCGTCGGGCACAAGCCACTGTCACGACCGCTCGTGCTTCGCCGACCAGACGGTCGTCCTGTCGTCGCGGCCATCGACACCGGGTGCGTCTACGGCGGCTTCTTGACGGCGTACCGGATCGGCACCGACCGGCTCTTGATGGTGCGCAGCCGCCAGCGCCGCCAGTTCAGTTTCAGGCGACGGACGAGTCGCCGCCCAACCGATAGCGCATGGCGAGTGGCAGCCGTCGCCCAGGCCCGAACGCCCGTGCACTGAGCTTGGGGATCACCGGTGCCTGAGCGCGCTTGTAGTGCGCACGATCGATCGCCTTCGTCCACGACTCAACGAGCGCGAGTGGAAGCCCCGTGTCGCGCGCGATCGATGTTGGGGCCTGTTCGAGATCCACGAACCCAGTCACGATCGCGTCAAGTGCGTCGTACGGCGGCAACGAGTCTTGGTCGGTCTGGTTGGGCCGCAGTTCGGCCGACGGCGCCTTCGTGAGGCTCGACTCCGGAATCGGCGGCGCGTGAAGTCCGAGCACCGAGGGGTTCTCGTTCATCCATCGCGCCATCGCGTAGACCTGCCCCTTGAGGAGGTCACCCAGCGGCGCGAGCCCTCCACACATATCGCCATACAGCGTCGCGTAGCCGACAGCGAGTTCACTCTTGTTTCCGGTCGAGAGAACGAGCGCGCCCGTGGCATTCGAAAGCGTCATGAGTGTGAGTCCACGCAGGCGGCTCTGGAGGTTCTCGTCGGTCAGCCCATCGATCGGCGCCGCGAGCGACATCCCGCGTTTGAGGGTGGCGTACGCCTCACCAATCGGCAGCCGATCCGGCGGTTGCATCCCGAGCCTCTTCGAGGACTCGAGCGCATCGTCGACCGATCCCTGCGACGAGTGGGGCCCGGGCATCGAGATGCCGCGCACGCGATCGGCACCCAGCGCGGCGACGGCCAGAGCGGCGACAACGGCGCTGTCGATCCCCCCCGAGAGTCCGAGGAGGACGCGCGAATGGCCAGTCTTGCGCGTGTACCCCTCAATCGCGCTCACGATGGCGCGCGCGAGTTCTTCGGGCTCGCACAGGCTCTCGGGTGCCGCGAGGACCCTCATGCCGCACTCGGCAACGAGAAGATGCTCGGCGAACCGGGGCGAGAGGACGGTGGCGCCGCTGGGGCCAACCAAGCACGACCCACCGTCGAACACGAAGTCGTCGTTGGATCCTGCGGCATTCACGCTCATGACCGGTGCCCCCACGGCAGCCGCCGCTCGTCCTAGCAGTGCCATCCTGCGCGCGTGTTTGCCGGCAAAGAACGGCGAGGCACTCGGCACGACGACGAGATCCACCTTGGAACGAGCCGCCTCCGCGACGGGGTCTTCCGAATATCCATGGGATTCGTCGACATCTTCCCCTTTCCAGAGGTCCTCGCACAAGAGGATCGCCACCGACTTCCCCGCGACTTTCGCCACGAGCGCATCGTCCCCGGCCTCGAAGTACCGCGATTCGTCGAAGACATCGTAGGTCGGAAGCAAACGCTTCCTATAGACGGCTTCGACTGCGCCATCACGGAGCATCACGGCGGCGTTCGCTGGCTTGCGCGACATCCCCGTGGAGGTCCACGGAGTTCCCATCACAACGGCAAGGCCGCCAGCCCCGCGCGCGTGCAGCCTCTGCGCGATCTCAGCGGTCGCGCGCCGACACGCCTCGACGAATCCCTCGCGCACAAGAAGATCGCGCGGGGGGTACCCGACGAGCGCGAGTTCCGGGGTGACGGCCAATGCGGCTCCCGAACTGTGTGCGCGAAGCGCCTGTTCCACGATGCGAGCCCCATTGGCCTCGAGGTCCCCGACGACGGAGTCGATTTGCAGAGCCGCGATGCGCACGGCGCTAGCTCTCCGCGATCTCGCGCAGACCGCCGCGCGCAATCACCTCGATGTCCTTCGCCCGAAGTGCCGTGAAGAGCTCGGTTGTGTGCTCGCTCGAGCGCACCTCCACCTGACAGAGAACCTGCACCTTCGAGATATCCGCCTCGCCAAACGCCCGCTCGTGTGAGACCTGCTTGATGCTTGCACCCGTCGAGGCGATCGCGGTCGCCAATTCGGCGAGTCCACCAGGCCTATCCTTGATGACCGCGACAAACTGAATGAGCCGTCCCTCCAACGCGAGCCCGTGTTCGATCACGCGCGCGAGGACGGTTGGATCGATGTTGCCCCCACAGAGCAGGAGGACGACGCGCCGACCCTCGAGCAAGCGCAGTCTCCCTGCAAGAAACGCCGCGAGCGGCGTGGCCCCCGCCCCCTCGACGACCCCCTTCTCCAGTTCGGCCAGCTTTAGGATCGCTCGTGTGATCGACTCTTCATCGACCGTCACGACTTGATCGATCCGCCGGCGTGCGATCTCGAAGCTCGTCAGACCGACCTCGGGCACGCCGAGGCCGTCGGCGAGCGACGGCTGCGCGCTGACCCGTACCGGGTGGCCCGCCGCAAGCGCCGCGGTGAGGCTCGGGCACCGCTCCGCTTCGACACCAACGATCTTCGTGCCATCACCACGCGCCGCCGCCACAAGGCTGACACCGGCGATGAGACCACCGCCGCCGACTGGGACGACGAGCGCATCGGGCCGATCGACTTGCTCGAAGATCTCCAGCGCCGCTGTACCGGCACCCGCGATGATCGCTGGGTCATTGAAGCCATTGATGTACGCAAGTCCCTCGGTGGCGACGAACTCGTCGGCTCGAACCTTAGCGTCGGCGATGTTCTCGCCGTGCAACACAACACGAGCCCCGTACTGGCGGCAACGGACCTGCTTGACCAGCGGCGCAAATCTCGGCATGACCACCGTGACGGCCACACCGAGGTCGCGCCCGTGGTACGCGAGTGCGAGCGCATGGTTTCCGGCGCTCGCCGCGACAACACCACGCGCTCGTTGATGCGAGCTCAAAAGCAAGAGTGCATTGCGCGCGCCGCGCTCCTTGAAGGACCCGGTCGCTTGCTGGTAGTCGAGCTTGCACCAAATCTCCGCCTGACACAGTTCAGAGAGATGCGGGCTCGGCACGCATGGGGAGCGAAGGACCCCCCCGGCGATCCGGCGCGCGGCCTCAACGACCTCTTCGTGTGACACGGTGACCATCGTGCTCACAGCGATGCGTCCTCAGCCGCATGGCCCGGCGGCGCGAACCTCATCGCTCATCGAGAACTTGGCGTCATTGGTCCGGAATCGCGCCGCCAGATCCTTCACCTTCGCGTCGTACGCGGCCTTGTCCTTCCAAGTGTTCTTTGGATCGAGGACTTCGGATGGGACTCCGGCGACTGCCGTCGGGATGGAGAGCCCGAACACGGGATGCTTCACCCATGTCGCACGACTCAGGGAGCCGTCAAGAATGGCGGTCACGAACGCGCGCGTCCATGCCAACTTGAATCGCGAACCTGTGCCGTACGGCCCACCCGTCCACCCCGTGTTCAGGAGCCAGACATCTGAGCGGTGCGACGCGATCCGATCGCGGAGCATCTCGGCATATCGCATCGGCGGGCGCGGCATGAACGGGCCACCAAAGCAAGCAGAAAAGTTCGGTTGAGGTTCGGTGACGCCGGCCTCGGTCCCAGCCAGTTTTGAGGTGTACCCGTTCAAGAAGTAGTACATCGCCTGTTCGTGCGTCAACTTCGACACTGGAGGCAGCACGCCGAAGGCATCGGCCGTGAGGAAGATGACATTCTTGGGATGGCCAGCCATGGAGGGCTGTCGCGCGTGCGCGATGAACGACACCGGATAAGTGACACGGGTGTTCTCAGTCTTCGCCGCACTGTCGTAGTCCGGGACGCGCGTGTCGGGATCGACGACGGTGTTCTCAAGGACGCTTCCGAAGCGGATCGCGTTCCAGATTTCGGGCTCTCCCTCGCGGCTCAACTTGATGCATTTGGCGTAGCACCCGCCCTCCATGTTGAAGACACCGCGCTCGCTCCACCCATGTTCATCGTCGCCCACGAGATCGCGGTTCGGATCGGCCGAAAGCGTCGTCTTTCCAGTGCCAGAGAGACCGAAGAAGAGCGCAACATTGGCCGGATCCTTGCGGTCCACATTGCACGAGCAGTGCATGGGGAACACCTTCATGTCCGGGAGGTCGTAGTTCATGGCGTAGAAGATCGACTTCTTCATCTCGCCGGCGTACCGCGTCCCGATGATGACGACCGTGCGCTTCTCCAGGCTCTGCGCGATGCACACGGGCCCCTTGGCGCCGTACTTCGCCGGGTCGTCAAGGCGCATTGAGCCCGCGTTGATGATCGTCCAGTCTTGGCGCCAGTCCTTGAGATCCGCAGGCTGCGCGTTGATGAAGAGCGTTTTCGCAAACAGGCTGTGCCAGGCTTCCTCAGTGAACACCGAGACCTTGAGTCGGCAGGCGGGATCTGCCCCCGCGAACCCATCAAATCGATAGAGATGCTCTTTGCGCGAGAGGTAGGCGGTCGCGAGGCGGTGGAGCGCGTCGAAGTGCTCGGGCTGCATCGGCTGATTCACCTTGCCCCAGTCGATGTGGGGATGGATGGCGCCCGTGTCCTCCAAGAACTTGTCGTTGGGGCTGCGTCCGGTACGGTCGCCCGTGTCGCACGCGAGTGCGCCATTCGACGCGAGGTGCCCCTCGCCGCGGCTGAGCGCATGCTCGACGAGCGTCGCGACGCCGAGGTTGGCGAGCACAGTGGTGTTGCCGAATGGGTGCGAAGTGTGGGAGGGTGCGGCAGTCAGAGTGGTCATGAGGAATCCTCGCAATCGGGTCGATGACGGTACCACAGGACGCGTCGTGCTTTGCGTTCTCGCGGCGCGTCGACTAGGATCTCCGCCCCACACGGCGGCCGTAGCTCAGTTGGTAGAGCGCCGGGTTGTGATCCTGGAAGTCGCGGGTTCAAGTCCCGTCGGTCGCCCTCCCCGCTCCCACCATCATGCGCCTTCATGCCCTTCAGGTCGCGTCGGTCTGGGAAAACCACATCGAGAGCCGTGACCGCATCGAGTCACTGTGCTCGGCCGCAGGCCTCGGTGAGGGGGATTTCGTGATCACCAGCGAACTCTGTGAAACGGGGTTTTCGACGAACCCGAATCTGGCGTACCGGAATGACTCGTTGCCATGGGCCGCACAATTGGCGAAGCGGCACCGAGTGTGGCTGCAGTTCGGGTGCGCGATTCGGCGCGACGGGCGCGCGACCAACGCCGCCGTCATCATCGATCCGAGTGGAACGGCTGTCGCAACCTATTTCAAGTGCATGCTGTTCACCCCCGGCGAAGAGCACCGCGCATACGAGGCCGGAGCCGATTGCGTCGTCGTTGACATCGGCTCCGTGAAGGTCGCCCCGATGATCTGCTACGACCTGCGGTTCCCGGAACTTTGGCGCCGCGCGGCACTCCGGGGAGCCGAATTGTTCACGATGGGAGCCTGCTGGCCAGACCGGCGCGCGCACCACTGGGGGCCACTCATTGCCGCGCGCGCCATCGAGTGTCAGGCGTGGGTCGTCGCCGCGAACAGTTGTGGCATCGAACCGTCCGGGAGCTGCGCTGGACGCACGCAGATCGTGTCGCACGACGGGCTTGTCGTTCACACGGTTCTCGCGGGGGAGGGCGTGGCAACGGCGCGGGTCGACCTCGACGCACTTCGCGAATGGCGCAGAAGTTTCCCCGCACTCGCCGATGCGCGCCGCGCTCATCTGGGTTTGCCGTCCTAGAACAGGGACGGTGGACAACTTGTCCACCTTGACGCGCCACACCCGTTCCATAGACTCGCGCCGCCTCACGCACTCCGACCGCGCGAGGCCGAACGAGCATGACGACGACTCTTGCCCCGCGCTCGCAACGGCTCCAATCCATGGACAGCGGAACCGTTGCCGAGAGCGAGGCGCGCCTTCGACGCGCCTACTTCGGTTGCTCGAGTGCTCACGGCCGATGGGGAGTATCTGTGAGTGATGTCGTCGAGTTCGCGTCCGGGGCGTCCAAGCGGCGAGGCGTGCAACCACACGAGTGGGTCGAGGATCTCATCGTGGCATGCGCGTGTCGGCGTGGCGAGCAGGACGCCTGGCATCACCTCGAGTTGGCGCACAGTTGGCGGCTGCGAGAGGCCGCGCGTGTGCGACTTTCGGCCCCGGCGGCTGCGGTGATTGTCGCGCAATTCTGGGCGCACCTCAAGCGAAACACTCGAGTGGGATCAGGCGACCCATCGCTTGCGAAGTACGCCGGCGAAACGGTGCTCGCGCGCTGGCTTGTGGCGCGGCTCAACGCGCGCCTCGAGATGCCTGACGCCACTGATCCGGCCTGCCTTGACAGGGCACAGCGAGTGCGTACGCTCCCGAAGGACGCATGCGGGTTCGCCCGAGTGCCGTCGGCAACTTAGCTCAGTTGGTAGAGCACCGCATTGAAAATGCGGGTGTCCCCGGTTCAAGTCCGGGAGTTGCCATTGAATCGGATCCCCTGCCGCACCGTCGCGGCATCCAGTCCATCAATGGGATAGTGGTGACGCAATGCGTCAGCGAGTTCGTTGGCATCGACAACGACGAAGATCGCCGTGACGCCGAGCACACCTGCAGCGAAGCGAACTGCACGCGCCAGTTGCGACGGCGTGGTCGCAAGAACCACGGCATCACTCTCGAGCCGCAGCGGCACCACTCGGAACTGCCACGCCTGGCGCGCGGACACAAGCGCGAGTGCTGCGGGTGCGGCGTGCGCGAAGTCGGCGTCGAACGACGCCGACAATGCGCGGTACTGGTCCACCCACGCTCCTTCTACCAGCGAGGGATCAACGCCAAACAGTTCTTCGCACAGCGCGCCGAACGGACGCGAGCACTCGCGCTGACGCGCGAGCACGGCGTCGACCTCGTGTTCGCGCAGCAACCCCTGCGCGACAAGGAGTTCGCCAAGACGGGGGACGCGTGCGGTTGTGGGGGCAGCGGTCATGGAAGTGCTTTGGCTCGTCGGCACGACTGCTCATCGACGGGCAGCGCACTCGACTTTTGCGAACCTCTGGAATTCCTGCGCAAGGCCCCGGAACGGGCTTCCACGCGCCGCTAGCACCATGTCCGCGCTGACGCCGGATCGTTCCCGCTCCCCTGCCAAGCTCCTCAG
The DNA here is from genome assembly GCA_005799475.1 of Planctomycetia bacterium. Taxonomy (GTDB): domain Bacteria; phylum Planctomycetota; class Phycisphaerae; order Phycisphaerales; family SM1A02; genus F1-60-MAGs104. Next base: position 1,519 of record SYGQ01000218.1, on the reverse strand, counting down.
ACGAGCGCTCGAGTGGCTCGCGTCCCCTCAGGCCGCCGGGATGGCGCGCACAGAGCACCGGCTCCTCGCTTCAAGCGCGAACCCGGACCTCGGCTCGGCGCTCATTCACGAAGCGCTTCTGGGAGAGCGGCTCGGCGCCCTCGGATTCGCTGTTCGCTCCGAAGTGAGAGCGCGCGGCGGTCGGTCGTGCGACCTCGTCGCGATACGGGACGGCATCCGCGTCCACCTGCATGTGAAAGGGGTCCGTGTGCCCGTCGCGATCGGCCGCCCTCTGCCCCACCCCTTGCGCGCCCTCCAGCGGATCCGCCGCAGGCTTGTTGTGGAGATTGAAATCCCCCCGAGCCCCACCACACGCGTGTGGACGAGCATCGTGACTGAACTCGCTTCGTTCATTCGTCGCGCATCGATCTCCGACGAGCATGTGGTGCGTGACCGTTCTGGCCGCGTCCGACTGCGCTGCCGCATCCGATCTGCGCATCTAGGACGAACGATTGTGCTCCTTCGCGGGATTGAGCCTGCCCGAGAGCGCACTCGGCAACGCATCATCCGCGCCATGCGGAAGGCTCATGCGCAGTTCCTCTCCGGCGGTGAAAATGTCATTGTGCTCCATGGCGCCGCGCATTCGCGGCTGAGCGTGGACGACGCACTCTTGGGGACGAGCGTCGAGCGGTGGGATCACCTGCCTCGACGACGCGAGCGCATCGCGCTCGGGCGCGCGGACAACGGGTTCTGGTCCGGCGGGGCTGCCCCCGAGAGCCGACTCGTGGCATGGATCCAGGAGGACGCACCCGACCGCCATCACGCGCTTCACGCCCGCGGCGCACCCAGCCTCGACGCCCTCGCGATTTGCCAGCGCCTCTTCGCTGCTCGTCACACGGTGCCGTCGTCGATCAACCGCTCGTGAAGCGGAACCCGAGGCGTCGAGGGCGCCGTGGAGGATGGCCACAGCCTCGCGATCCCTTCGTGGATCGCGAGCCCATCCAGCCGCGGCCGGCTTCCCATTCCGATGATGGCATCGACATGGCGCCGCGACAGCTTGACGCGCAGCGTGCAATCGGCGTCGGTGTAGGTCCGGTCCACGACCTGCGCCCGCGACTCGATGTAGTCAATCGCTCGTGCGTCGCGCAGCGGGAGCGTGAGCGAAGTCTCGCGAATCTCTCCGAGCATGCTCGCCTTCACCCGTGCGACGAGCGCGTCGAGACCGACACCTGTCTGTGCCGAAATCGCGACACATCCAGGCTCGGTCCGCTCCCACTCCGAGAGGGCGCGCGGAGCACTGGCATCGGGCACTTCAGGGAGCCTCAGCGCGTCGATCTTGTTCAGCACCACAATCTGTGGTTGCGATGACGCTCCGATGGAGCCAAGCACCTCGCGGACCGTAGAAAGTTGAGCGGGCGCGTCGGGATCGCTCGCGTCGACGAGGACGAGCAACAGATGCGCATGAACGGTCTCCTCGAGCGTGGCACGGAAACTCGCAACGAGGTGATGCGGCAGTCGTTGGATGAAGCCCACCGTGTCG
>SYGQ01000217.1 GCA_005799475.1 Planctomycetia bacterium | reverse complement strand
CCACGAGCTTCCTTGGGGAACGCCCGTGCAAACGACTCGCGCTGAGAACCCCGCGTCGCCGTCGTTGAGCCCGATGACGGTGCGCTGCGCCGCAAGGACCATGAGGCCGTTGGAGACAATGTCGATGTCGCCATCTGCGTCGACATCAACCGCGTCGATGTTCGCGATGGCGATGGACTCCGCGTCGACGATGGGCGCGGTCCATGAACGGACCGTTCCAAACTGGCCGTCGCCGGTGTTGCTCAGGATCGCGAGCGATTTCGTGCCGATGGATGCGCTGGCGATGTCCGTGTCGCCGTCGCCGTCAAAGTCTGCGGCGGCCAGACCGAACGGAAATGGGATCGCGGTCGCCCACTTCTGGAGGTGCGTGGTCGTGAGCGACTCGTAGGAGTCGCTGGTCGTGTGCCTCCACGCTTGCACCGAGGCTGAGTTCCAGTTGACGAGTGCCACATCGGGCGCGCCGTCGCCGTCGAGTTGGGCGACGGCGAGCCGAGCGGGGTTGCGACCCGCGCGCGCTGAGGTCGGCGGCGCAAACACGCCGGCGCCGAGTCCACGCATGACGGCGAAGCGGCCGTCGCCACTGCGGATTGAGAGCACGAGGTCTGGGATCGCATCCGCGTCCATGTCGGCGATCTCGATCCAGTCGGTCTGCGCGTCGATTTCTACGATCTCAAGCGGCGACCACGCGCCCTCACGCGTGCGGCGAATGATGCCGAATCGGCCCTCTGGGTCGCGGCAACTCACGACGAGGTCCACCGTGCCGTTGCCGTCGATGTCGGCGGCGGCCACGCGAGTGGGCGATTGAAGCGGAGCAAGGAAGAGATGGCCCCACGGAACAAGAGTGATCGCTCCGTGGGCCGCTGCGCCAACGAGTGCAAGCATCAGGGAAGCCACACCGGCCCGCATGACAACACTCTAGCCCGGCGATGGTGTCGAACCGAACAGTCCTAGGATGGGTGCCATGTCCCCTGCCGCGCTTGCGACGCTGCTCGTTGCCGCCCTCTCGTTTCAGGGGGACCCTGCGACTGACATCAATGCCGCGTTCTACGCGTGGCTCAAGACTCCCAACGACATCCCGAAGGTCGCCGCAAAGGTTGTGAGGCGCGAGTACTCGTGGCTCGACGCCACGCCCGCCATCACCGTGCGCGACGGGGTCAAGTACCGCGATCCGGCGATCGCGCCCTGGTCGTTCTCGATCACGGCGGCCGTCGACGAGGCGCGCGCGGCGGCCGTCGAACGACACTTCGGCGCGCCGCTGTCGACGATTCAGTTCTCGTTCACAAGCGAGGAGGAGAAACGGCGACTGCAGCGACTCGAGAACGGGAAGCTCGCGCATCACGGCATGCGCGTCGTGGCGAGCGCCGACGGAAGTTTCGGCAATCTCGAAGTGGACTATCAGTGGCTCGTCGACAACGCTCGCACACAAGTGGCGCCGGTGTCGCAGGCGATTCTTACAGAGACCGACCGCGTCCTGCGCGCGCACCGCGAAGGGCGCGTCGTCACCACGCGCGACAAGGTGGCCGCGATCTTCCGTTTCATCCAGTCGATCCCCTATGAGCGCATCGACGACCTTCCCGACGGCAAGGACCGCTGCGGCCTGCGCACGCCACTGACGACGCTGCTCAAGGGCGGCGACTGCGACTCGAAGTCAGCGCTGATGGCGGCGCTCATCCGGGCGAAAGCGATTGCCGATGTTGTGATCGTCACCGTGAAGGCTCGCGAAGGGACCGGCCACGCGCTCGTGGGCATCCGAATCGACGCGCACGAAGGTGAGCAAGTGCTCGTGCACGACGGGAAGAGTTTCGTTCTCGCCGAGGCCGCCACCGAAGACTCCCGCCGCGACGGCAACCTTGCCGATCTGGGCGAAGTCGGCCCTGACTGGCGCGACTTCCGCTCGCGGCCCTTCGAAGTCACGCCGGTGAAGTAGCGCCCGGCTCGCACCGACGGGCAGACCGGGCGCAATCCGACTCACACAAGGCCCCTCCACTCCGGGTCGGGAGCCGCCTAGAACGCGAACTGCAACTGCGCGCGGGCCACGACCTGACCTGTGGCGTCATTGGTTTGGTCTGTTCGGTAGTCGGTGCCGACAATGTTCTGTCCGTACACACCGTTCGTGAACAGGATGCCGCCGACCACATAGCCGACATCGGCGGTCAGTTTGATCTTGTTCTTCGAGAGGTAGTAGTTGGCACCGACCGTGTAGATGTTGAGCCGCTGCGCATTGATCGCCGACGCCGTCGTTGCCACAGAAGTGGTCCCACCGGACACATTCAGGAACTCGAACCGCGCCATCACTTCGAACTCATCGGTCAGGTGATACGCGCCCTGCAGGATCGCGCCGAGGGAAGTCACCGATGCCGCACCACCGGGCCGCGCATAGAAGGTGTTGCCGAGGACGGCGCCGAAGAGGCTGAATCCGTCGCTGCGCCAGTTCACATCGGCCGTGTACGAGATGTTCATGCCGTCGCTGTTGCCGATGTAGTTGGGATTGAAGACATTCTCCGAGCCTCCTCGCTGCCAGTTGTAGGCGCCGCCGACCATGAGCGATGACTCCGACCCTCGCCATGATGTGAAGTCGCGAAAGTGCTTCCAGTCGCCGAAGAGTTTCCACTCCGCGCGGCCGGCGGTCGCCCACTCCACATTGACGGCGCCGCCGATGGCGCTGACATTCCTGTTGCCGCCGCCGTCGTTGAAGTTTGCCAGCCACTTGATCACATCGCCCTGATACTCGAGCTGCACCGCCTGGATGAACTTCGTGCTGAAGTACGAGTTGAGCAGCGTGCGCTCCGCGAACTGCAGTGATGTCCCGGAGATCGTCTCCTCAAAGTCGTAGCTGCCCTTGAACTGTCCCGCGCGCAAGGCGAAGCCATCGCCCATGATCTTGCGGACATACGCGTCCTCAAGCACCCCCGCGTTCGCTGTGGTCTGCGAACCCGCGCCGGTCTGCACAGTGGAATTGTTCGAGTTGAACGACATCTTGACCTTGTACTCCCAGCTCGGGTCGATGAGGTGACCGAGGAACTCGAGCTCCACGCGCCGCATCTCGAAGCCAGACTGGTTGACAACGATCGGATCCGCTGCCGAGGCCACCTGATTCTCCGGCGGCTGATAGTTGTACGCGTACCTCGCCTGGATGACCCCGCCGACACTCATCCTGAAATTCCCGTCCGCGCTCGCGATGAAGAATGACTTGTCGTACCCAGCCGTGGCGCCCGTCCCCTGCAGGCTCGCTCGAGTCTCGCTGTCCGCAAGGAGCTCGCCGACGAACTCGCGCACTTCCATCGCGCGCGCCTGCGTCAGCCACTTGTCGCCGGACTCGCTTCGCAGCGCGGCGATCTCGGCGTCGTGACGCGCCTCCATCGCGGCCATCTGCCTTTTCATGTCGTCGATCTGCTTCAGCGCATCATCGATATCACCCGGGCCACCCGCTCCAACTGAGGAATTCGCGAAAACGACGGCGAGCACGGTGATCAGCATGTCTCTCTCCAATTGGAACCCGCGCGGCAATCTAGCCGGATCGCCGCCCACCGGCGGGCGCGCCACGCGACTGTGGACAACCTGCGCGTGCCTACGGCGTCCGCGCGACCCGCAATCCAAAATCCGTGATCCGCGGATCGCCCAAGAAAGAGTTCAACCTGAACGAAGCGCGGCAGCTCCGCTCGTCATAGTCCCACGAGCCGCCGCGGAGCACACGGAAGTTGTTCGACCCCGGACCGCGCGGATCCGTCGCACCAAACTCGCACGCT
>SYGQ01000216.1 GCA_005799475.1 Planctomycetia bacterium | reverse complement strand
TCTGGGTCCTCTGCCGCCAGTACGACGCGAAGGCTGCACTTGAGATGGGTCTTGTAAACGCGGTCGTGCCGCTCGATCGCTTGGAAGCGGAGACGGTGCAGTGGTGCCGCGAGATTCTCTCGAAGAGTCCGCTGGCGATTCGATGCTTGAAGGCCGCGCTCAACGCCGACTGCGATGGCCAAGCTGGACTCCAGGAACTCGCCGGCAATGCGACGCTTCTCTACTACATGACCGCTGAGGGACAAGAAGGGCATCACGCGTATCTCGAGAAGCGCCCGCCGGACTTCGGGGGATTCACTCGCCGCCCGTGAGGGGTCCACGATGGTGCGACTCGCCGACTGGATTTCCGCCACCCGCCCCAAGACGCTCGCGGCGAGCGCTGCGCCTGTGGCCATGGGTTCGGCCATCGCCTTCGGCGAAGGGTTGTTCCACCTCGGCACCGCGATCACCGCGCTCGTGGGTGCGCTCGGCGTGCAAGTCGCGTGCAACTTCGCCAATGACTACTTCGACGCTCGGCAGGGGGCGGACACGGCGGTGCGTGTCGGCCCCGTGCGCGCGGTGGCGAGTGGGTTGATCGCGCCGCGCCAAATGTGCGCCGCGGCCATCTTCGTGATCGCTGCGGTCGTCCTTCCGTGCGCCATCGTGCTCGCGTGGCGTGCCGGATGGCCATTCATCGTTCTGGCGGCACTCGCGTCGGTCCTCGCGTTTGCCTACACGAGCGGGAAGCACTCGATCGCGTATCTCGGCCTCGGTGAGCTCTTCGTCTTGGTGTTCTTTGGCCCGGTCGCCGTTGTGGCAACCTACGCCGCGCAGGCGATGCACTGGGCGTGGGCGCCAGCGGTCGCGGGAATCGGGCCGGGCTTGCTCGCGTGCGCCATCCTGAGCGTGAACAATCTGCGCGATGTCGTGTCGGACCGCGCCGCCGGGAAACGGACGCTGGCCGTTCGGCTCGGTGTCCGCTTCGCGCGGGCCGAGTACACCGGCTGCGTCATTGCGTCGGTCGTGCTCATCGTCGCGATGGCCGCCTGGTACCGACATCTTCCGCTCCTTGTTGCGGCGTTCGCGCCGCTTACGCTTGTGGGACCCGTGCGGCGCGTGCTCGGCGGCGAGGCCGGTGCGCCGCTCAACGATGTGCTCGCGGCTTCGGGTCGCGCGCTCCTGCTGTACGGTGGACTCTTCTGCGTGGGATGGATCCGATGAGCATCGACCTCGCGTACTTCGAGCTGCCGTTCCGGGTCCCGCATCGAGTGGGGACGACCACTCTCACGGCACGGCGAGGCGTGGTGGTCCGAAAGCGGCTCGGCCGTCGCGTGGGGTTTGGCGAGGTGTCGCCGCTGCCTGGAGCGCATCGCGAGACGCTCGCGCAGGCCGTCGAGAGCCTGATCGAAGGGGTCCGAAACTCGTCGTCGCCGATGTTGCCAAGCGCTGCATTTGGTCTGTCGTGTGCGGTGGAGACGGCCGCGGCCAACCCGCGCTACGGCCTCGCGGACCAGCCTCGCACCGTCGACATCGGCGTGAACGCGCTGTTCAGCGGAACCGCCGAGGACGCGAGGGCGGCCATCGAGTCGGGTGCCTTCGAAGGATTTCGCACCGTCAAGCTGAAAATCGGCCGCGCCCGCCGCGCCGACGACCACCGACTGATCCAGACGGCGATCGAACTGCTGCCGCGAGAAGTTCGGCTACGCCTCGACGGCAACCGCACGATGGGCCTCACGGGCATCGTCGGACTCCTGCGTGATGTGGACACTCGTCGCATCGAGTACCTCGAGGAGCCGCTGCGCAACCACACGGATCTCTGTGAACTCGCGCGCCGGACACAGGTGTCGGTGGCCATCGACGAGAGCCTGTATGACCCGGAGGCGCTCGAACATGTGCTCGGCGCGCCGGGGATTGATGTGCAAGTTGTGAGGCCATCGCTGATGGGATCGCTCGAGGAAGTCGAGGCCGTCATCACACGCGGGCGGATCAACGGCATGGACACCGTCCTCTCGACGGCGCTGGAAAGCTCCTACACGATCGCGCTGGTGGCCCGCCTCGCCACGGTGATGGAAGTCGGCGACCGTGATCACGGACTCTCGACGGCGCCGTTCCTCTCGCAGGACCTTGTCGATCCAATGCCCGTGGTCGGTGGTCGCATGGCACTCGCGCGTGCATTGCCCGTGCCCTCCCTCGAGTTTGTCCCAGCCGAGAAGTTCACGCTTCCTGCGTCAGCGCGTGCTTGAGCCAGGGCGGTAGAGCGGCGCCCTTTCCACTGGTCTCGTCGACGCACGCGTGCGTGAGCGAGATGTCGGCGACAAGTCGCCCGCCGGGCCCCGTGATGCGGGTGTGGAACACGAGGCTCCGCCGCGAGAGTTCGACGGACTCCACGGCCGCGGAGAACGGGTCGCCCACTCGCAGCGGTGACTTGAAGTTGCCTTCGACATGCACGATGGGGATATGCGGCCCCTGAGAGAGGAGTCTGGCGAGTCCGACGCCGCGTGACTCGAGGTGCACCTCGATCGCTTCGTGAGCGATTTCAAGTGCGCGCGCGAAGTAGAGGACGCCAGCTGCATCGGTCTGGCCTAGCCGCAGCACGCCAGTCAGGCTTGAAGTGGTGGGAGCTGCCACGCGCGCAGGATAGGGGCAAGTGCCCGTCGCTA
>SYGQ01000042.1 GCA_005799475.1 Planctomycetia bacterium | reverse complement strand
GGCGGCGATAGAGTCCTCACGAACGATCAGCGAGCGGCGCTGATCACGCGGACCTGCGCGAACTGGCGATGGCCTCCAGTGCCGCGCAGGTAGCCGAAGCCCGACTCCTTGGCGCCGACCCACGGTGCGCCCTCGGCACCGCCGCAACCTCGGTTGATCCCGACCATGCCGGTCTCGAGAGCACGGGCGACGCGCATGGCGTGTTCGCGCTCGCCAAACACGCTACCGCCGAGTCCGTATGGCGAGTCGTTGGCAAGGCGCACGGCTTCATCGTCGGAGGCGACGATCATGATGCACGCGACCGGCCCAAATGTCTCTTCGCGCATGATGCGCATCGCGCTGGTCACTCCAGTGAGCACCGTGGGCTGCACGAAGTCGCCGTGTCCGCTTCCTCCGACAGCGACCTTGGCGCCGCTTCGGATGGCATCGTCGATGAGTTCGCGCACATGACTGGCCTGGCCCGAGTCAGCCATCGGCCCGACCTGCGTTGCCTCCGCGGAGGGATCCCCTTGCACGAGCGCGCCTGCGCGGCGGGCGAGTTCCTCCGTGAATCGCGCCGCGAGCCGCTCGTGAACGAAGATCCGTTCCGTGCTGACGCAAACCTGCCCGGCGTTGCGGTAACAGTTGCGCGTCGCGAATGTGACCGCGGCATCGAGATCGGCATCTTCAAGCACAATGAGTGCATCCTTGCCGCCGAGCTCGAGAACGAGCCGCTTGAGTCCGGTGCCCGCCTCGCGCATGATGTGCTTTCCGGCGGCGCGGCTTCCAACGAACGCCACGAGATTGACTTCTGCCTGGACGAGCGCCTTGCCCTGCGCTTCGTCGCCGTGGACGACCTGCAGCACATCTGGGGGCAAATGCGCCATGAGGCATTCCGCCCATGCTTGGCTCGAAGCGGGGGTCTTCTCGCTGGGCTTGAGGATGACGGTATTGCCAGCGACGAGGCTCGGCACGACGACATCCTGCGGCATCCACACAGGAAAGTTCCAGGGCGTAATGCACACCGCGACGCCGAGCGCGTCGAAGCGTAGCTCGGAAACGACCGATTCATCCTCAAGACGCTCGGGAGCAAGTGCCTTCGCCACAAGTTCTGCGGCCTTCGCAAGTTCCTCGCCGCAGTACCTGGCTTCGCCGACGGCCTCGCGAAGAGGCTTCCCCATCTCAGCGCTCGCCAGCGAGCCGATCTCCTCCGCGCGCGCCTTCATCTCACTCGCGGCGCAACCGACCAATCGCGCTCGCTCCGCTGCCCCGAGCGCGGCCCACGCGGGTTGCGCGTGCCGGGCTCGGCGAACGAAGTCCGGGATCTCGGCGACAGGAGTCGACTTGGGGCGACTCTTGATCGGGCCGCGCACGGCGACCGTCGAGGGAGTGGTCTGGTTCATGCCTCCAAGGTAGCTCGATGGAGACCCCGCGATGTCGAGCACGAATTCAGGGATGTCAGGTCCACAGTGGTTCTCCACGAGCGAGCGCCTGCTCGGCGCACGCTCTACAATCACCGCAGTGAGCGCAGCGCACGATCTCCTGGCCAAGAATCGAGAGTGGGCCGCACGGACCGAACGGGAGAACCCCGGGTTCTTCACCAACCTCGTCCACCAGCAGCGGCCGAGGTATCTCTGGATCGGCTGCTCAGACAGCCGCGTGCCAGCGAATCAGATCGTCGGACTTCGCCCGGGCGAAGTCTTCGTCCACCGCAATGTCGCGAACCTCGTCGTCCACTCCGACCTGAACGCGGTCTCCGTGCTCGACTTCGCCGTCAACGCGCTGGAGGTCGAGGAAATCATCGTGTGCGGCCACTACGGTTGCGGCGGCATCGAGGCTGCGCTCGCGCCCGAGTCGGGTCGCACCTACGACCACTGGATCCGGCATGTCCGTGACATCGCCAAGTTCTATCGTGAAGACATCGACTCGCAACCTTCGCGCGCCGCCAAAGAGCGGCGATTGTGCGAACTCAATGTTGTTGTGCAGTGTGTGCATGTCCGAGAGTCTCCGGTGCTGCGCACCCCGGCGGGTCGGAAGGTGAAGGTTCATGGCTGGATCTACGACCTCGCAGACGGCCTCCTGCGCGATCTGGGCGCTCTTGTGGATTCCACACGGCCAATCGCCCCTTCCTGCATGGACTGAGGCCCGAATCCGCGCTATGTTGAACGGGGCGCGGTGGCCAACCGTCGTGGGTGGTCGCGGCCCCTGGTTGCTCGGTTCCCTTTCTCCTTGAAGGAGGTTCCCGATGCCTGCATACACAACGAATCAGATTCGCAACATTGCCATTGTGGGGGCGGCCGGTTCTGGAAAGACCACGCTCGTCGAAGCTCTCCTCCACGCGGGCGGCGCGGTGCAACGCGTTGGCCGCGTCGAGGACGGTTCGACGCAGACTGGCGCGGACCCGGTCTCCAAACACTTTGGGACGACCATCGATTCGTGCATCGTGCACCTCGACCACGGGGGGGTGAGACTCAACATCATTGATACACCGGGCGCGCCCGATTTCGTCGGCGCCGCCATCGGCGTGCTTCCGGCGGTCGAGACGGTCGTGGTGGTCATCGACGCCGTCATCGGTGTGCAGACGACCACGCGGCGCATGGTCGCAGTGGCGAAGGAGTGCAACCTCCCGACCATGATCATCGTGAACAAGATGGACATGGCCGAGGACGAGGAGCTCGTTCTCGCTGGGATCCAAGAGGAGTTCGGCGAGATCTGCCAGCCGATCGACCTGCCCGTCGATCACGGCAAGTCTGTCATCGATTGCTTCGATAACGCTGCTGGATCGAGC
>SYGQ01000215.1 GCA_005799475.1 Planctomycetia bacterium | reverse complement strand
GTCGGTAGCACTGGCGCAAACGAGTCGAACCGTGAGAGTTCAGCAATCACGCGCACGCCTTCCTCTGCGCGCACCGCCGTTCGGGGTGGCGTGACGGCACTCGCGTGAAGAACGGCGAGTGTGCCCAGGACTACAACGGACAGCGAGACGACGCCTGCACGGCGCTGTGCGCGGGGGGTCAGCATGCCGAAATATAGTCCACCTTCGCCCTGGCGCAACGAATTCCCCATGAAAAACGGCCCGGCAAGTGCCGGGCCGTTCGAGTCAATCGAATGGGTTGCTTCTCAGGGCGTCCACGACGAGAACAGAATCGAAAGATCCTGGCCGTTCGTCGTGCCGTCGGAATTGGCATCGCCGCAAGCGGCGCCCCAGCAGCCAAGGAGCGCCGAGAGGTCCGATGCGTTGACGACGCCATCGCAGTCGTAATCAGCGGCGGCGCAAGGTGGCGCGACGGGCGTTGGAATCTTGCCGAGGACGCTGATTGAAGTCGCTGGGCTCGTGCCCGTCGGCGCCTTCCAAATCCCAAGTGTCATGGTCTGCGATGCATCCGTCGGGGCCGAATTGGCATCAAACTCAAAGGTGTGAATCGTCGCCCAACGCACGCAGTTGGCCTGCGTGTTGGTGTTGGCTTCACAGGCAAATGTGATCGCGCTGCTCGTGATCGTTGGAGTCCACTGCGTGTTGGTGTACGGATCGCCCGAGTGGTTGAAGGGGTGCGAGTGCTTCGCATTTGTCACGACGACGCCAGTCGCAAGGGGCACCGAGAACGATCCGCCGTTGCGGTCGCTGTTGAGGTTCTGGACGGCGTAGGCGTAGTGCCAAGTCCCGTTCGTGTTCTGGAAGGCGCGCGAAGCCACAATGAAGCGGCCATCGCCGACGACATCGTATTCACGGATGGCGGTATCCGAGTGAATGGCCTGCCACGCATAGATCGCGGGAACCTGCTGCACCGTTGCTCCATTGAAGGTGAGCGGGTAGCCGGAACTGGTCGAGTAGCTCGTGCCGACATTGATCCGGCGGTACGACGCGTTGTTGTTGTCGTTGTTGTTCGATGCATCAGCTGGGTGCACATACTGGCACTCGACGAAGTACGCCGCGCCCGCATTCATTGTCGGGTCGAGATCGTTCTTCGGCACCGTGACGCGCTCACGAATCGCGCTCGGATAGCCCGTCGGGATCGAAGGATCGGCATAGGTCCCCGAGTAGTAGCCGGTCGATGCATTGATGCCGTAACGGCTCTTGAGGTCGCTCTGGCCGCCGTTGAGGCTCGACTCGTACGGATCCGAGCATCCGATTCCGAGTACGGTCGGGCATCCGCCGCCCGCGGGGGTGCAAGCTCCGCAGAGCGTTCCCTGCAAGGCGCAGAATCCGTGCTTCACCCAGCTCTGGCCGATCTGTTGGAGTACGCCGTTCTTCACGCGGTACATGTTCTGCGGGATGACGGGGTGCTGATTGCTCGGATTGGGCTGCCACTGAAGTTGCTGATTACCGATGTTGCAACTCGTAGTGCCCACCGCGTACGCGACATAGGTCACGGTGTTCCAAACGCCTTGGCCGTAGGCCGAGATGTTCTGCATCGTGCCGACGATGACATCGGGACCGGCGGCGACACCACCGTCGCCACCGTCGCCGGGTAGGGCTGTGGCATCCATCTGGCCAACGAACACGGCAAGTCCGGTCAACCCGAGCGAGCCGATCAGGGTTCCAATCTTCACAGGTATCTCTCCGTGGGGTGGGGCGAGACCAACGGCGTCCGCGGGCCATCGCGAGGGTGGAACTAGCTAATGAGTCGAAACGACAGCGAACAATAATCCAGTTTCGCCCCGTGGGGCGAGTTGATCCATGAGATTTTAAAAAAAGCCATCGCTTGTCGCCATTGCGCGATGGGGCACGGGGTTGCACAAAAAACCCCGCGCCGCCGATTGTGTCGGCGGCGCGGCGCGAGTGCAGAAGTAATTCAGATTTGCGCCGCGTTAGCGCCGTCGGCGCCGGCCACCCGCTGCAAGGGTGAGGAGTGTGCAAAGGACCGAAGCACCAGGCCCCGGGATCGCGACAGTCACTGGCGTCGACTGGATTGCGGTGTTCGTCGTCTCCCGCCAGTCCACATTCACCGAGAACCTGAAGGCGAACGATCCGGGTGCCAGCGTTGAGCCAGCAATCTGCATGATCTTGATTTCGTGGGACCCGGGCACGGAGAGATCGTTGTACGGGCTCGCGCCGCCCGAAGTCGAAATCTGCTGTGACCAACCAGCGCCGTTAGGGATCGTCGATCCGCCCCCTGGCCACCCGAGAAGTGTGTTTTCGTCGGTCGATAGGTGCTTTCCGTCGATCGAGACCCACGAGTCGCTGCCCGACCACGACGGCGAATCGACGTAGTTCCAAGCGGGGTTCCAGGTTCCAGACCCATAGTCTCGGTGCTGCACCCCCGCCATGGTTCCTCCGGTCAACTGGAATCCGTTGACGCCGACGAGTCTGTCGTTGCTTTCCGTGAAGGACAGATACACGCTCCAGACCCAACGCCCTTGAACCTGAGCAGTTGGAGCGAGAACCACAACCGACGCGAGTCCAGCTTCGGCGGAGGTTGCGGCGATCGCAGCTAGTGCAACAGCAACCACAGAACAGGATTGGTTGTTTGAAGCCATCTTTTCCCTTTCCATCTCCAACGAGCCGCCAGCGGCGGACTCAATTCTCTTCCATCCAGTTGTCGAGGCCGCGGTGAAGCGACACCGAACTAGTCCGATGTTGTCTCAGATTCTCCGTCATACAAGTCACAAGCGAAAAATACCGCCGCCATTTTTCAATGGCGGCGGTAAGGTTCACTTACCTAGTTCTTTCAACCCAACCTACCAGAGGTTGGTGTTGTTATAGGACCGAGTCGGATTCAGGCTCGCCGACGGCGGCTGACCAAACCAGCGAGTCCGAGGAGTGCAACGGCACCTGGCGCAGGGACGCCGACGGTGTAGTTGCCCCAACCCCACTGCGGGGTCGTGGTCGCCGTGCTGGCCTTGTAGCCGATGCCGACATGAGCCGTGTAGCCCGCATCGCCAGCAACCAGTGCGATCTGCATGAACTTCATGCGCAAGGTCGCGCCGACGACAATCGGAGCAGACGGATTCGAGGTGTACCAACCCGCGTGGTACGGAACGGCCGACATGCTCGCACCCGTGCCGAAGCTCGGGTCAAGCGCGGTCTGCGACTGCGCGCCGGTCTTGCCGGAGATCGTCACATACGAGTCGCGGTACTGGTTCGAGGTCGCGGCAGTGCTGGCACTCGTGTACGACGCGTTCCAGTGGCCTGAGGACACGCTGGAGTCATCGACATACGCGTCGGTGTGCTGCGCATTCATGGTGCCTGAAACGATGTCATGCTGGAGGACATTGAGCATGACATTGCTTGGGCTGTCGAACACACCCCAGAGTTGATAGATGTCGCGGCCGGCAACGGTGCCGACGGAAACGACATCCCAACGAACGAAGGTGGCATCAGCAGCCGAAGTCGCGATGAGCGCAGAAGCGCCCACGAGTAGGGAAAGGGACTTCATTTCTTCAATCCTTTCGAAACAAGGGAACTAGGGAGCGAAACAGGAGTTCAACGCATCCCTTAGCCGACCCCCCAATAGTCTCAACCTAACCCCCGATCGGATGCAGTCAAGGAATTGCCTTCAGTTCCGACGACCAATTTCACTCGGTAGCCGGCTGGTCATTGTGGCGGCGGCGTCGACAAGGTCCCCGTGGACGAGGAGTGAATCGGCACTAGAAATGACCACCTGGCGCAACGATCCCACAAAATCAGAGAATATCTGCGCATTAGTGGATGAAACAGCAACAATGATGTCGCCTTGGGTCCTTCCGATGGCTTGCCAGTGGTCGGCTGATTGTGGGTTGGCCGCATGTTGGTCGTCGATGGACTGGCCGTTCACGCTTATAGGACTAAACAGGTTCGAGTCTCTCCGCGGACCCTTCCTGGATCGCACCTCATGAAAGAGGACCGAATGAGTAGTCCCGATGAGACGCTGGTGAACTCGAGCGGTTGCTTCGCCTTGCACGGCCAATAGCGCGTTGTTTCTCGCTCGCTTCACCGCATCAGGGACATCGTCGGCGAAGCGAGTGATGGCGGCCGTTCCGGGTCGTGGCGAGTACTTGAAGATGAAGTTGTTCTTGAACGGAAGGCGGCGAACGAGTGCGCAGGTCGCCTCGAAGTCGTCGTCGGTCTCGGTGGGGAACCCGACGATGAAGTCCCCAGCGAGCGATGCGTCCGGGAGATGTGCGAACGCGCGGTCAACGAAGTCGATGTACTCGCTGACGGTGTAGCCCCGGTTCATCAACTTCAGAATGCGGTCAGATCCACTCTGTGCCGGTGCATGCAAGTACCGGCAAATGCGCGGTGAATCGCGCATGCAATCGAGGATGTCGTCACCGAAGTCGCGCGGGTAGCTCGTGACGAACCGCAGTCGTGGGAGCTCCGGGACCTCCTCATGGATGCGTCGCAGGAGATCGGCGAATGTGGTCGTTCGCGCTGTCGGCGCGGCACGGAATGCTGACAACCCAGGTCCGACCTGGGCTGTCTCGAGCCCTGCGATCGTCACGGCACTTCCGTGTTGGTAGCGATAGTGATTCACCGTCTGACCGAGCAGCGTGACCTCCTTCGCTCCATGATCGACGAGCCGTCGGCACTCGTCGATGATGTGTTGCGGAGGTCGGTGAATCTCCGCGCCGCGTGTGCTGGGAACGACGCAATAGGTGCAGAACTTGTTGCATCCGCGCGTGATCCTGACGAACGCGGTGTGCGCGGGTCTTCCCGAGGCGATGGGGTCGAACGCACGGGAGAGGTCGAGCGCCTCAAGGCCGTCCTCGGCCGCCGCCAGTGTGGCCGTCCGTCGGCTCTTGTTGCCCGCAAGAGCGGCGCGATCGTGCTGGCTCGGCCGCGGCAGCGCCGCAGAGGGATCTGCCATGAGCGATCGCATCGCGGAGTCAACCAGTTGCGGTACGCGATCGAGCTCGCCTGGCCCGCAGAGAAAGTCGACCTGCGGGTGGCGGCGGAACAGGTCGAGGCCATCCCGTTCAGCCATGCACCCGATGACGCCGAGGATGAGGCGTTCCCCCGCCTTTTTCCGCATGCCGACGATTCCAATTCGGCTGAGTGCCTTCTGCTCGGCCTGCTCGCGCACGGAGCAAGTGTTGTAGAGCAGCACCTGTGCGGCGTTCGCCGAACTCACGAACTCGTACCCGAGCGTCGCGAGTTGCCCGTGCACGAGTTCGCTGTCGAGCTCGTTCATCTGGCATCCGAAGGTCTCGAGGTAGACGGTCGTCACGGGGGATCGCCAAGCCTACCGAGAGCTTGAGATTCCTCGCCCGAAACCGTCGCCATTGCCGATAGTGGATCGTGCTCCGAGCTGGGCAAGGTGTCGGTCTCTGCGCGATCTGCCTCCTGATGTGCGGGGTGGTCTTTGTCAATTCCGCCAGCCTTGATGTCGCTGGCTCCGAGGGGACCACGCTCGACGGGATCCTCTTCGGCCGTGCCACGGTGTTCGCCCTGCTTTCGGCGGCGTGCCTCGCATTGGGGAGCGTCATTCCGCTTGACAGGATGGGAGTCGCACGAGGGCTGTGGAACCCCGCGTGGTGGATTCTCGCGGCGACCTTTGCGGGGATCCTGTTGGTGCATGTGCCAGGAGTCGGTAGGGAGGTCAATGGCGCAAGTCGGTGGATCGCGGTGGGCCCCATTACATTCCAGCCCAGCGAGATCGCCAAATGGGGGATGCCGCTTGTGCTCGCGTGGTGGTGCTGCAGTCGTGCGCAACACCTGCACACTTGGTGGCGAGGATTCGTCCCGCCGATTGCACTGGCGGGGGTCGTCGCACTCGGGATCGCGGTCGAGGATCTCGGTACCGCCACGCTCGTCATGGTGGTCGCGCTGCTTGTGGTGGTGGCCGCAGGCTGCCGGTGGTGGCACGCGGCGCTCTTGCTCCCCATCGCACTGACTGGGTTCATCGCGATGATCGTGGTGAGCCCGTATCGAGTCAATCGCATCATCGCCTATCTCGACCCCTACGCTGACTCACAGGGCATCGGCTATCACATCATTCAGTCGATGGGGGCGATCTCCGGCGGGGGACTCGTTGGGCGCGGGCTCGGCAACAGCATCCAGAAGTTCGGCTATCTGCCCGAGGGGACAACGGACTTCATTTTCTCGATCATCTGCGAGGAGATGGGACTCATCGGCGCACTCATCATCGTCGTTCTCTACGGCACACTGCTGTGGTGCGGTTGGCTCGTGGTTGCGGCCGAGCGTCCGCGTGAGCGAGGGCACGCTCGCGGCGCGCCGCGACTTTCTCGATACGCGCGCCTCGTCGGGCTCGGCGTTCTCGCCACGGTTGGATTGCAAGCGCTGATCAATGTGCTTGTGGTGACGGGGATCGCGCCAACCAAGGGCATCGCGCTGCCCCTCATTTCGCGGGGCGGCACCGGGTGGATGCTCACTTGTTTTTCGCTTGGGCTTGTGATGGCTCTCGATCGGGTCATGGCGCGCGAGGATCGAGCGGTCGAAGTGGATTCCCAACAGCGGGCCGACGAAGTTGGAACGGCGCCGGCGGTTTCGGCGGTCACGGGATGACGGTGGTGGCAATCGGAGTTTCCTCCCCGCGGGGAGGAGGATCGATGGTTGACGCGGACGCGACAGCATCGCCCAGGCATCGAACGATCCTCCTCGCCGGTGGAGGGACAGGCGGTCACATCGCTCCAGGACTCGCGATTGCCGAACGCGTTCGAGCCCTCGACCCGCTCGCGCGAATCCACTTCGCGTGCTCGGCGCGCGCGATCGACGCCTCGATGCTCAACGAGGCCGGCGGCGAATTCACCCCGGTCCGCGCGGAAGGGTTCCGTCCCACCGTGCGCGGCATGCTCCGGTTCCTCGCGGGGCTCTGGCGCGGTCGCGGAGATGCCAGTGAGATCATCGATCGTGTGGCACCGGATTGGGTCGTGTCGCTCGGCGGATTCGTGACGCCGTCGATCGTGGCGTCGGCGCGTCGGCGCGGAATTCCTGTCCTGCTTGTCAACCTCGACGCGACGCCGGGCCGAGCCAATCGGTGGGTGCGGACCCGCGCCACAAGGGCCGTCTCCGCTGTCAGCGTCCCGGGAATTCCCGGCTTCTCGAGCGAGATCATCGGCATGCCGATTCGGCGGATCGCGGTCGCTCCGGCGTCGCCGGAGCTGTGCCGCGCCGAGCTCGGGCTCGATCCGAAGACGCCAGTGTTGCTCATTACGGGGGCATCGCAGGGGGCTCAAAGCCTCAACGAGCTCGCCGTCGCGATGGCCAAGGACGAGGGCGGCCGCTTCCGAGATTGGCAGGTGCTCCACCTCTGCGGTGGAGTGCCCGCGGGTGGGATCGCCCGCTATGAGCGCGCGTGGCGCGAAGCGGGAGTTCGCGCTGCGGTGATGCCGTTTCTTCACCGCATGGGAGTGGCGTGGGGCGCGGCCGAACTCGCGCTCAGTCGGGCCGGGGCCAGTTCTGTGGCGGAGGCGCTCGCCAATCGCGTGCCAACGGTGTTCGCGCCCTATCCGTACCACCGCGACCAACACCAGCGGGAGAATGCGCGCCCGCTCGTCGATGCCGGAGGCGCAGTGATGACGGCGGATCTCGT
This sequence comes from Planctomycetia bacterium, assembly GCA_005799475.1. Taxonomy (GTDB): domain Bacteria; phylum Planctomycetota; class Phycisphaerae; order Phycisphaerales; family SM1A02; genus F1-60-MAGs104. Next base: position 4,432 of record SYGQ01000215.1, on the reverse strand, counting down.
CGATGCGAAGGCGAACCTTGGCGGCCTCGGTGCGTCCCTCTTTGATCTCATGGCGGACGCGGGGCGTCGCCACGCGATGCGCATGGCACTCGCGGGCATGCCGCCCCTCGATAGCGCTGAGCAGATTGCGGAGTTTCTGATCCACGATCGTGCGTTCCGCTCGCGAGTCGTCCGCGCGTAGAGGTGGATGCATCATTAGGATGGGCGCGATGGAGCCCGCGAATGTGGTGAGCGACGCCTGGTTGGACTTCGTTGGTTCACTGCATCCGGCGCTCGTTCACTTTCCAATCGCACTCGCCCTCGTCGCCGCCGCGGTCGAACTCTGGCGCGCCTTCGCGCGGCGCGGAGGGATCGCGCCGTTCTCGTTCACCGCCATCTGGATCGCTGCTGGCGGCGCGGTGCTCGCGGCAGTCAGCGGCTGGGTGAGTCCTGAAGCGCGAGGGGGTTCGCCGTCCGGGGACATCTTTCTGCATCGATGGCTGGGGGTCATTGGCGCGAGCGCCCTCCTCGCGTTGGCGTTCACAGTGGTGCGAGCGCGCGATTCGCAGGGGTCGAGGGCGCAAGGCAAGTGGCGCACGGCCCTCGTCGCGACCGCGATGTGCCTGGGTGCCGAGGGTTCGCTCGGTGGCGATCTCGTTCATGGCAAGGGGCACATCACCGATGCGCTCTGGCGGGCCATCGATGCGACCGAACGCGGACAACGAGCCGACGCCGAGGCGGCGGCTCGTGTGCAACTCGGAGCACCGCCGAGCGTCGTGACCGCGCCTTCTTCCGTGTTGTCGCCGGGGGCTGACTCGCACGCGTGGAAGGTGGACTACGAGGCGCAGGTCGTGCCGCTGCTCACGGCGCATTGCTACGAGTGCCACGGTCATGGAAAGAAGAAGGGGGGGGTGCGGCTTGACGATCTCGATCGGCTGACACGCGAACAAGCGGGGAAGTGGGTCGTGAAGCCGGGCGATCCCAACGCGAGCCTGCTCATCAAGGTTGTCACGCTCGGGGCCGATGACGAGGACCGCATGCCGCCTGAGGGTGACCGTCTCAACGACGACCAGGTCGCACTCCTGAAGGATTGGATCAGCGAAGGTGCGCACGGAGCTTCGGTGCCTGCGAGCGCCACACACACGCCGGATCCAGGTTGGGTCGCGCTCGCGCGTGCGATGACGCCAGACGAGCGGGCGCAGGTCGATGCGACGGCGTCGTTGCTTGCCTCACGGGGCATCCTTCTTCGGCCGCTCTCGGCAGACACAGCGAGTCTCGAGTTGGATCTCAGTCGCGCGACTCCGGTGGCGGGTGATGCAGAACTGATCCGAGTGGCCGGCGTCGCGGGGCTGGTGGCCTCCATCACCGCGGCACGCAGCGGACTCACGGATGGCTCGGCGGCGGCATTCGCGCCGCTGATCGAACTTCGCGCGATCCGTCTCGACTTCACGGCGGCGGGCGATGCCACAGCGGGAGCTCTCGCGCGACTTCCTCACCTGCACACCGCGAACTTTGCCGGTACGCCTTTGACCGATGCGGGCTTGGCAGCGCTGGCCTCCTCGAGTTCGCTGAGGCGAGTCTTTGTGTGGTCGTCATCCGTGACGCCCGAGGGCATCGCCTCCGCTCGGCACGCGAACCCGAACCTCAGTGTGATCGTTGGCGACTAGGGGCGGTCGATCGCACGAAACTTCGCGAGCGGCATCGGCGCGGCGGTGCCGGCGATCCCGCCCTCGGGGCAGCGCAACGAGTCGCGGGAGTAGGGAGCGACCGTGTTGAGCGGCCGCGCGGCACGTCGGAGGCCGAACTCCCGGACTTGCGCATCACACTCGAAGGCAAGTCCTGCATCGGGGTCGTCGCGGTAACGCGAAAGCACACCGAGGGCGTGCAACCATGCGGCACGCCAAGGGGGTGTCCGCGCACGCGCAAGCGCAGCGGCCGCGATTTCGCAGCCGGCCCAGAACCGTCCGCAGCCCGTCGCCAAGTCGCACGCCTCCCAGAGGTCCTCATCTCCCCATTGCGTCGCGAGGGTTCCGATCCGCGTGACCACCAAGTCGACCGACTCTTCTGGGAATCTCGCGTGAGCGATCGATTCGGCAAAGATGGTCAAGGCCGCGAGGTCGTGATGGGAGCACCCGCGCACGCGCCGCGTTGCCTCGAATCGCACGAGCGCTTCATGGAGCCCTGCGAGATCGCCGTGGGCGGCATGCACCCACGCATTGGCGCAGAGGATCGATCGAATGGCGGCGTCGTCGGCCACCATCGTGACCACATCGTTCGGAATGGGAGCGGTGTCCGATGGGGTCGACTGTGCGGCGCGGACTCGGGTCATTGCGTCGGTCCATATCGTCGATGCCGCCCGGTCAACTCCGTCGAGCGCGGCATCGAAATGCGTGCGACGGATCGCATCGAACTCCGCCCACGCGATGCGTTCGTGCCCCACCCACCACTCCAACCGGGAGAGTCCGCACTGCGCGTCGAGTTGACGACCTCTGGGTGCGCCGTCGTCACACACAAGAAAGGTGAGCACGAGCCGAGAGTTCGGGGGAACCGTCCGTACCCCCGTCTCAATGGGTTCGGCCACTCTGCCGTCACTCGTCGCCAGCGCAAATCCAGCGCTCCGCGGAGTGGTTGACTCGCGCAGCGTGATTTCGAGTTCCCACTGCTGCGGCCCCACAAGTCTCCAGCCGATCGATCGGGCGGTGCGCCGCCCCGAGGCACTCGGTCCGGGCTTCCTCCACGCTTCGATGCCCCTCGTGGCCCAGTACCACGCGCGAAGTCCCGCAGCGATGTCGTAGTCGTTGGCGAGGTGCGTGAATGAGGGTGGGTCTTCGGGCCATGGAGCATCGAGTGCCATCGATGATCCAAGGACACCCACATGCACCAACTCGTCGTTCCAACGCACACCCACGCGATCGGGCAGGAGCGGAAAGTCGATGCCCCTGAGACCGAGCGCGGGCTCGAACCAATCTGTCGCGAGCGCACCCGCCGTGCGCCCGATGTCGCCGCTCCAAGAGATCAAGACGGGGTACTCAGAGAGAGTGCCCCGTGCCAATTCGGACCGGTACACGATGCGCACAGCACCCTCGTCGGCGATGGCTCGACACCACGCTTCGACCGACGGTGGTGTGGGTACCCCGCAGTCTGGAATGGGCAGCGCGCACCCGTAGCCATCATCAAGCTGGGAGCCCCACCGGATCGGTGGGGCCCCGCGCGCGATGTCCGACATGACTAGTGCCGGAAGGAGCGCCCAATCGACGGAGCGTTTGCGCCCGAGCAACACTTCGTGGTCGCGCAGCGAAAACTCGTCGCGCATCGCGCTCGCCGAAGCTCGAATCGTCTCCGCTGCGAGAGAAACCTGTTCGCCTCTCGAGCTGGCGAGTGGCATGAGCCATGCGGCGAGTGCCACAACGATGGACGAAGTGCACGCCGACATGACCGCCTCAGTTCACGGTGAGCGTGAGCGTGGCGGCCGAGTACGCAGTGGCCGTCCCGTTTCCGCCCGCACCGATCGCCCCGGAGACCGCGAGAGACCCGTGCCAGCCCACGCGCGCAGGAAGGTTGGAGATCGCGCAATAGGTTCGCCCCGGGTGAACCACAATCGCCAGGGTGCCCGTCGAGCCACCACCACCTTCGACCGACCAGGAGTCTTCGCCGGAAAACTCGACCACCGCCGACGGAGTGAGGTCGCGAACAGTGCCCCCGATGTTTCCCTTGAAGTCGGCCCTGCTCGTGATCCGGTCGAATTGAGCCGATGCATTGATCGACTTCGAGAGCTCGGCGTTGGCATCTCCGGGACCCGACGCGGCACCCATGATCGAGGCGCTCGCAGAGGCCGAGCAACCGATGCGGGCGTCGGCAGAGACAGCGACCGCGGCCGCACCGGTGCCCGAGCACGCGATCAGACGGAGTTCGGGACACGCGGGCAACGAACCGCCCCATACGCGCTTCCATCCTGAGGAGAAGGTCGCCCTCGATCCGCCGGTGCCTGAGATGGGCACCCACCAGTTCGACGCGGCGTCGAGGGTCAGTTGGCAACTGGCTCGCGACGGCCCCGCTTCGGCCACGGCGGCCCTGTCGAACACTGAAGCACCGCGTGCCATGTGGCCGTTGTCCGTGGTCGGAATCGCCGGTTCGCATGCCACATGGGTGGTTTCAGTCACCCAGGACCCGTCTCCGCAGGCGCACGGTTGGTCGGCCCCCGGATCGCCAGTCGTTGGTGGGGCATCGCATGGGATCTCCATCTTTGGACAGGGTGGAGGCACATCGACATCAGCGGTCACGATGTTGTCGACACCAATCGCCACCGACGAGGAGATGATCGAGATCCATGTGAACGAGAACGACGGCCCGCGTGCGAGACTTTGCTTCATGGCTTCCCTCCTATGCGCCCTCGACGAGGCAACGCGCCCCCTCGAGTGCGCGCGCAACTTAGGACGAGATGGAGGGGCGCTCG
>SYGQ01000041.1 GCA_005799475.1 Planctomycetia bacterium | reverse complement strand
GGGAGTCGATGGTGTTCGGGGAGGTACCCGACTTCCCGCAAGACGCCGAGGTCTCCCAGCGGTCGACCGAGCATCGTGCCGTGCGCTTCGTCGGCGTGCACGATCGTCATCATCACTTTGACGAGTGTGCTCTTCCCCGCGCCGTTTGGACCGAGCAGTCCGAAGATCTCGCCACGATGGACAGTGAGGTCGACGCCTTGCAGCGCGTTCACACGCTTCCCGTACGACTTGCGCACGCGGCGGAGGTCGATCGCGAGTGAGTCACCCATCGTGGCGCCTCCGATGATGGCTAGGCGACTCCAGCCGACTCGGAACTTGGCGGGGCCGCGGCGGCAGCTGCAGCGAGGTCGCGCCCTCGATCGCGTGCGGCCCGAAGTGCATCATCGACCATCGCACGGAATCCTCGCGCGTCGAAGACGGCAAGTGCGGCGCTCGTCGTTCCGCCTCGGCTCGTGACCGCTCCACGCAAGTCCGCGGGGGCGGCGCCCGAACGAGCGAGCACGGTCGCGGCACCAAGCATGGTCTGGCGCACGAGCCGTTCGGCCGTCGCTTGATCAAAGCCCATCCGCTTCGCGCTCTCGATCATCGCCTCCGCGAGGAGAAAGACATAGGCCGGGCCCGAGCCACTCACGGAAGTGGCGGCGTCGAAGAGGTGTTCGGGGAGTTCAACGGTGATGCCGATGGAACCCAAGAGTCGCAGCCCGAAGTCGCGTTCGGGCGCTGTGCACGAGTCGTGGCATCGGTGGACCGTTGCCGCGAGCCCCGACTCGGCCGCGATGTTGGGGATGCAGCGCACGACATGCGCGTTCTCGCCGAGTGCAGCGCGCAGGCGTCCGATCGACACGCCGGCCATCACGGAGACCACCAGTGTGGGTGCCGCGAGCACGCCGATTCGTTCGGCCACTTCCGGAAACGATTGCGGCTTGACGCAAAGTGCAATGCGTTCGCTCGTCGTCGCGTAGGACGGGTCTGCCGCGATACGGCAGCCGATCTTCTCGGCGCGTGCGCGCGCCGCGGGATCGACATCGATGACGAGAATCTCGCGCGGATCAATGAGGCCCGCTCGCAGTGCGCCGGTGACGAGCGCGCTTCCCATCGGGCCGAATCCAATCACCGACAGCGCAGTGGGCATCGCCTGAACATAGCAGGACTGCTACTATTTCGCGCCATGTCTCGGGCCGGAACTGCTGCGGTCGCATTGCTGGATTTCGAGCAGCCGATCGCTGAAGTCGAGCGACAGTTGGCCGAACTCGAAGGCGATCCATCCGGCGCGCAAGAGCGAGCGACCCTCGAGGCCACGAGACAATCGCTGCTGTCGAAGGCGTATTCGAGTCTCACGCCGTGGCAGACCGTGCGCGTGGCTCGACACCCCGGACGGCCGCAGACGCTCGACTACATCGACATGCTCTGCCGCGACTTCTGTCAGCTGCACGGCGACCGACGGTTCGCGGATGACCCGGCGATCGTGACGGGATTTGCCCGGATTGGCCCGTTCAAAGTGCTCGTGGTTGGCCACCAGAAGGGGCGGACGACCCCCGAGCGGATCACCTGCCGATTCGGGTGCGCCAATCCGGAGGGTTACCGCAAGGCGCTCCTGAAGATGCGCCTTGCTGAGAAGTTTCGTCGGCCGATCGTGACCTTTGTGGACACGCCCGGCGCGTATCCCGGGATCGATTCGGAACAGCGCGGACAGGCCGAGGCGATCGCCGTCAACCTTCGGGAGATGAGCCGTTTGCGCACGCCCATCGTGTCGATCGTCATCGGCGAGGGAGGTTCTGGTGGGGCGCTTGGGATCGCCGTGGCCGATCGTGTCGCCATGCTTGAAAACGCCTGGTACTCGGTGATATCGCCCGAGGGATGCGCGGCGATCCTTTGGAAAGAGGCCAACGAGCGGACGAACCCGTTGGCGGCGAAGGCCCTGGCGCTGACTGCGGCCGACAACCTGCGGAACGGTCTCGTCGACGCGGTCATCCCCGAGCCCCTTGGAGGCGCTCATCGTGATCCGCGCGGCGCGGCCACAAACCTTCAGTCGTGGATCGTCGACCAGTTGCGAGGTCTCGTGGCGATGCCCACGGATGACCTCGTGCGCGCGCGCTACGAGAAGTTTCGCCGAATCGGCTCCTTCGTGGCCACGAAGCCGCCGCGTTGACCGCGCGGGGGTTGCGAGTAGAATGGTCGTTTCCGTGCCAAGCAAGAAGAAACCATCCAAGGCGGCGGCGACAGCGGTCGCAGAAAAGATGAAGTTGAAGGCGAAGGCGAAGGCGACCCAGGGCAAGTCGACCCCCGTCATCGTGCCACCGAAGAAGCACCAGCCGCCGACGGCGCCGCAACTCACGAAGTTGCCTCCGCCGAAGCAGGTCTTCGTCATGCCCAAGAGCATCGTCGGAGAGCCGCCACCGCCGCCCAAGCGGTCCAAGGGTGCGCCGCCTCCGGTCATCGCCAAGCCGAAAATCAAGCACAAGCCGAGCGCGTCGACCGACAAGTCGAAGGAACCCAAGAAGAAGATCGACATGGCGCACGCCGTGTCTGTGGCGCAGGCCGCCGTGCAGGCGGTCTCAGCGCAGAAGGCGACTGGTGGCTATGTCATCATCAATGGGCGCAAGGTGCGTGTGTTGTCGACCAAGGGCGTGAAGATTCCGAAGGCGCGGGGCAAGGCAGCGAAGGTCGCCGCGTCAGAAGCGGACGCGGATGCCGCGCCGTTCGAGATCAAGCCTGGCCAGTCGAAAATGGGTGCGAAGGACTTGGATCGCTATCACGAGGTCCTCCTCAAGCTCCGAAAGGAACTCGTTGGCCGCGTCGAGATCACCGAGAAGGAAGCGCTCAAGAGCAATGATGGCGCGCTTTCGACGATGCCGCTCCACATGGCTGACATCGGCACCGACACATTCGACCAAGACTTCGCGCTCGATCTCGCTCAACACGGGCGGGCGGTTGTGGTCGAAGTGGACGAGGCGCTCGCGCGCATCAAGCATGGAACTTTCGGGCTCTGTCAGATGTCTGGCAAGCCGATCCCGAGGGGCCGGCTCGATGCCAAGCCGTGGGCGAAGTACACGATTGAGTCCGAGCGCGTGATGGAGCGCGCGCGGGGCCGTAGTTGACGCTGGCATCACCCGCGTGGCGATCGCCGCGGGCGTGGACGCAACTGCTCGCGGTGTTTCTTGTCGGGGTGGGGATCGACCTCTCGACAAAGTCGATGGCCTTTGAGCGCGTGGCCGGGTCGCCGGTGGATCTCTCGAACCGCGAAGTGGTCGCGGAGCCCTCATTTCGCCTGCCGTGGCATGAGGGAGTCCAGGCGATCCCGTTCGACCTGCTCGACCTTCATCTCGTGGTGAACCACGGCGCCGTGTTCGGCATCGGGCAGAACGCGCGTGGCGCGTTCATTGTGTTCACGGCCGTGGCGGTCGTCGCGGGCGTGGCGATCTTCGGTTGGTGGACGCGCGCGTCGTCGAAGTGGACGCATGTTGCGATCGGCCTCATTCTCGCGGGCGGCGTTGGCAATCTCTACGATCGCGTCGTCTTCGGGGCGGTGCGCGACTTCCTCTATCTCTTCCCGCGATGCTCGTTGCCGTTTGGTCTTGCGTGGCCGGGCGGGAGCCGCGAAGTGTTCCCGTGGGTCTTCAATGTTGCGGACATGCTGCTCTTGGCGGGGATGGCGATCCTTCTGGTTAGGTCGCGCCGGGCAGACGAGTCAAGTGCGCCCGCGTGAGTTGCGGCGGGAGTTCATCAAGTTTGATCGCATTGTTGACGCTGAAGGGCGCGCTGAATGTGCGCCGGATGAGACGGCAGTGCCCGCCCGTTGAGAGTGCGCGGCCGAGGTCGCGCGCGAGGCTCCTGACATAGAAGCCCTTGGCGCATTGGATGTCGAGGGCAACGAGCGGATAGCGGTACTCGCGGACTTCGATCGTGTGGACGAAGGCGGGGCGTGGCAGGGGGGCTGGCGTTGCCGCGGCAGACTCTGCACCGTTTTCGCGTTGATCTCGGAGCGCGTGGCGGGCGAGGTCGTACGAGCGCTTGCCCGCAATCTTGACGGCGCTGAACGCGGGCGGGGCTTGCAGGATCGACCCGCGGAATTGCGCGAGGGCCTCGTCGAGTCGCGCGGAGGTCGGCGGTGACGCGCACTGGACCGGTGTGGCTTCTCCCTCGCGGTCGTCAGTCGTCGTGAAGGCGGAGAGATCGATGACGGTTTCGTAGCGCTTGTCGCCGCCCATCAGCGTGGCGATCATCTTCGTGAAGCGGCCGAGCGCAATGACGAGGAGTCCCGTCGCCAGCGGGTCAAGCGTGCCCGCGTGGCCGCAACGGATGCCGGCGGCGGCGCGCCGAACTCGCTCGACCGCGCGCATGCTCGTGGGGCCCTCGG